>SIAU01000004.1 GCA_009691685.1 Opitutales bacterium
GGCCACATGATTATCAGCGATGCCGTCATGGGTATCGACAAGAGTTCAACCTTAGTCGAGGCCAGCGTCGTAGATCGAAAAGGTCGCCGACTCTCGCTCGAAAAAATTGCCGATGACTACATTGTCATCATTCAGCTCGGGGCGATTCTCGCCGTACTTTTTATTTTTTATCAACGAATGAGTTCGGTCGCGGTCGGAATTTTTAAAGGTAATCGCAGTTCCATTTTCTTAGCGCTCGCCATCCTCATCGCATTTCTACCGGCAGCTATCCTCGGTTTTATTATCAAGGACTACATCCCCTTTAATGTCACCATCGTTGCCCTCGCTTTAATCATCGGAGGATTTGTCATCTTTTTAGCCGAAAACAAATTACCTAAAATACCTTCCGATAATACTGGTGAATTAAATATAACACCGAAACAGGCACTGTGGATTGGACTCTGCCAATGCGCTGCACTCATCCCAGGAACTAGCCGATCATTGGCCACCATCTTAGGCGGACGCTGGGCCGGATTATCCTCCGCCGTCGCCACAGAGTTTTCATTCCTCGTTGGTTTCGTTATTTTGTCTGCCGCCTCTCTCTACAAAATGTATGCACTCGGACCTGCACTTTTTCAGGTCTACCCGATTGGAAATGCGAGTCTTGGACTTTTCGTCGCGGCCGTGTCCGCATTCATTTCCGTAAAATGGATGATCGGATTTATTATGCGCCGCGGACTTAAACCCTTCGCCTGGTACCGAATCATAGCGGGCCTTGTATTGCTTGGCGCAAAGAGCTTAGGTTACCTCTAAGCCCTATTTTATTATCATTTTTATGATTTAAGTTCGACCGCTTAATGGCCAAAAGGGGTTTGACTACTGAAATGATAAGTTATTTAACCACTTCAACCACTACGACTGATGTTTAAGCGTTTCCCAGGGCTATTTACCCAAGCCATTGGTATCGACCTAGGTACCGCAAATACTTTGGTCTTTCTCAAAGACCGAGGCGTTGTCCTTAGAGAACCTTCCGTGGTCGCTATTCGTACCAGCACTCGCAAGCCGATCGCTGTAGGTAATGAAGCGAAGATGATGCTTGGTCGTACTCCTGGTGACATCCAAGCGCTGCGTCCGATGAAAGATGGCGTCATTGCCGACTTCGAAATCAGCGAACACATGCTTCGCTACTTCATCGGTAAAGTAGCTCGTAAATCTATTTTCACAAATCTCACCGTCGTCGTCGCTGTTCCTTACGGCATCACGGCGGTCGAACGTCGCGCCGTGATGGATTCCGCTTATCGCGCGGGTGCTGACGATGTGATTACCATTCCTGAACCTGTTGCTTCCGCAATCGGTGTCGGCTTACCCGTCGAAGAACCGATGGCCTCGATGATTGTCGATATCGGTGGCGGTACTACTGAGGTCGCGGTGATTTCACTGGGCGGTATCGTGCATGCACGTTCGATTCGCGTCGGTGGAGATGAATTTGATTCGGCGATTATTAAGTATATTAAGAATTCATATAATCTGATCATCGGTGAGCGCACCGCTGAAGAAATTAAAATCAAAATCGGTTCGGCTTATGCTTTAGAACAAGAGATGACCTACGAAGTACGTGGCCGCGACTCCGTCACTGGTCTCCCCCGCTCTCTCCACCTCACTTCTCAAGAAGTCCGTGAGGCCATGGCAGATAACATTAATCAAATCATCGAAGCCATTAAAGGCTCCCTGGAACGTATTCCTCCTGAACTTTCTGCTGACTTAGTCGACCGTGGTATCGTGATTGCTGGTGGCGGAGCTCTGATCCGTCGCATCGACCGTGCTATCTCAGAAGCCACCGGGCTTCCCGTCATTGTCGCTGAAGATCCGCTTTGTGCCGTCGTTAATGGTACAGGTAAAATCTTAGGCAACGCCTCCCGCTGGAGTGGACGCGACTAATCTAAGCGGGCTAACCCGCCATGAATAACCACCAAAAAGGCGCCAAGGCATCTTACATTGCTTTAGCCGTTTTTATTTTGATTTGGATATCGGGCACCAGTGCCCTACATCGCTTCACCAAAGAAACATTCGCTGAATTCCAAGCGCCAGCCTTGCAGATTGTAAGCAAAGGGGGCGACCTTGCTCGTTACTGGGAATTAAAAAGTCGCAGCAACGAAGAACTCATTGCGGCCTCCCGAGATCTCGCACGCATTAATGCGGCCTTAGAACTACGCATTCATTCGATGGATGACATTCGTCGTGAAAATACCCGCCTCCGTGAGAACGCACGCTACACGGCTAATTCTGAATTTCTGACGGTCGTGGCTCGAGTCATTTCCCGCGACAGCTCCTCGTGGTGGCAAAAAATTATCATACGCAAAGGTCGGACGGATGGTATCCGCCCAGGCAGCCCGGTGGTATTCAGCAATCGAGTGATTGGACGAGTTTCGGCCGTCCATTTAAATATCAGTGAGGTTGATTTAGTAACGAGCCCAACCTTTCGTTGTACGGCATTTTTAATCGGCGATGAAAAACGTCGAATTGTATATGTCCGTGGTGATGCCGCGAACTCACTCTCGCCGAACAAGGCGAAAGTCACTGCGATTCCCATCGATTATAATCCGCCGACCGGCCAACCGATTAAAGTTTTGACCACCGGACTAGGGGGTGTCTTTCCCTCGGGTTTAATTTTAGGTGAAGTCGATGGCGGTATTCGCATGAGTACGGACGACAATTATAAAGTTGCGGATTTAAATCCGGCCAAAGATTTAAATATGATTGAGGAAGTTTCGGTACTCGTCCCTCAATACCCCACGGCTCATGAAATTCTCTTAGCGCCCTCCGAAAAAATTAAGTTGGAGGAATTTAAATGAGCGTACTATGGGCTTGGTTTTTTCTGATTCTTGCGACCTATCCTTGGCTGTTTGCCGCCGACTTAGTCTCCAGCACCTTAGCGAGTTCGGGTCTTAATTATTTTATTACGGGAGCCGCCCTGATTGCCCCTTGTCGCCGATTAAAGCGCTGGCAGGCGGTGTTGTTCGCGGGTTGTGTGGGCTTCATGTTTGAAGCCTACCGCCCGATACCGAATGGGACGGTGGCAATCTCGCTCGTGACACTCGCCATTTTACTTGGAAACTATCGCTCCTATTTACGTACCAGCTTAGGGATGATTCAAGCCGCCGTGGTCGTTAACGCGGCCGCAGCGATTATCTGGTTTACGGCCTCGGCCTATCTGTGTGAAGCGCCCACCGATATTTATAATGCCATTTATCAGGCTGCGCTTCAAGGCACTCTCTCAGGCTTAGTGGGCTTAATCATCATCATGCCCCTGGCGACCACACAGAATTGGATCATGGATTTAATGGGAGTGCCGAGTGCACAAGATTTGTTATGAGTTCGGACGATACTCTTGAAAAAATATCTGTACCGTCTGCACCCATTACGCCATGGCGGATGTACTTAATCTTCACCCTCTTCGCCGTGGGATTTATCTATATATTTTGCGGTCTGTTTTATCGTCAGCTCATTCAGTCCCAAGACTTAATCGACCAAGCTAACTTACAAAGTGAAACCATTGTCTGGCGTCCACCGACGCGAGGTAAAATCGTAGATCGGAATAACGTTACCTTGGTAGAAAATCGTGTACGTTGGAGCGTCAAAGCTAATTTATTAGGCCTCGAGGGTGAAATCGACAGGGAATACCGAGCCTTAGTTAAGGCCGAAAAAGCCAAAGAAAGTACGATCAAGATTAATTATGAAATTTTACACCAAGAAGCGCGGGTAAATGTCCTCAATCGATGGCTAAAAAAAATCTGGTTTGTCATTGATGCAAGTAATCAAAAAAAATCTCCCTCCGAAAAAAAGAGGGTTAAGTTTCTAGCCGATAGCCCCGAGCGTCAGGTCAATGTCACAGCGCTAGCTAAACACATGCGCGATTCGAGAATTTTTAAATTTACACTCATCTCCGATTTAACTTTCCCCGAGTTAAGAAATCAAATTTCCGACGAAGAAGCCGATCGTTCGGTTGCTCGGTTCATTGAGCAATTCCCAGTCGACGGCCCCATCACGATCGAGTCGGACATGATTCGCTCCTACCCCTATGGTTCTATGGCGTGCCACACTCTCGGCTACGTTAAGGACACGAATCAATTGCCCAATGATTTCGATCCTAATTTCGAAATTTCGTTCAAGAAGCTGAGCAAATCGAAGTATACTGGAAAAATAGGTGCCGAAGGCCTTGAGCAAACCCACGACTATACGCTCAAAGGCTCGAGCGGTTGGGAGCGCTGGACAAAAACCTCGGCAGGTTACAAACGGGAACTTTTAGAAAGCTACCCTCAACGGGAAGGGAGCCAAGTCCGCCTATCGCTGGACGTAAACATTCAACTCGCCGCAGAAAAAGCCTTAACTGCCATCAAAGACAACGCGGGTAATCCATTACCGAGCGCAGCGGTAATGTTAGATGTAAACACCGGCGAGATTTTAGCGATCGCGAGCCTGCCCAACTATAACCCCAACCGCCTAGCGAGTAAGGTAACCATTAAGTACTTCGACGAAATTCAAGAGCAAGGCGGGTGGATGAATCGTGCGACCCAAGGACTCTATGCCCCCGGCTCTACGTATAAACTTATTACCGCCATCGCCGGGATGCGTAGTGGAAAAATTGACTACGATGATATTCTAGACTGTGGACGCAGTTTATGGATTGGAAATCACGAATTCGTTGAACACGAACCCTACGGATTTGGACAAGTAGATGTGGAAAAAATGCTAGCTATCTCCTGCAACGTTTGGAACTACCGAGTGGGTTTAATGGTCGGACCAGATCTACTCGCGCAAGAAGCCAGACGATTCGGTTTAGATAAAACATTACTCAAAACTAACCCTAACATCATGGGTGCTGAAAACACCAGCCAGTACGAAATCCCATCGCCGGCTCGTAAAATGGTTATTCCAGATGCAAACTTTAAACGAAGTGTGGGACAGGGTAACTGGACGAGCGGAGATACCGCCAATACTTCCATCGGACAGGGCTTCATCTTAACTACGCCACTACACATGGCTTGCTTTGCGGCGTCGGTCGCGCGCGGTGAAACACGCACCACACCCACCATTTTCCATGATCCATTGAGAATTCCCTACCACGAAGATTCTAGACCGATTGGACTTAATCGAAATCAGCTGAATGCCATCCGCGAAGGAATGGTTCGCTGTGTGACCGAAGGCACCGCGCGTTCCATTCAAATTCCTGGATTCCAATTTGCCGCCAAAACGGGAACCTCCGAATATTTCAAAAACGGACAGAAAGCTCACCTGGCTTGGATTATCGGCTACGCACCAGCCAAAAATCCTAAAGTCGCCTTCGCCGTTTTAGTAGAAGGCCAAAACGATACGAACACTTGGGGTGGAGTAACTGCTGGTCCAGTGGGACAAGCCATGGTTAAAGAATGGCTTAATTCAAAGAATAAACAGTCCGAAGAATAACTTAGCTGAGGTAGACGTAAGTACCCACGGCAACGGATTCAAAAAGTTTTATAATATCTTTATCAGATAATAAAACACACCCGTGACTATTCGGAGTCCCTAATTTTTCGTGCTGATTAGTTCCGTGGATATAAATGTAACGCTCTTTCGTATCCACCACCTTGCCCGCGGAATCTAGGCCTTGATTGAATCCATGCTCACAGCCTTCGAGCCACAAAATCCGACTGGTGATCAAGTTGTCCTCGGTCATGGGAATCGTATTCCAAATTTTTCCCGTAGGTTTTCGAGCCTTGAAGATCATCCCTGCGGGTGCATCTGACCCTATTTTTTCGGCAATGCGGTGGAGGCCTGTGGGTGTCTGCAAAGAGTCCTTCACACTGCCCTTGCCTGCCCTTGCCGTGCTCACCACGTAGGCTTCACGGTTATTTTGGTTAAAATGCCAAAGTTTTTGCTGGTCAATCGACACAACCAAGCAATCTTTTCCCATAGGAAGTCCCAGTACCTTTAGGCGCTCGGCCAACTCCCCTTTTAAAACCAAAGATTTATCTAAACATGTCATATCGTATAGGCATCGTGGGCGTGACTGGCGCAGTCGGTCAAGAATTGCTCTCACTTATGGCGAAAAGAAATTTTCCCGTAAAGGAACTCCGTCCCCTGGCATCCGCCCGCTCAGCTGGTTCCAAGATCAGCTACGGTGGCAAGGATTGGACCGTCCAGGAAGCCAAACCTGAGGCCTTTGAGGGCCTAGATTTTGCGATTTTTAGTGCCGGTGGATCCGTGTCGTTAGCCCTCGCTCCCGAGGCGGTTAAGCGCGGCGTTATCGTCATCGATAATAGTTCTGCCTTCCGGATGGACCCCAACGTCCCCCTGGTCATCCCCGAAATCAATGCAGACGCCCTCGATAACCATAAAGGGATTATCGCGAATCCGAATTGCTCCACCGCTATTGCTTTGATGGGACTCTACCCGCTCCACAAAGCTTTTGGTTTAAAACGTTTCTTCGCATCGACCTACCAAGCCGTTTCCGGCACCGGTGCCGAAGCCATGCGCGAACTCGATACGCAAGTCCGTGCCTGGGTTAAGGGTGATGCATCCCCTCCTAAAGTTTATCCTCACACCATCGCCTTTAATTTAATTCCTCAGGTCGATTCCTTCCAAGAAGACGGATACACCAAAGAAGAAATGAAAATGCTACACGAAGGTCGCAAGATTATGAACCTTCCTAATCTCAAGGTTTCGACCACTTGCATTCGCGTTCCGGTATTCCGCGCACACTCCATCGCCATCAGTGCTGAATTTGAGAAGCCGGTTGATGTGGCCATCGCTCGCCAAGTGATTTCTGAATTCCCTGGTTCTGAAATCTGTGACGAGCCAGCGAAAAAAGTTTACCCCATGCCTTTAGATTATGCTGGTAAAGAAAAGTGTGGAGTCGGACGTATCCGTAAAGACTCCCTTTTTGATAATGGACTTTCCCTTTGGGTCTGTGGTGATCAGCTCTGGAAAGGTGCCGCTTTAAACGCGATCCAAATCGCGGAAGCCCTGCACCAACGCAACAAACTCGCCCGTAAGTAATATGCCTCGGTCCGACGATCGCCCGCCTCGACATGCTGATTTAAAACGTCCGCTCAAACTGTATAACGAGAACGATATCCCCGACCTGCTCAAAGATATTTCGGATCCACTCATTTTAATATTAGATGGTGTGCAGGATCCTCACAATCTTGGCGCTTGTATTCGTTCAGCTGAATGCGCTGGGTGTGCATTTGTCATTATCACCAAAAAGAGTTCGGCACCCGTCAATGAGACCGTACGCACAGTAGCGGTCGGTGCCGCCGAAAGTTTACCGATTGTTCAGGCGGGTAACTTACGAAATGCTTTGGTAAAATTAAAAACAGCCGGAGTCTGGATCGCTGGCACCAGCGACCACAAAACCAGCCAGTCGCTTTATGCCGCCAAACTCACGGGGCCACTGGCCATCGTCATGGGTGCAGAAGGCGACGGGATTAGGCATCTAACCGCCGTGACCTGCGATTTCCTTATACGGATTCCGATGCTCGGTGAGGTTCCCTGCCTCAATGTATCCGTGTCTACTGGGGTTTGTCTCTTTGAGGCCGTCAGACAGCGTGGACACCGCTAAGGCGATTTATTTCTTTACCAATCACGATTAAACCTCTTTGTTGAAGGGGTTCGTTAGGCCGGATAGCTCAATGGTAGAGCAGTTGACTTTTAATCAATTGGTTCGGGGTTCGAGTCCCCGTCCGGCCACTTCGAACAGAACTAAGAATTACAACGGGTTTTATTCGCTTGAAAAAAACTCTCTACAACACTCTCTTCATTTTCCGCTGATTGGCCGGATAGCTCAATGGTAGAGCAGTTGACTCTTAATCAATTGGTTCGGGGTTCAAGTCCCCGTCCGGCCACCAGCGGATTTATTTTTCACCCTTCACCCGTGCATAACGCATAGCCATGTAAACGGCATGACAAGCGCGGCAATAACTGTGTCTAGTCTTCGTCGATTTTATCCAATGAAAACTATGAATCGAAAAAGTAATTCCACACTGGGTGCACGGCCGCTTCGGCGCTAATTTCAGACGCTGACTGATTTCCAGATTTTTCTGCAATTGTTTCTGTAAACAGTCATGACACCAGGGATGTAATTCTCCGCTGATCAGGATTTCGTGAAAGTCAGTCACAAGCTTAGACTGATGACACTTGGCACACGATAACTTGGGAGGATTTTTCATCCCCCTTGTGTTTAATCAAAGTGCACCGGCATCAAGTTCCCGCTACTGAGGTTTTTACCCTAGTAACTTGTGACTACTCAACGGTGACCGACTTAGCCAAGTTTCTGGGCTGATCAATGGAACAACCGCGAATGCGGGCCACGTGATAAGCCAGAAGCTGTAAAGCGACGGCAGCAGGAATGGTCGCCACCAAGGGACTACATTTAGGAATCACAATAATATCGTCCGTTAAATCGGTCTTCGGGTGTCCTTCGGTGACGACTGCAATAATGTGTGCACCGCGGGCCTTACATTCTTCCGCATTGCTCCAAACTTTATCGAGTACCGAAGTCTGGTTCGCTAGAACAACAACAGGTGTACCAGGAGTCAGTAAGGCAATCGGACCATGTTTCAGCTCGGCGGCATGATAGCCCTCGGCATGAACATAAGAAATTTCTTTTAATTTAAGGGCACCTTCTAAAGCCACCGGATGCATCGGTCCGCGACCAATGAAGAACGCGTGGTCTGACTTCGCCATGCGCTCAGCCACTTTCGCAATGGCGTCGTTCTGCTTCAGCACGAAATCAATCATCTGGGGCAACTGATTGATTTCTTGAGCTAACTCGATGCCGTGTTCTTGGGAGAGTCGACGAGTACGTCCCAACTTTAAAGCCATTAAAAGTAGTACCGCGACCTGACCGGTAAATGCCTTGGTCGACGCAACGGAAATTTCGGGTCCAGCGTGAATGAATACTCCACGTCCCGTCTCACGCGCAATCGCGGAGCCGACGACATTTACTAAACCAAGAATCATCGTGCCTTTTTCTTTGGCCTTACGAATCGCTGCTAAAGTATCGGCCGTCTCACCCGACTGTGAAACTGCGATGACGAGATCGTGGTGATCAACGATGGGATTTCGGTATCTGAACTCAGCAGCTTGCTGAACTTCAGCCGAAATTCCAGAGACATCTTCGAACGCGTATTCGCCCACCATACCAGCGTGAAGTGAGGTACCACATCCGACTAAAACAACACGTTGAATCTGGGCTAACTCCGTAGGCGAAATATTCATGCCAGCTAAAACAACATTACCTTCAGTAGTATTAATTCGACCGCGGAGAGCGTTGCGCACGGACTCCGGTTGCTCAAAAATTTCTTTAAGCATGAAGTGCTCGAAGCCACCCTTTTCAACCGCTCCAATATCGAGACCGAGCTCGGAAACATCACGCGAAATAGGTTCGTCATCTTGATTACGAATATCAACGCTATCCGCAGTAATCACACCGATATCACCGTCGTCCAAATAAATCACCCGTTGGGTGTGCGCCACCAAAGCGGAGGCATCTGAGGCAACCAAGCACTCTCCGTCACCCATGCCGATGACGAGTGGACTACCTTTGCGGGCCACCACAATCTTGTTGGGTTCGTCGGCACACAAAACAGCGATACCGTATGCACCTTCCACCTGTTGCAGAGCTTTAACCACCGCTAAGCGTAAATCGCCATGATAATGAACACCAATTAAGCGTGATAACGCCTCGGTATCAGTATCGGAATCAAACTTGTGGCCTTCGCTCTGAAGTTTTTCGCGGATGGCACGATAATTTTCGATGATGCCATTATGAACAACGCAAATTTTTCGACTCTTATCAAAATGCGGGTGAGCATTAATTTCGGTCGGCGCTCCGTGCGTAGCCCAGCGTGTATGCGCAATACCGACGGTATAACTTTCATGCTTCTCGGGCGAAAGATCGCCACGGAGCTTATCCACCAAGCGGGCAACTTTACCGACGGCTTTAAAAGTGGTCAGACCTTGGGCATCCAATAACGCCAAGCCGGCAGAATCGTATCCACGATATTCAAGTCTCTTGAGACCACCAATGAGGATGGGAGTCGCAGGACGTGTTCCGATATATCCGATAATGCCGCACATAGTTTGTTGGGTTTAATTAGTGTAAATCTTGGATAACAACATCTGCAGGTCGAGTCGTAAGTCCCGGCCAAATTTTACGGCCAGGGTAAATGGATGTATTGATACCAGTATATACGTTATCGCCAATGACTGTGCCGAATTTTCGACGCCCGGTATCGACCAACTTATCCGCCACCTTGCTGCTGTGAGTCTTGCCGTCATGGCGTAGATTAGAAGTCGTAGTACCAGCACCTAAATTAACTTTCTCCCCCAAAATGGAGTCACCGATATAGGACAGGTGTCCGACATTGGTCTCATTAAAAATGACGCAATTCTTGATTTCAACGGCTTGGCCGATGTGACACTGCTGACCAATCGAAGTGGATCCTCGAATATAACAATTGGGTCCAATCTTACAATTAGAACCAATGATGACATCACCTTCAATAACCACACCGGGTAAAATTTTTGTACCAGCACCCACCGATAGTTTGCCATCTACATAAAGCGAGGAATGCGCGATACCTTTATTTTCCCATACAGTGTTTAGAGCTACCGCCAATTCGTTGGCTTTCAAAATATCCCAGCTGTAAACCATCAGAAAGCTTTTTTGCGCGTAGTGAATTTTCTTTCCCCGCTCTTTATAAGTAATCAACGCCTCCCCGGCGGCATCTTGCAGTTCGCCAGCCGCTGAGTCATCGAAAAATTTAATCACTTCAAGAGGGTCCAACCATGCTTGGGGATGAACTTTTATCGCGGCGACTTCATCCTTAGAATAAGAACAGCCCGCGGTGGCTAAAGTCGTTTGGTGATGAGCTTCTAAGGTGATATTCGCTAAGGGAACTTGTGCCCAAGGGCGCGTGGCGACAATCGGTTCCGCTGCCACCGATACTTTGGATTTAATGAGATTATACAGAGGCATGATTAAGCTAAGTCTTTCTCCAAGGCTTGTTGGAAACGTTGCGTCCAGGCATCGACTTCCGCTTTCTCACGATGCTCAACTAAGATACGGATTTTATTTTCGGTTCCAGAATAGCGGATTAAGTGACGTCCCACTTGACCAAACGCTTGGTCCGCTTCGCGTATCGTCTTCTGCAATTGGGCTAAAGACTCAATCGGCGGCTTCGACTTAATTTTTATATTCAGTAATGTGCTGGGGTACTCATGCATGACTTTTACCAAGTCGGAAATTCTCTTACCCTGTTGTTTCATGATTCGTAAAATCTGAATCGCACTCAGAATGCCATCACCCGTGGTCGCGTGATCTGCAAAAATTAAGTGACCCGAATTTTCGCCACCGAAGGAGAAACCGCCTTTACGAAGCGCTTCAATCACAGGTCGATCGCCCACGGCTGATGTCACGACGTTAATCCCGGCACCACGTAAGACTTCATGCAATCCAAGATTACTCATCACGGTCGTGACCATCGTATCATTCCGCAAGAGGCCCGCTTGTTTAAGTGCCAGCGCACATAAAACTAAAATACGATCGCCGGATATGGATGCACCTGTTTCGTCGCTAAAAATAACGCGATCCGCATCACCATCAAAAGAAATACCGATATCCGCACCCTGCTCTTTCACGACTTTACCAGCGTATTCAGGATGCAAAGCCCCCACTCCGTCGTTAATATTCAAACCGTTAGGTTCGGCCGCTAACTTGATTACTTCAGCTCCCAGTTCTCGGAAAATCACCGGGGCGATTTGATAGGCCGCACCATGTCCGCAATCAATGACGATTTTCAGTCCAGATAAATCCACAATGCCAGCACTTTGTTTGGCGTATTCAATGTAACGGCCGCTGGCGTCATTAATCCGCAAAGCTTTTCCAATTTGTGCAGGAGCAACCAAGGGCTGCTTCTGTGATGAAATAATTTCGGCTTCAATCTGGCGTTCTAATTCGTCGGATAATTTATAACCGTCTGGTCCAAATATTTTTAGACCATTATCTTCATAAGAATTATGAGAGGCTGTTAGCATGATGCCGGCCCCACAACCCATCGATTTGGTTAAATGAGCGACCGCGGGGGTCGGCATCGGACCGACCAGAAAAACATCCATCCCGCTCGCCACGAGGCCACTCGTCAGCGCAGTTTCTAACATGTACCCCGAAATTCGGGTATCCTTGCCAATCACCACGCGATTGTGATTTGCCCCTTTAGATTTTAAGACGCGGGAAATTGCCTGACCTGCCTTCAGCGCGACCTCAGAGGTAATTGGGTACTCATTCGCGCGACCACGAATACCATCTGTACCAAATAACTTTTGGGTCATAATATTTTTAAATTAGGTTAAAAAACATTATGAAGGTAAAGACACATTCATTGAAAGATTAAAAGGCACCCAAGAAAGTGAAGATTGTGTGATTTTTTAACAACTTTTAAGCAGGTTTGACCATTATGCAATTGTGCGTCAAATGCGGGGAATGAACTTGAATGAACCCACCGGCACTTCCGCCATCAAGTCCACCCCCTTCCGTTTTTACATCTCGGGATTAGTTCTTGGTACATTAGCCATCCAGATTCAAACGGTTGCGATTGCCTGGCAGGTTTTTCAGTTAACCAAAGCGGATCATAAAGTGGCCGCGCTTGCCCTCGGCGGTATCGGCCTCGCTGAAGTCATTCCCTTTGTCGGTACAGTACTTTTTGCTGGTCACCTTGCCGACAATCACAATCGACATCGCATTGCCTGCAGCGCCCTGGGTTCCATGCTTTTGATTAGCTTAGTTCTATTTTTCATACCCAACTTTGAAACGCCTACCGTAAAATTAATCTTACTCTATTCCGTCGTCGTCCTAGGTGGATTCGCCCGAAGTTTTTTGACAACGTCGCGACAGGCCATGCTGGCGGAAATCTTACCACGAGAACAAATGTCGAATGCCATTCGTTGGCGAAATACTTTGTTCGAACTCGCTTCCGTTTTAGGACCGGGCATCGGCGGAGTAATGCTTTGGCAAGGTGGCGCAAGCTTAGCCTACACCGTCATGAGTGTCTTACTTTTGTCGGCACTCATTTCCACCTCCTGCGTACGCACGAGTCAAAAATTACAATCCAAAGTTCGCGAGCCGATCTTTCAAAGCTTACGAGTGGGTATCAATTTCATGCTCGGTAAACGCGTCATGCTCGGCGCATTTACCTTGGATTTATTTGCGGTTCTCTTGGGTGGCGCCGTGGCGCTACTGCCTCTGTTTGCCGAAATGTTACAAGTAGGAGAATTAGGGTTTGGGGTCTTGCGAGCAGCGACTTCCAGCGGAGCCGTGATCACATCCATCTGCTTAATTTTCCTGTCTTCATTTAAAAACGCAGGTCGGGCACTGTATATCTCTTTCGCGATTTTCGGTTTCTGTATCATCGGTTTTGGCTTCGCCATTCCCATCGCAGAATTCCTGGGCTTTGGACTCATCGGTGCCTTTATCTTAAGTTGTCTATTTTTATTTATCTCCGGGGCCGCCGATGCGGTCAATGTCATCATCCGCCAAACGATATTACAAACCAGTGTGCCGCCGGAAATGATGGGTCGAGTGTCCGCCGTTACCGCCGTTTTTATCGGTTGTTCTAATGAACTTGGGATGGCAGAATCGGGCCTGATGGCTCGTCTATTCGGCACCGTAAATTCAGTCATCATCGGCGGACTGGCCGTCTTCGGTGTGATGGGCATTACCGCGTGGCAATTTCCCGAAATTAGCAAACTTAAGAAAATTGGATAAATCTTTTCTCGCTTATCATTTTAGTTTCCAGCAAACCACCCGCCATGGCTCTCTTAAGTTTACTCGATATCTGCGTTAATTTCGGCGGGCCAGCCGTGCTTGATCATTTAAATCTCCAAATCGAAGAAGGCGAAAGAGTCTGTTTATTAGGTCGCAACGGAGCAGGTAAAACCACGCTCATGCGCATTGCCGCCGGCGAAATGGCGCCTGACTCCGGAGTCATTACTCACCACGAAGGCGTGACTCAAGCCCGACTAACCCAAGAAATTCCGCATCACTTACCTGGTAACGTGCAGAGCATTGTCGAAAGCGGTTTACGTACCGACTCCCTCGAAGAAGAATGGGAACGCGATGTCCGCGTCGATAGCTTAATCGAGCGCCTTGGTCTCGACCCGGAAAAAGCGTTTGATGATTTATCCGGTGGGCTGAAGCGTCGCTGCTTACTCGCCCAAGCGCTCGCCGCGAAGCCCGATTTACTTTTACTCGACGAGCCAACCAATCACATGGACTTGGAGTCGATTCTGTGGATGGAAGAATTTTTGTTAGAAGAAAAGATTCCTCTTTTATTCGTCACGCACGATCGCGCATTTCTCCGTCGCATGGCCAATCGCATCATCGAACTCGACCGCGGAAAGCTCATGAGTTGGTCTTGCGATTACGATACTTACTTAGTTCGAAAAGATGAATTGTTTATCGCGGAGGAACGTCAAAAAGCCGCCTTCGATAAAAAACTTTCCCAAGAAGAAGCCTGGTCACGCAGAAGTCCGGGCGCGCGCCGCACCAAATCCAATGCCCGGATGGAGGCGTTGAAAGTCCTCCGACAGGTCCGTGCCGATATGCGTAGTGTCACGGGTGCCGCTAAAATGGAAATTAGTAACGCCGATCGCTCCGGCGAACGAGTAGTTGAAGCCGAAAACATTGAATTTTCTTACGGCAACGACCAGAAAGTGATTCGTGATTTAACCTTGCGCTTAAATCGTGGAGATAAAGTCGGTCTCATCGGTCCCAACGGAGCTGGTAAAACTACTTTAGTTAAAATGTTAATGGGCCAACTCGAGCCAACCGGTGGTAATATTAAATTTGGGACCAAACTCGAAGTCGTTTACTTCGACCAAATGCGCGGGCTGATTAATGACGATTTAACGGTCGCCGAAAATCTCGCCGGAGATTCCGACACGGTTGAAGTGCAAGGACGCTCCCGACATGTGATCAGCTACCTTCAGGATTTTCTCTTCGAACCGACCCGCGCGCGCTCCAAAGCCAAAGTGCTGTCGGGGGGTGAACGTAATCGACTGCTCTTGGCGCGTCTCTTCACCAAACCGGCCAATGTCTTGGTTCTCGATGAACCGACCAATGATTTAGACGCAGAAACTTTAGACGTACTTGAAGATCTTCTCGTCGAATATAAAGGCACGCTCATTATCGTCAGTCACGATCGTGATTTCCTGGATAACGTCGTCACAAGTACCCTCGTCTTTGAAGGCAATGGCATTGTCACCGAACATGCCGGTGGTTATACCGATTGGCGTAATGAAGTAGAACGAATCGCAAACGGTAAACGCGCACAGCCCATCGCGGCCAAACCGAATGCGGCACCCGAAATAAAACCAGTCGCCGGCAAATCATCTAAATTAAGTAATAAAGACCGCCAAGATATCGTTGAGTTGCCCGGTAAGATTGCCGAACTCGAAGCGGAACAATCTAAGATAGCTGTCCAGTTAGCCGATTCAGAAGTGTATAAAAACGGTGGAGCACTTTTTGCTGAATTACAAAAACGCCTTCAAGCGATTGATGCAGAACACCATGCGGCCATGCAGCGGTGGCTAGAGCTCGAATCTCGAAAGGGTTAATTTTTGGTCTTCGTCAAATGGAGTGAACGATAAGTAAGCTCACCGCTCTGCGCATCGCGATAAAGCCTCGATCCCTTTACGCCCGCGAAGTCGAGGGCCAGTTTATGCCAGTAGTTGGGCAAGCAGTCTTTTACCATTTGTGTATAACGGGGCGTGTTTAATTCCATACCGCGAATAATTTCAGGATTAATCAGACGCATCAAATTTACATGCAGTGAAGGCTGACCAAATAAATCTTTCATCCACTCCTCTACTCCGCTTTCATATCTTAAGTCTGCGTACACGAATTGCCCGCCAGGTTTTAAGACACGGGCAACTTCTTTCAAGAATTGAGAGAAATCAGGATAGCAATGGGAGGCTTCAACATTGATCACGACATCAAAACTTTCATCAGCGAAAGGTAAGTTCATCGCATCCCCTTGTATAAATTTTAATCCCGAGACGGCGTGACGACCTCGGCAATATTCAATAGCTGCAGGATTTAAATCCATCGCCACATATTCGGCAGGCTTTAGATATCGAGTAAGGTAAGAGGCGCCCCCACCGTGTCCGCAACTCACCTCGAGTACTCTTTTACTTTTAAAATCTGCGTACGAAGCGATGTGCTGATAAAGCTGAATATTGGGTCGATTTTTTTCATCCGAAATCTCCAATGGAATCTGCATGCGCGGATCACTCTCAAAAGCATAATTTAGAAAATCGATCCCTTGGCTTTTCACTTTTCGCGTAAAATACGGATACCACCACTGCCAAAGTTTTTGACGGAAATACGGACGGGCTAAGATGGATTCAATGAGTGCCATTATTGCCAGACTCCTTGTGCTTTAAGTTCACGCGTAGCGGCCTCAGCCCATCCACGATTGGCAACCGGGCTAGCGGGACTCGGGTGCAAGACCTTCGCAAATTGAATAGGATAACCCTCGAGTGCTTCACGAGCCCGCGTTTCGGCATATCCGCCCACACCCACAACGGTTTTAATTTTCATCTCATCCACCAATACTCGCAGGTAGGCATCACACGCTTCGTTCACCGCGCGAATGGATTCAGCCGGAAGTTCTTCGGGGACAACATTGCGTCCAATTTTCGTATTTTCGATAAAGAGCAACGGATTGTAATTATGAACCCAATGATCTTTGAAAAAATTATCAGCGGAACCGAATCGCTCTTTAAATAATCCCCACAGTCTTCGTCCGCTCACTTCCGATCTCGTGCAAGCAAAGCCCGTGACTTTTTTACTAGGATGCTCTCGATCGGGGCGACCGACTGGCCGCTCCAAACTCATCCAGTCACGAACCGATTCTATTTCTCCAAAAGGTATTCCCGTCTGCGCCATTCCGAACGGGCCAGGATTCATCCCTAGAAAAAGTACTTTTTTTGGTCCTATCGCACCGTATTGGGTTAAATAGGCTTCGTGCGACTCCCATGCGTAGTCCAAAGGACTGTAAACATAATCAGCCGGACTGGGAAATTGCAGGTCACGTAATTGTGAACGCAGTTTTATTGTGGCTTTGATTATGTCGGACGCGGACATGGACCTATCACAATCCCAGGACGCCAAGGGGTCGAGTCCGAAGGTTAAATTTACCACGATTTCCCCTTGCACTCTCGGCGGGACAATTAAATGTCTGACGTTCTACACACGTGAGCAAACAACCGTCTTGGACTATCAAACACGCCGAAGATTACTACGGCTTCAAACGCTGGGGAGGTAATAACTTCTCGGTCGACACCCAAGGGAATCTTTGTGTTCACCCGAAAGGCGATCATCGTAAGATTCGCATCGTCGATATTGTGAAGGAAGCGGAAGCGTCTGGCTTAAAACCGCCCCTGACGATTCGTGTTCAAGATTTACTTCGTCATCGCGTCACGCAAATCAACGAAGCGTTTCGTCGGGCCATCGAAGAAGAAGATTACCACGCACGTTATCGCGGAGTTTTTCCGATTAAAGTAAATCAATTGCGCGAAGTCGTAGAAGAAATTCTCGATGCCGGTGAAGAGTATGATTTCGGATTAGAAGCTGGGTCTAAACCAGAACTGATTATCGCCCTGGCCTTACTCGAAAATCGTAAAGCCTTACTCATCTGTAACGGTTACAAAGATGAAGAGTACATCGAGCTAGCCTTGATGGGTCGCCGCCTCGGCAAACAGACGATTATCGTCGTCGAACAACTTTCCGAAGTAGATGCCATCATCCGCATTGCCCGTCGGATGGGCGTGCAGCCTCACATCGGCATTCGGGTTAAATTAACCACGGCGGGCGAAGGTAAATGGGCCGACAGTACAGGCGAAAATGCCAAGTTCGGCTTAACCGCTTCCGAAATTGTTGTCGCGGCCGAAAAATTAACGAAGGCGAAAATGAAAGATGCTCTGCGTCTCGTTCACTTCCACATCGGCTCACAGGTTCCCAATATTGGTACCATCAAGAAAGCGGTTACCGAAGCTGCGCGTTTTTACTGCGAACTTAAACGCATGGGCTTCCCCATGGGTCTGCTCGATGTCGGTGGCGGTCTCGGTATCGACTACGATGGCAGTCGTTCCGCTTTTGAGTCTTCCATGAATTACACCATGGAAGTGTACGCGCGCGACGTCGTAGCGAATATCAAACAAATTTGCGAAGAGAGTAAAATTGAAGTTCCCGATATTGTTTCGGAGTCCGGTCGCGCCTTAGTCGCTCCTCACTCCATTTTAATTTTCGAAGCGGTTGATCGCATTTCGCGCGATGAAAATCTTGAAGGTAAGCCGAGCGCTAAGGCTCACCAAATCGTCAAAGAGTTAGAAGCGATTCGGAAAAACAAACGCAAGTTCGACCCTCTCGAGCGTTATCACGACGCGAAACAAAAACGCGAAGAAGCTCACGCCCGTTTTAATCTTGGTAATTTAAAATTAACGGATCGTGCGATGGCCGACCAACTCTTCTGGGACATCTGCCGCCAAATCCGTCAAAGCCTCTCCAGCACTGCCGATATTCCTGATGAACTCGCCCGCCTCGACTCCATGCTTGCGGAGCAATACGTCTGTAATTTCTCCGTATTCCAATCGCTGCTCGACCACTGGGCACTCGATCAACTCTTCCCCATCGCGCCGATTCACCGTCTCAATGAACGTCCCACCGTTCAAGCGACCCTCGTTGATATCACCTGCGATTCCGATGGTAAGGTGGATGACTTTATCGACCTCGAAGATGTTCGTCGCACTTTAGCCCTACACACACTTAAAGAAGGTCAACCCTACTACATCGGTGCCTTCATGGTCGGGGCGTACCAAGATATCATGGGCGACTTGCATAATCTATTTGGTCGAGTCAATGAAGCCCACGTTTTCTTAGAAGATGACGAAGAAGATGGTTTCTACATCGAAGAAAGTATTCCCGGTTACTCCGTGGGACGGATTCTCGATATGATTCAATATAACTCCGAGGATCTTTGTCGCATGCTTAAACGTCAGGTCGATAAAGCGACCAAGGCCGACTCTGTTCGCCCTCGTGAAGGCGTCGCAATGGTTGATTTGTATGAACGTTTAATGCGTGGTCGTACTTACCTCATTCCGCATCGCGAAGAAAAGTCCAGTCTGCGGAAATCGAAAAAGAAATAACCTACGCTAGAATAATTTTCTTACGTTTGAGATAATCTAGCGTAAGAGGTTGATCTGCGTTGTGATTTTCGTGGGAGACAACCTCGGCGAGCCATGCCCAATGGTCGCCGCCATCCAGGCGCGTCGTGAACTTAAGTCTTACCGTCGCCAGTGAACCTTTCAATTCATACAGTTCATCCTCGGTCCGTTGAATACGCTCACCCAGCTTCTTAATTTTATCGATTTTGTGACCCGATTTTTTGCCGAGTAAATTAACCAGGTTCGACATTTTATCGGTCATGAAATTGAGAATTCCGACGGGGTTAGATTCCAGGTTTTCGAGTGTCTTCGTTCCCTTGTACACCCCAACGATATAGCGCTTCGGCTTCATGGATATGGGCGTGACGTAACTACAGATGTTTAGATTTCCTTTGCCATAGGCAGTCGTCGATAGGCTATAAATCGGGCCATCGACACGATTCCATGGTTTAACTCGTATTTTCTTCATAATCTCGTTAATCACTTTTAAAGAAACATGGCGACTCGCAACCCGACGTCTCATTTTATTTCGTCACTCTAACTTATTTTGAAATGCTAAAAGTAGTCGCCCTCCATGGCTTTACGGGAAGTCATCAAGATTTCGAGCCACTCAAATCGATGGTGAATGACGATTTAATTGAATTCGTTACCCCCGATTGGCCGGGTCATGGGAAATTAAAACAGGAAACAGATGTCCCGAAATATTCCCTGGAGGCCCACATGGAAATCATTTCCGAGGCCGTGGGTTCGAGCAAACGCGTCATTTTATTAGGCTACTCCATGGGTGGCCGACTCGCACTTAATTGGGCACTCAACCATCCTGACCGAATTCAGAAACTGATTCTTATCGGAGCTAGTCCCGGTATCGCCGATGAGACTCAATTGGCCGAACGACTAAAAGGAGATCAAGCTCTCGCTCACTTCATTCGTATTCATGGCGTGAAACCATTCATCAAGTACTGGAATGGAAAAACTTTCTTTCGTCCGCTCATGGCGCTACCTCCCGATCGACTAGATTCGATTTTAGAACGTCGCTTAAAAAACACTCCCGAAGGCCTGGCCCTGAGTCTTGAAAATGTCGGTACCGCCAGCCTCCCTTCCCTTTGGCCCCGACTCAAGGAACTGCGCTGCCCAGTGGATATCGTGGTCGGAGAAAAGGATCCTAAGTTTATCGAGATTGGCTACCGCATGGGCGAATGCATCCCCAAGGCCAGAATCAGCATTATCGAGTCAGCCGGCCACGCTTTACACCTCGAAAGACCCGAAGATATTGCCACCTTAATTGGGTGATTTTTGGACAAAATACTTAGTTTAACTGAGGTATTGACAGTGAACAAAGTTTCATAGAACATCCGTTCACTATGGAAGAACTCACCAAAAAGCAGAAGGCTATCTTGGACTACATGAAAGCTCACGTCAGCGAGCATTCCTACTGGCCAAGCATCCGCGACATTCAAGCGAAGTTCCGCTTCGCGAGCACCAATGCTGTTTTCGGCCACCTCCAAGCCCTCGAGCGCAAAGGCGTCCTCCAAAGAATACCAGGAGCAGCCCGTGCCTACAAAGTAGCTCCTGAAGCCACCGTAGATCTTTCCGAGACGGTCATCCGCTACGAAGGCCCCGATGAGAATTCCTTAGAAGTCTCCAACATTCCTTTAATGGGCTCCATCGCAGCCGGCTTCCCCGACTACACCGAATCTTCCGGCGTACTCGCCAGCATCCAAGCTCCCATCTCCGAAGGTTCCCGCCGCCGCCCTCCCCAATCTTTCGCACTACGCGTTCGTGGTGATTCGATGATCGATGCCAATATTAACGATGGCGATACCGTGATCATCGAACCTGGCGTTCCTAAACATGGCGATATCGTAGCGGCATTGATTGACGGCGAAACGACCTTAAAGCGCCTCATCAAACAAAGCTCAAAAGTTTATCTCAAAGCCGAAAATAAAAACTATCCCGAACTCTATCCTGCGAATGAGCTAGTCATTCAGGGTATCGCCAGGTCCGTGGTCCGCCCTATTTAGTTTTACTATAAATTTTTAGTATAATTGTAACAGAACTCCTTCATTGGAGTTTGCGGGAGTATATCATTCGAGTAGAAATCGTTTTATGTACAAATATACCCTAGGTTTAATCTCCCTATTGTGCTTCACCCATTTGGTACCAGCCTACGGTCAGGATAAAGCGAAACCGGTTACTCTATTACAAACGATTGAACTGATTAAAAAAGAGAGGATAGCAGCGCAGGACGAGTTTCACATTATACAAAGTAAAATCGGAGCACCCGGTGCTAGACCATCGCTAGATCAATTAAAGCAGTATACCAAGGCCGTCATTAGAATTAAGAATCTTCGATACTCCTTTGGCTTAGACTCATCACTCAGAAGAGTATATTTTCAAAGATCAAATAACCAGTCACAAAATAAGCTAGGTGAAGAAGAATTCAGTAAGGCATACGATAGTCTTATTGGATACACTTTAAAAACCGAACCACCTTTTAGCGCCAAAGATATCGATCAGGTTTCACTGTGTTTGCGCTCGATGTATACCATCGTTAATCTAAAAGTGGAATTGAGCACTAATTATGATAGCAGTATAGAATACCAGATAAAATAAACCGAAGAACTCCGTCTACTTCCTCCTGAGTACTAAAATAATATCCGTGTAGGCGTCATTCAATTTACGCTTCTGTCGGATGCTATAATGAAAGTCATGACAGGCCACTAGCTCGAGAGTCTTAATTTTCACGAGGAGCGACTTGAGTTCTGCGGCCGAGTAGGTACGGAAATCCCAAAGGGTTTCTTCAACACGAGTATTCCCCTTCTCGGTAATAGTCATGCGGGTCCGCATCGCCTCTGTGCGTTGCTTAATTTTTGCCGGCTCTGACCATGTTTCGCTCAGCACCCGGACGCCATCGCGACGATTAACCCACTTCTCATAGTCAGCCGGATTGTCCTTATAGTTCGTCAAATGTAAGCCGATTAAACAAAGGCCACCCGGACGTAAGGCATCCGACATGAGTCGTAATGAGGCCACGGCATCTTTCTCTTTTAATAAATACTTGAAGGTCGTAACGAAACAATGGGTCAAATCGTAGCTACCGGCTTTTTTAATTTTAAAGTCCTGCAGTGAATCCTGCCAAACCTTAGTCTTAGCACTCAATTTATTCAGTCGTTTCTTCGCGTAAGCGACTTGGTTTCGATTGCGATCAAAGCCATGTACCGTGTGACCGTGCTGAGCCAGTGACTCTAATAAGCGACCCGACCCACAAGCGGGTTCTAAAATTTTCCAACTCTCCGCAAAATCTTTTCCGTATTGTTTAACGACCGCATGCAAAAAGCGTGTCTCACGCTTGGTGTAATCCTCATACACCATATCGTAATACAGTGGAGAGTCATACCAAGCAGTTGACGAACTGAGCGCGACAGCGGTCGACATCCGCTTACTGATAAATCTCTCCGCCCTTTTCTCTAAATTCTTTAGATTTTTCGGCCATGCCTTGGGACAGAGCTTCCTCTTCGGATACACCCTGCTCTTCGGCGAGTTTACGGATGTCATCCGAAATGCGCATCGAGCAGAAATTCGGGCCACACATCGAACAGAAGTGTGCGGTCTTAGCAGAATCTTGCGGCAACGTCTCGTCGTGATATTCCTGCGCTCTCTCAGGATCCAAGGCTAAAGCGAATTGATCTTCCCAGCGGAATTCAAATCGCGCTTTCGATAAAGCATTGTCGCGACGTTGCGCAGCCGGATGGCCTTTCGCTAAATCAGCCGCGTGCGCCGCAATCTTGTAAGCAATCACGCCCTCACGGACGTCATTCTTATTAGGCAGACCTAAGTGCTCTTTCGGAGTCACATAGCACAACATGGCGGTTCCGTACCAACCAATCATGGCGGCACCAATGGCAGATGTGATGTGGTCATAGCCCGGAGCGATATCCGTGGTTAAAGGTCCGAGCGTGTAGAAGGGAGCTTCGTGACACCATTCGAGCTGCTTATCCATATTCTCCTTAATCATGTGCATCGGCACGTGACCTGGACCTTCACACATCACCTGCACACCGCGTTCCCAGGCTCGTAAAGTTAACTCACCTTGAGTCTTCAATTCAGCAAATTGTGCTTCGTCATTCGCATCCGCAATCGAGCCAGGACGTAAGCCATCACCGATTGAGAAGCTCACATCGTACGCCGCCATAATATCACAAATATCATCCCAGTGCGTATAGAGGAAATTTTCTTTGTGATGCGATAAACACCATTTTGCCAAAATCGAACCACCGCGCGAAACAATGCCCGTCACACGTCGCGCCGTCATCGGAATAAAGGCTAAGCGAACACCGGCGTGGATCGTAAAGTAATCCACACCCTGTTCAGCTTGTTCAATTAAGGTATCGCGGAAAACTTCCCAAGTTAAGTCTTCAGCCCGACCATTCACTTTTTCGAGTGCTTGATAAATAGGCACAGTGCCCACGGGGACGGGACAGTTACGTAAAATCCATTCACGCGTTTGGTGAATATTTTTACCGGTTGAAAGATCCATTAACGTGTCGCCACCCCATTTGATCGACCAGCGCATTTTTTCGACTTCTTCTTCAATCGATGAAGCTACCGCGGAGTTTCCGATATTGGTGTTAATCTTAACCAAGAAATTTCGGCCGATAATCATCGGTTCTAATTCAGGATGATTAATATTGGCAGGAATAATAGCACGACCACGGGCGACTTCTTCACGCACAAACTCGGGTGTAATTTCTTTAGGAATCGCAGCACCGAAGGACATTCCTGGATGTTGGAAACCTAAAGCGTGACGCGGATACGCAGTCTTCGCCTGTGCTTCCTGCAATTTCATATTTTCGCGAATTGCGATATATTCCATCTCCGGCGTGATGATACCCTTCTTCGCGTAGGCTAGCTGAGTGGGGCGTTCTCCGGGTTTCCCTTTATAAACCTTACGCTCAGCTCGATTGAACTGCACCATGCGATTTCTTGAAGTGGCACGTTGCGCAGTCTCCGCTTGTTTCCATGAGAGATAGCCATCGTCTTCTGGTTTTAATTCGCGACCGGAGACAGCTTCGACATCACCACGTTCTACAATCCAATTAAGACGCACGGGAGGCAGACCTAATTCTACATCCTTGTGGAACGCGGGGTCGCCCCAAGGTCCAGATGTATCGTAAATTCTTAACGACTCGTTCGGCGTTAATTTGCCATCGGGTCGACGGGTATCGGCGAGCGTGACTTCACGCATCGGCACTTGAATGTCAGGACGTGAGCCTTCGACCCAAATGCGGTTAGATTTGGGAAAGGGAGAGGTTTTATCGGTTACCATAGTTGTGTTTTAAAAATTCAGATACCAGTAGCCGATAAAAAGAGGTTTAATAATCCACTTCCTACGGCGCACTGGGCGCATCAGGTACAAGGGTTTAAGGCCTAAAGCCTAATCTCAGTCTGCAACAGACTCCCCTGGGAAAGAAATACAAAGAACTCCTCCAGTGAAGACGGATTCATTGAACTGGCAAGACATTGCGAAAGTGAATCGCAAATCTCCTGCTATTCTAGACTTCGGCCGATTAGACCTGATTAGTCGCTAATTGAGCGCGTAAATATTCGACGGTGCGACGCACATTGGCGTCTACTTCCATCTGATTTACGACGGTCTTACGGGCGTGGATGACGGTACCGTGATCGCGACCACCAAAAACCTGGCCAATCGAAACAAGTGACATGTTCGTCAGCTGGGTCGAAAGATACATGGCAACCTGACGTGGGAATGCGATATTCTGCATGCGACGCTTCGAAGTCATGTCCGATAACTGAATACGATAGTGTTCAGCAACTTTCCGTTGAATCATTTCCGCAGTCAAAGTGTGGCTGGATTCTTCAACTAAAATGTCGTGTAAAAGTTTTTCGACTTGGGCGAGTTCGATGGGCTTACGAGTCATTCCAGTTAAACCGAAGATACGTGTGACGGCACCTTCCAGATTACGAACATTGCGAGCAATGCGGGAAGCAACGAACTCAGCAATTTCTGGTGAGAGCACTAAACCACGAGCCGCAGCTTTTTTACTGAGGATAGCAGTACGTGTTTCGAGACCAGGAGCTTGGATGGATGCCACCATACCCCATTGGAAGCGTGAAACGAGACGTTCAGAAAGTTTAGCGATTTCCGAAGCCGGACGATCGCTCGTTAAAACCACTTGTTTGTGGTTATTGTGGAGCTCGTTAAAAGTGTGGAAAAACTCCTCTTGGGTCGTGTCCTTACCAGCCAAGAAGTGGATATCATCAATCAAAAGAACATCGAGCTCGCGGTAACGGCGGCGGAAATTCGAGATCGTGTTAGTCTGTAAGGCTTGAATGAACTCGTTCGTAAAGGTCTCCGAGGAGATGTAAGCGATTTTCGCACGAGGGTTGTTTTCATAAACCGAGTGGGCGATGGCGTGCATCAAGTGGGTTTTTCCAAGTCCAGTTTGTCCGTAAATGAAAAGTGGGTTGTAATTCGAGCCGGGCTCTTTCGAAACGGCTAAGGCTGCACCATGGGCCATTTCGTTTTCGGGACCGACAATGAAGTTGGCGAACGTGTTGGTCGATTTGATTGCTGGCGCAGCTGAGTTGGCGCTTTGACGATTGCTCTGACGGAGAGGTGCTACCTCGGTAAACTTTTCTTTAGATTGCGATGAGGCCGACGCGGATAATTGGAAATCCATATTGCGACCGGCCACGAGAGTGAGCTGACGACGAATGACGTCGGAGTAGTTACTGTTAACCCAAGCTTCAGTTAAAACAGTCGGAGCTTCTAAAACTAATGTGATATCGTCTTTAATGGAGACAGAGTTTAATGAACCGATCCAAGTATCGTAGTCCGCTGCTGAAAACAGTGTTCTAAGTTCGTTTTTGACTGTTTCCCAAAGGGAAAGATGGCTAACGTGGCTACTCATGAAAGGGGGGATGGTTGAGAAAGGTTATTCACAGGGGTTTTGGAAGCCTGAAATTGGTTTATTTAGAGATTTATTTTGTGAAAAATTAGTCAAAAGAGTGTTATTTTTGTACATTAAAGAGATTCAGTAATTATTGAGATACGGGCTAAGTGATTGGCTTTGAAGGGGTTGAATGATTAAAGTGACGGATTGGGGGATGATCGTGGTTTTCTGCAGGTAGAATCTGCAACAACGAGGTTACGAACGGGTGACTTGTCTTATAAAAATTTAGCACTCACAAGTTCAACCCCTGCACAGGTTATTAACACCCACCCTCTGCATAACTTTTTTAGACTTTTTGTTGCACAAAATTTTTTGTGAACATCAGCCAACAAAATTAAGCTAAATATGATCCGGTATGCTCGCGTTGGTGGTCTTCGCGGAGTCGACGAAGGTCGTCAAGCGTCCGGCAGTGCCCCAAACCTTCCCGAACTTTACGCGAACTGGGCAGGCCATGCGTCAGAGGATGCAAGCGACCAAGCATCCAACGAATATCTCTCTCTCCCAGCACCGACGCATGATCTTCTAGGGTAAGTTCCGAGAGTCTGATAATCACATCCCATCGTTGCTTGGGCGAAACGATAGGAAAATCACCGACCTCACCACGCATCTTCGATTTTATCAGAGAAAATATCCAAGGGTTAGCTAACGCAGCGCGACCGATCATGAGGCCCGACACTCCAGACTCGATCATGCGCTTGTGTGCGGTCGGCCAATCTTTCACATCACCATTCCCTATCACAGGAATATTTACCGACTTCGCCACTTCCGCAATCCAACCCCAATGGGCCTCACCGGAATACCCTTGAGCTTTGGTTCGTCCGTGGACCGCAATCGCCTCAACGCCTAATTGCTCCAATCGTTCCGCAACTTCCACCGCCACAATCGTCGTTTGATCCCAACCTAAACGCATTTTCGCCGTGAGGGGTACATCAGGAATCGCATCCTTAACCGCCTTTACCAAATCATATAACAGCGGCGTACAACGCAGCAGGCCTGAACCAGCATTTTGCTCAATGACTTTGTGGGCAGGACAACCAAAGTTGAGATCCAAGAAATCGGGCTTCATCCGATCGCAAACCATGCGTGCGGCCTGAGCCATCGATTTAGGCGTGGCTCCAAAAATTTGCACGCCCATGGGTCTTTGCGTGTTCGTGAAATCCACCATCTCCCATGCCTTCACATTATCACGAATTAATGCCTCCGACTGCACAAATTCAGTGACCATCACGTCGGCACCCTGTTCTTTGCATAACTGACGAAAGGCCACGTCGGTGTGTCGCGCCATCGGTGCTAAATAGAGAGGAAACTTTCCTTCTCCGAACCAGGGTAGTCGTGGAGCGACTTTACCCATGTTTTTTATTTTTTCCACGTAACGATTCTTTTAAACTACGCCACTGACTTAATCTATCGGCAATGGCGACTTCGGCACCCGACTGCGTGGGCTCATACAAGTTCAACGGATTTTTTAAATAGTCCTGCCCGCTAATCGCCTCTGGGAAATCATGACTGTATAAATATTCTGAACCATGCCCGAGACGTTTTGCAGAGCTAGTGTGTGAATCTTTTAGATGCGGAGGAACTTCTTGCCTTACTTTTGTACGTACCGCCTCCTTCGCCGCCGCCATCGCTTTCGTTGCACTATTACTCTTCGGAGAAAGCGCTAAAAATAATGTAGCGTGAGCCAGGGGATACTCGCACTCGGGCTGACCAATCATCTCACAGGCCTGAAAGGCCGCCACGGCCACACCGAGGGCACGCGAGTCCGCCAAGCCAATATCCTCGGAAGCCAGAATAACCAATCGACGGGCAATAAAACGGGGCTCTTCCCCACCCTCCAACATCAGAGCCAACCAGTACAGTGCCGCATCGGGATCTCCACCACGTACTGATTTTATAAAGGCGGAAGCCGTATCGTAGTGATCATCTCCGCCATCATCATAACGAATGCGACGCTCTTTAGCGAAATGGTTTAAAGACTCCTCGGTCACCGAACCCATCGCGGGAGCGGCTAAGACCAAAGTTTCTAAAATATTAAGAGCCCGACGTAAATCACCCGACGACATGCCTGCTATTTTATTTAAAATATCTACCGATACTTTTATATTTAAAGCAGCTAGACCTTTTTGGGCATCACGCATCGTATGCTCAAGGAAGCCAACGATGTCTTCAATGTTAAGGGAGTCTAAACTGAATAAATGACTGCGACTCAATAACGCTGGGATGACATATAATCCGGGGTTATGGGTGGTACATCCAATCAGACGAATCACCCCCGCTTCAACATCGGGTAAGAGTAAGTCTTGTTGGGTTTTATTAAAGCGGTGGAGCTCGTCGATAATCACCAAGGTGCGACCGGCCTGATTTTTCCGCGCTTCGTTTAAAATTTCTCGCAACTCAGGCGTTCCCGAAAGTACGGCATTCACTCGCACCACGATTGATTTGGTTTCCAGGGCGATGACCTCGGCTAATGAGGTTTTTCCACATCCGGGAGGACCATAAAAAATCAATGAGCCGAATTGGTCAGATTTAATTAAGCGCGGTAATAAAGCGTTCTCACCCAGCAAGTCCTTGTGACCGACCACTTCACTCAATGCTTGTGGACGCATCCGTGCCGCCAAGGGGCGACGTTTTGGATAGGCCTCATCATCCGCCATCCAACCAGGCAATTTTTCGTCTGCTGATGAGTTTTTAGCCACAATTAAATATCGGTCGTATGACAGGTCGGACCCCCATTTTTCTCAAAATATTTCTGGTGATACTCTTCGGCTTTCCAAAATGGCTTAGCGTCTTCGACGACAGTGACAATCGGCTGAGCGTATTTTTTCTCAGCAATAAGTTTCTTAATGACCTCCTGAGCCACTTTGCGCTGCTCTTCCGAATGCACAAAAATCACTGAACGATATTGGGTTCCATAATCGGGGCCTTGTCGATTCAACTGCGTGGGATCATGCATTTTGAAAAAGAATTCAACCAACTTCACGTAGGAAACTTTTTTGGGATCAAAAGTAACCTCCACAACTTCGGCGTGATACGTATCTCCATTGCAGATCTGACGGTAGGTGGGATTGGCAGACTTTCCGCCAGAATAGCCGCTGAAAGCTTCGACCACGCCAGGGGCGCGTCGGAAATTATATTCCACCCCCCAAAAACAACCGGCACCGAACGTGGCTTTTTCTAATGGGGGTGATGGAGTCATCGGAGTAAGAGGAGTGGGTGCAGCTTGTATGTTTAGATTTTTAAGAGCTAAAACAAGCAGACAAAGAGACAGGTGGAGTTTTTTGCTCACCCCTAAACCCTAATTAAAAATATGAATCCGACAAGACGGAGATAAACTAAGACAATATCGTACGCAGTGCCTCTAAAACAGCCTCCGGGGGGTGCGAAGGCAGGTTTCTTCCTTTTTCGGGAATCAGATAGAATGTATCTAAGGCAAAGCCCTGTTCCGTAGCGATGTTGGCAAAGGTAATCGTGTACCCCGCTTCTTGAATAACTCGGCCGATTCTAAATAATAAACCAATCCGGTCATTACACTGAACTTCAACCACGGTGCGATTGAGCGCTTTTTCGAAATAGACCTCAACTTGTACATCGACCGGTACAGTCGCCTTGCGATGCGGCGCAGTTTCCAGCTCGTACTGTTCAGCCGCCGCCACGGCGTCTAATAAGTCAGCAGACTCAACGAGTGAACTAGCCAACGCCGCCGTAAATTTGTCTTTGGAAAGTTGTTCTTTGCCCACCGGGAGTACGACTTTGAAAAAGTCTAAGGCGACATCGTCATTTCGGGAGAAAGCCCGACAGGAAATAATATTGATACCCGCCACCGCAAAAGCTCCGGCCATTCGACTGAACAGACCAGCCCGATCCCATGTCACTACCGTAACCAATGATTGCGATGAGCCTTGTTCATCGACCCACTCAACAATCGGTTTCAATAATATTTCATAATCCTCCGTCGAGACTGCAGAAATCAAATGGTGCACGAGTTGAATATGCGTCGCGGCATCTTCCGCGATGACGTGACGGAAGTAACTGCCAGGCATTTGGGTGAAATGTGCGTCCACTTCATCGAGCGGAATTGAAGCTCCGAGTACGCTATCCGTGGCCGTGCGTAAAATTTGGATGCTTTCCTGACTTTGATTTTCCGCCGTACCCGCAATTTTATCAGAGGTTCGACGATAAAGCGTCCAGTGCTGACGATCCTTAAAATTAGTCCATAAATCAGGCGAGGTACCGCGCGCGTCACAGCGGGTATGCACATACAACGCTCTTAGAATTTGTTCGTCTCCAAGTAAGTTCGCAAATCGTTCTATGTTCTTGGGTTCATCAATATCATGTCGCTGCGAATATAAACCCATGACCAAATGTTGCAGTATCACCACCTTCGCAATTTCCCGTTCACGTGAGTCGAAACCTAAACGGTCTAAAACATGATCCGCAATAGGCACACCTCGTTCCGCATGGCCCGCAATGCCACCTGATTTGGCAATATCGTGTAAAAATAAAATGGCATAAACTAACGACGGTGATTCGAGACCGAATAATATTTCACGATAGCCGCGATCAACCTCGGTCTTCCCACCGTAAATTTCATCCAACTCCCAAAGACAACGCAAAGTATGCACATCGGCCGTCCAACGGTGGTAAAACTCAAACTGTACTAAACAATGTAGCCCGCCAAATTCAGGGACTAATCGATAAAGCAAACCGTGCTCACGTAACGCATTGATTGCTTTATAAACCCGACCGCCCTCGGTGAGCATGGCGCGCAGTGCACTGCATGATGACTCCGAAAATGCCTGCGCCTCATCTAATAGGTGCGCACGTTCGCGTACTAAAATCGAAAGCGCGCGTTCAGGCTGTGCATCATGCATTTGGCATAATCGAAAGAGTCTTACGAGACGACCGGGATCTTCATCAAAGACTAAGCGGTGTTGGGCCGAAGCAACTCCTCCACGGATGATACTGAACCCGTCCACCAAAATCGGTTTTCCGAAACCTTTAGGTTCGGGTTCATTCAGTACGATACCTTCCACGAGTTCAACGCAACGACGTATGTGGTCAGCAGCGTCAAAATAAAGTCGCATGAGTGTGCCAATCCGTTCTTTTATATCTCCCGTGAAGCCGAGTCCTTCAGCGACAAGATTTTGTCTTTCCAGCGATAACTGTTCAGCGGGTCGGGTAAGTTGAAAATGTAGTTCGCAGCGAATACGCAAAAGCGTAGAGCGGGCTTCTTGGAATTTATTAAAATCACCCGCAGGCAAAAGTCCCGAAGTGGATAATGCAACACTCGTGGTGGAGCCTGATTTTAATCGAGCTAACCAAATACAGCTCTGCACGTCACGCAGTGCCCCTACCCCGTTCTTCAAGTCTGGCTCCTGCAAGTAAGCACTCCCCCCTGCTTTTTCCCGACGCTTTCTTTGGGCATCGACAATCGCCTGTGCTAACCCGGTCCATTTATCTCCACTTAAAGCTTTTGAGAGCTTGGTGGTAATTTGGTTATAGGGCTCAGTCGCACCACATAAATAGCGCGTCTCGAGCAACGCTACTTGCAAATGTAAATCGTCTTGAGCGTAGGTGGTGGCTTCCGAAACTGTGCGCACCGATTGGCCGACTTTTAAACCTACGTCCCAGAGCGGATAGAGGATTTTTTCTACCGCTGCTTTGGTCGTCGCACTATGCGATGGCACTAAGACCAGCAGGTCGATGTCACTCAACGGACACAATTCGGCTCGCCCATATCCACCCGTAGCAACGAGTGTAATTGCTTCGGCATCTTTACCGACACGAAGATACAAGGCTTGTAAAACAATATCGAGGGCATCGGATCGAATCTTCGCCACTAAGCTACCTTCGACCCCAGCACGGTGTGCTTGTAGTTGAATATCACGGACTTCGCTTAAAAAGGTTTTAATTCTGGGCACTACTTCACCTTCCAATAACGTAGCCCCGACTAGTGTGTTCTGTAAGGCAGAACGACGTAGTTGCAGCAACGAGGTCTCGAAGTCCGTAGACATGTCTTACGCTAAAGTGCAATAAAGTGTGCATACATCAAGGTCATAGGGCGTTGCCAAATCGAATTATTTGGTTCACGTTGACCGTATGCTCGAAGGACTCGCCGATTTCTGGAACCATCTCCACACTGCTGAAGGTCTGATGGAATTGATTCAAACGGGTGGACTTTTGGTATTATTCTTAATTATCTTTTCGGAAACGGGACTGCTCGTTGGCTTCTTCCTTCCCGGTGATTCACTCTTAGTCGCTGCCGGCGTGTTAAGCGTAGCCAATAAAGATCGCCCTGCGTATTTCGATGTTTGGACACTCATCGGATTACTGATTGTAGCTGCGATCATCGGTAATCAGTTGGGCTGGTGGCTCGGAAAGAATTTTGGCAAGCGGGCAGAGAACAAACCCGACGGCTGGCTATTTAAAAAGAAATATATCGAGCAAGCAGATGTCCACTTTAAGGAAAACGGCGCACTCTCCTTAGTCATTGCGCGTTTTATTCCTATCATGCGCACCTTTGTGCCGTTCGTGGCGGGTATGGCCCACATGCCTAGTATGAAATTTTTTAAATGGAACGTGGTTGGCGCAGTCATCTGGATAACTTCACTGGTCGGACTGGGTCATATCATCGGCCCCACTCCCCTCGCCGATAAATTGCATAAAATTATCATTTTAGTCGTCGTCGTCTCACTCCTCCCTCTAGCTTGGAAAATAGTGAGTCGCCTACTTAAGCCTGCAGCACCGGAACCCAAAGCTTAAATACCGTTCCAGTTTTTCCCGTGGATTCGACAATAATGTCCCCTCGGTGATCGCGTAAAATTCGCTTCACAATCGCTAGGCCAAGTCCGGTACCGTCTTCACGACTAGTAAAGAAGGATTCAAAGATTTTATTCTGAATTTGTTGAGGAATGCCACTGCCCGTATCCGCAATCGTCATGACAACCATTTTACCCTGTGACAAGGGATCGACGCCGACATTAATATTTAAACTACCGCCCGACGGCATCGCCTGAATCGCATTTAAAATTAAATTCAGGAAAACTTGTTGAATCTGACCAGGGTTCCCTTCCACCAGCGGTAAGTTGTCTTCGACAATCACTTTCGCAACCACTCCAGCCTGCTCAAACTTTAGTCGAATAAGTATGACTGCATTCTGAGCCGCTTCGCCGAGATTAATGGATTTAAAGGCACCGGACTGCGCTTTGCTCATACCCAAAACCCGTGAGACCACGCCTTCCATGTGAATGACTTTCTCCCGCATGACTCCGATATCCTCAAATCGAGGATCGGTCGCCGACATTCCTTGTCCCAAGGTATCACATAATAATTTCAATACCGTAAGCGGATTACGAATCTCGTGGGCCACTTCCGCCGAAAGTAAGCCCAAGGCGGTTAAGCGCTCACTGCGACGCAATCCCTCTTCCACCGTAAAGACTTTAGCGTAGAGACGCGAATTCTGGATTGAGGAAGCACCGAACGAAGCCAAGGCAGTCACTAAACGCTTATCATCATCCGAAAACCGATAAGCACCCATCGCGATACAAACTAAAATACCGAAAGTATCATCTTCATATTTCACGGGCACCGCAAGTAGTGACGAGGAGGCGACCGGATCAATGAGTTTGGAGAATAAGTGTTCTTCCGATTTTCCCGTGATGGGTACGACTAAAGCACGACTCCGATTAATCGCTGTGCCAATTGAACTCTGGTTTAATTCTACTTTTTCACTAAACGCACTGCCCTCTAAACTACCTTCCATGCATTTTAATTTAAGTTGGTTATCTTGGTATTTATAATAGGCCACCACGCGGGTGCCTAATAAAGCTTTCGTATGTCTCACTAAGTCTAAGGAAATCCCAGGTTCATCCCTTTCGCGGGCTAAGGCTTGGGCGGCCGAAACGAGCGACTCTAACTGCGCTGCCTTGGAACGGAGCTGACGTAAGAGCCAGATTCGTCCGACGGCTTTGGACGCTTCATTCGTAAGCAGCGATAAAAAGGCCACGTCGGCGTCGGTAAAGGCATTCTCGCGATCGGCGTCGCAATTTACGACCCCAATCACATTACCCATCAGTTCCATCGGCACTGCTAATTCACAACGCACACTACTGCGCAATTCTACGTAACGATTATCTTTGCGGACGTCAGGAACCAACAATGGCTTGGCGTGCAATGCGACCCAGCCGGTGATACCCTGTCCCGCGGGCAAAACTTTATCGTGCGATTTTTCATCGAATCCATTACTTACCTCGATTCGCAAAATGCCCGTGCTGGGTTCCAATAAGGAAATTGAAGCACTGTTGGCACCTAAGGTGCGTACGACTTCGGATAAAATAAAATTAAGCGCTTCGCGAGGGTCCTCGGTTGCATTCACAAAAGCACCCACTCGATATAGACAATCGAGAACGCGTGCGTCGTTGGGTCGGTCCGGTGAAGGATTTTGGCTGCTCATTTTAGAGCGAGTGATCCATGTCCAACGCGGGCGCGTCGACGGTCGTTTCTCCCACCACTTTTGCGGGCACACCTGCGACGGTGGTATGGGGTGCGACATCTTTTAAAACAACCGATCCAGCGCCGATTTTAGCACCTTCGCCGACAGTGATGTTACCAAGAATTTTTGAGCCTGCGCTGATTAATACACCCGAGTGAATTTTCGGATGTCGATCCCCACGTGCTTTGCCCGTTCCACCCAAAGTAACTTCATGCAGAATCGATACGTTGTCACCCACGACTACCGTCTCACCCGCGATAAAACCGGTGGCGTGATCCAATAAAATACCCACACCGAAACGAGCCGCCGGATGAATATCCACGGCCAGGTGCTCGGACATTAAAGACTGCAGGTACATCGCTAAATCTTTGCGGCCCGACTTCCACAAGTAATGTGAAATACGATGCAGGGAAATAGCGTGGAAACCTTTATACCATAAATAAGGTACCAGCGCATGCTCTGTCGCCGGGTCTCGCTCCAGAATCGCCTTAAGATCCATACGCATCTGCGCCACAATTTCGGAGTCGGCTTGGATTGCTTCCGCTAGAGCCAGCACCACGACGGCCGAATCTTTCCCCGTTAGAGATAGTCGATCTACCAAGCGGTGGACAATTCCATCGGCAAAATTTTTACGCTCTAACACATAGCGGTTTAATAAAGGACTTAGAGCGACCTCACTTTGACTGATTTGTTCAGCCCGGGCACGGAGCTCCTCCCAGAGGGATGCCTCGGTTGCGCATACGACCGCGATGTTCTTGGCATAAGCCATATTCAACTCATTCGCCTCTTTTGCCGCATTTGGCAATCCATGAGTAAATAAAAAGGTCAAAAGTGTCCAAATTTTAAGCGATATGGAACTTTCACTAGGAACGGTTGTTATAATATACGATAAACAATATGAAAAAACTCATCCCATTCTTCTGTCTTCTCATCTCAATTTTCGCTTTTGCCTCCCCTGAAATCGGAAAAGACGTGACCGACTTCACCGGAAAAACGGTTGATGGAAAAACCATAAAACTTTCGGACTTCAAAGGTAAAATTGTGGTCCTCGAATGGTACAATCCAACCTGCCCTTTCGTGAAGAAGTTTTATAGCGTAGGAAAAATGCAGGAGTTTCAAACCCAAGTAACTTCCGCAGGACACATCTGGATTACGATCAACACCGGCGGTAAAGTAGATGATTTGAAGAGTGCGATTACCACGGATAAAAATAAGGCGAGTGTGGTAGTCGATGATTCGGCCGGTTCCATCGCTCGACAATTTGAAGCGAAAACTACTCCACATTTTTTCGTAATTAATCGTGAAGGTGTTCTGGTTTATAAAGGGGCTATCGACAGCATTAGCTCCGGTAAGTCAGCCGATATTGAGAAAGCAACCAATTACGTTTTAGCAGCGGTGACCGCGACTCAAGATAACAAAAAAGTCGAAGTAAATACGACCAAACCATACGGTTGCGGAATAAAATTCTAACTTAATCCTGCAGCGCTAAGAATCTTGGCGTGCACTTGGTCATTACGTAAATACGGAGGGAACAGCGAAGCTCCTGGTCCGTAAGCACAGAATTCAACCATTTCAGCGGTGTGGTTCCCACTCGTCCAGCCCGCTGCTGTATACGATGGGAGAATTTTCTGTAGAGATTCTATATCTGAAATTGAATTCAAATCATCTTTTTTGAAATTAAGATTTGTCACGCGGACCACCAAGTCGCGGAAGGCGGCTACGGATTTAATACTTTCAGATTCAGCGTGTAGTCGCTCGAGTGACATCGTGAACTCACCCAAACGTAAGAAAGTTTGATTGGTGTCCATGTACGACGGAACATTGGTATCAAAACTATCATTACCTACCCCGTTAATCTGCATTCCGCCGGTGCCATGGTCCGTGGTAATAATGAGTAAAGTGTCGGGGTTCTTCTCAACAAAGTTCAGTACCGTAGCAATGGTCTCATCAAAGGCGAGCTGCTCTAGAATAATCGCCGCCGCATCATTCGCATGTCCCGCGTGATCCACTCGTCCGCCTTCAATCATGAGGAAAAAACCTTCCGATCCTTGAGACAGCTGCGCTAGGGCAACTTGGGACATCTCATTCAAGGTTGGCGTAAATGCCTTCAGCTCCGGTGTGTTAATGCGATCGATTTCAAAGGGTAGGTATTTCTCAGCAAATAATCCTAAGAGGGGCTGACGTCCTTTAACGGCTAAAAGGTCATCACGATTCTGGATAATTTTATATCCCGACTTTTCATAAGCATTTTTAAGATTATTATCAAAATGCGTCCAGCCGCCCCCGAGAATCACATCCACACCGCGTTCTAAATATTGCTGAGCAATTTCGGACTGTAATTTACGTGCCGGTAAATTTGCCACAAAGCCAGCAGGCGTCGCATGTGTAGCGGTCGTGGTCGTAACCAATCCGGTCAACTTCCGGGCCGCTTTCATTTTTTGCAAGAGGGTCACTGGCTTTCGACCATCAGGTGTAACATTAATAACCCCATTCTCAATCCGTTCACCAATCCCCCAGCAGCTCGCGGCGGCAGCTGAATCAGTAACCAAACCAGTGGCCGAGTAAGTTTCGCAAAGCGATCTCACGGCTGGTAAATCTTGATAGAGTTTCAGCCAGTGGCTGCTTCTATTTTCTTTTAATTTAAGAAACTGTTGGGTCGCACTGAGGGTTCCTAAGCCCATGCCGTCACTCACCATAAAAATAATATTCTTAGCCGAACCAATTCCCGTATTAGACTTACTCTCCCGTGGACTAGAGCCTAAGGCAGGTACTGCCGAGGCACCTAAAACAATACTACCCGCTCCAGCGAATTTTAGGAAATCGCGACGAGAGGTCGTGCGGTTTTTAGACATATTTTGAATCAAATGAATTAAATACTATCCGCAATCCGCGAAGAGTGACATTTCTGCGTCGGACAGGCACGACTACGCACCGTGGGCGCCAGAAGATGGACCGGGTGAAGCGGGTGCCGCAACCACGGCCTTTAATCGACGTTCGGCAATTTCCGCAGTTACCAAGGAGATAAACTCGGCAAAGGTGCGGTTGCCCTCAAATGATTTATCCGCACGAGAGCGAACATTCACCAAGCCAGCTTCTTTTTCTTTGGCGCCGACGACTAACATGTGAGGCACCTTGGTGAGTTCGGCTCGACGGATTTTGGCACCGAGTTTATCGGACGATCCATCCACCGTGCAGCGGATATTTAATTCGGTTAATGTCTTACCCAGCTCTTCGCAATAAGGGTTCATATCATCATTTAAGGAGATGATACGAACCTGTTCAGGAGCCAACCAGGTTGGGAAATCTCCCGCGAAGTGTTCAATTAAAATACCAACAAATCTTTCCATCGATCCAAAAGGTGCGCGGTGAATCATCACCGGACGATGCGGTTTATTATCGGGACCAATAAACGAAAGTTCAAAACGTTCAGGTAAATTAAAATCAACCTGAACCGTACCTAACTGCCACTCACGGCCGATGACGTCGCGAACCACGAAGTCGATTTTGGGTCCGTAGAACGCGGCTTCTCCTGCTTCTTCGGTAAAACTAACACCGAGTGTGGCAGCGGCAGCGCGACAAGCAGCCTCTGCCTTATCCCAATTTTCTGTCGAGCCAGTGTATTTATTAGAGTCAGGATTTCTGAGACCCACCCGAACGCGATAATCATTGAGACCGAGAGTTTTGAGAACAATCTTAACTAATTCGAGACAGCCCTGAACTTCTTGTCCGACTTGATCTTCGGTACAGAAAAGGTGTCCATCATCTTGCGTGAATCCACGAACCCGCGTCATACCACTGAGCTCACCGGATTGTTCCCAGCGGTAAACGGTACCGAACTCAGCCAAACGAACTGGCAAATCGCGGTAGGAGTGAGGTTGAGAAGCAAAAATTCTAATATGGTGCGGACAGTTCATCGGCTTCAGTAAGAAACCTTGAATCACACCCTGCTCGAGTCGGTTAGTTAATTCACCACAACCACAACCTTCTTTCGATAACATCTCCATCGCTTCACGTTCGACGAGCGGTGGGAACTGGGCGTCTTTGTAGTACGGGAAGTGTCCGGACGTACGGTATAAATCTAAATTACCAATATGCGGAGTAAATACCTGCTTATAACCGGTGCGAAATAATCGTTCGGAAATAAAATTCTGGAGTTCTTGACGAATAACGGCGCCGTTCGGCGTCCAAAGAATGAGTCCCTGCCCTACTTTTTCATCGATATGGAAAAGTTTTAATTCTTTGCCGAGTTTACGGTGATCTCGCTTCTTCGCCTCTTCGGCACGGGTAATCGATTGTTCCAGCTCATCCTTGGTCGCAAAAGCGGTACCATAAATTCGCTGTAACTGTTTATTTTTCTCGTTACCACGATGATAAGCACCGGCGATATTAAGAAGTTTAAACGCTTTGACCTGGGAAGAGTAACGCACGTGGGTGCCGGCACATAAGTCCATGAACTCGCCATTTTTATAAAACGAGATTTGCTCACCTTGAGGGATGTCGGCCAGACGTCCGAGTTTATAAAGGTTTTGTCCCCGCTCCTTAATGATTTGTTCAGCTTCTTCGCGACTGCATTCCATCCGTTCAAACTTCTGATTCTCTTTCGAGATGCGTTTCATCTCTTCTTCGATTTTTACTAAATCTTCGGCGGTGAAGGCATGATCTAAATCGAAATCATAATAAAAACCATTATCGGTGGGCGGTCCGATATCGAGTTGTGCTTGGGGAAATAATCTCAAAACCGCTGCGCCGAGCATGTGAGCAGCCGAGTGACGAATCTCCTCTAAGGGAGTCATAGGAGTACGTGTAGACATACGAAAAGGTTACCTCTTTCGCTAGGGTCTCTTCGACCCAAGCGCAAGAATGGACACACCTCCCTTCCCAATATTTGAGATATTAGCCCTTATTCCTTAACAATTTCGTAGGTCATCGTCACCACCACGCGAATCGTTTTATCAATAGAACTGGTATCGATGGAACCATAGTCGCTATCCCCAACGGAGTCTCTGGCTTGAATAGAAAAAGCGCCCTGTGACGCGTCGAGCAATGTACCAATTTTACTTCCTGAACCTAATACTAAAACGTCAGCCCGGGCCCGTGCATTTTTGGATGCGGACACTAGCAATTCTTTTTTAGAGTCATCAACATTGATTAATTTGTAAGCTAAGAGTCTCCGATCCAATTCAACCTCGTTTTCAAAAACAAAATCTTCACGCGAGAGTTTGTCTACTAAATCTACATTACTGGAGGTAATCTTAATTCTCTGAAAATAAACGAAATCGGGAACTGTACCGCGCGCATACTTATCATATTCAATCGCGGCAGTGGTTTTGGTATTTGCGGGCTCTAGTCTGACCTGCTCGATCGCCTCGATATTAATTTCAGCGTCTTTAAAACCGTAATCGAGCAGCTTTTTCTGGAAAATATCGCGTTGCACCAAGAAGGCTTTCCTTCCGATGGCTGCATCGGTACCGCGCCATGTAATAATGTAGTTTATGATCGCTTGATCCGCTTTTACATTCTGGGTGGCTACCCCTTTAACCATAATCGAAGGCTGCATTTTTCTTACCTGAGCAATCGCCGTACTTAATTTCTCTGCTCCAATAATAAAACCAAGGGCTAAAGAAGCACCGAGTAAGAGAAAAGCGACACGTTGAGAGGTGGAAGAAGATTGCGACATAGGTAATTATTATACCAAGTCGGCAGAACCAAAGTCAAACTGTCTAATAAAATTATTTAAGACTTTTTGAGGTCGTACCCATCCTTGCGGTCGAGCATCGTCCAACCCAACTCGGCGAGTTCCAAGCGGAGACGATCGGCGGCGACGAAGTCCTTCGCCTGTTTTGCCGCCCAACGTTTGGCACCGAGCTCGGCGACATCAGCTGGAACGCCTTGCGCAGGCGCCGAGGTGAAAAGTTTGAGACCTAACGCGTAGAGAATTTTAGCTAAACCGCTCAAGTCTTGGCGCGCAGACTCGACCGTGAGCTCCGACTTGTCGGCTAGGACGGTAAAAATCTGACCCAAGCATCCAGGAATGTTTAAATCATTCTCCAGAACCGCCCAAGCGGGAGCAAATCGTCCCCAAGAGGTCTGAACTTCCTGCTTCGTGGGGGCAGCAAACTCCTCTTTCGAGAATCCTGCTACTGTAAGTATCCTCTCAGTGCCCTTTTCAATTTTACTGAGGGCCGAACGAGCATCCTCGAGGCCCTTGATGGTGAAATTGAGCGAACTTTTATAGTGCCCGGCAATGAGCGCGAAACGAACTTCCATGGGCGTGTAACCCTTGGCCTTTAAATCCTCTAATGTATATAGATTTCCCTTACTTTTTGACATCTTTTCGCCCTCCACCAGCAGGTGGGCACTATGAAACCAGTGGGCAGCAAAGCCCGGTACGCCAGTCGCACATTCACTTTGCGCGATTTCATTCTCGTGGTGGGGAAAACATAAGTCGATTCCGCCGCCATGGAGATCGAAAGTGACGCCTAAATGTTCCAGCGACATTGCCGAGCACTCGATATGCCAACCGGGACGACCCTCACCCCAGGGACTTGGCCAGAAATTAGCACCGTCCTCTGGCTTTCTCGATTTCCATAAAGCGAAGTCCGAGGCCGACTCCCGATCATACTCGTCGGAATCATTAGCCTCACCGGCACTGTTGGTGGATTGGGTCTCGCGTTTTGAAAGGTCCAAATGACTCAACTTACCATAGTCGTGGCAGCTGCTGACCTTGAAGTAAACCGAGCCATCTTTGGAAACGTAGGCATTACCTTTGTCCACCAGTGCTTTAATCATAGCCACTTGTTGAGGAATGTGCGCGACGGCACTCGGTTCAACATGAGGCGTTAAAAGTCCAAGGGCTTCGCAGTCAGCATGGAATTTATCGGTCCAGGTCTTCGTGAATTCTGTTAAAGTCGTTTGCGCGGCTTGTGCGCCACGAATCGTTTTATCGTCAAGATCGGTAATATTTCTGACGTGCTTAACCTTGAGGCCATCCACTTCTAATGTCCGACGAAGAATATCCTGTAGAATAAAAGTTCGAAAATTGCCGATGTGGGCTGGACCGTAAACGGTAGGACCACAGCAATACATACCAAACGTCAATTTGCCGGCCTTGGGTAACAAGGGTCGCATCTCGCGTGTCATCGTATCGTGCAGTAATACTGGCATAGTTAATGATTAGTTTAAAGTCGGGCTAATGGGCGAGAATGAATCCTTGGGACTCTCTTAGATGTCATAAGTCCCAATCGGGCTTGATAATACATGAAATTGGGACGGTATATATCTCCTCAACACCAACACCCCCTATGAAAATCGGAACTCTTACCCTTCACGCCGGCCAAAAAGCAGACCCAACCACAGGTGCCTGTGCGGTCCCCATTTACCAGACTACCAGTTATCAATTCCGCGACACGGAACACGCCGCCAACCTTTTCGGCCTCAAGGAACTAGGAAATATTTATACTCGGATTATGAATCCGACGACTGATGTGCTCGAAAAACGTCTCGCCGCACTCGAAGGTGGCTCAGGCGCCCTCGCCCATTCTTCCGGACAAGCCGCCATCACCGCCTCCATTCTTAATATCGCTGGTGCGGGTGACCACATCGTGTCCGTTGCCCAACTTTACGGCGGCACCTACAATCTGTTCCACTACACCCTACCTAAACTCGGCATCCAAGTTTCCTTCGTCGATGGAGATGATCCAGAGAACTTCCGCAAAGCTCTTAAGCCGAATACCAAAGCCTTTTTCGGAGAAGGCCTCGGCAACCCGCGCTTAAACATCTTCCCTTTCGAAGAGGTTGCGAAAATCGCCAAAGAAGCAGGCGTGCCACTCATCATCGATAACACCGCCCTATCACCTTATTTAAATCGTCCATTCGAACACGGCGCTAACGTTGTGATTCACTCGGCAACAAAACACATCGGTGGACACGGAACCAGTATCGGTGGTATCGTCGTTGATGGTGGTAACTTTGACTGGGGTCGCGGTCGTTTCCCTGGATTCACCGAGCCTGACATGTCCTACCATGGTCTTCCTCACTGGGAAGCCTTCAAAGCCTTCGCCCCAGCTGGCGGAGCCAACATCGCATTCATCATGAAAATGCGTCTGCAGTTCTTGCGCGACGTCGGTAGCTGCCTATCGCCCTTTAACGCATTCTTACTCCTACAAGGTTTAGAAACCTTACACCTTCGGATGGAGCGTCACTGTGCCAATGCACTGAAGGTGGCTCAATACCTCGAGTCCCACTCTAAAGTAAAATGGGTCAACTACCCTGGCCTCAAATCGTCACGCTATCACGATCTCGCGAAAAAATATCTCACCAATGGATTCGGTGCGCTGGTGGGCTTTGGCGTGAAGAGCGGACTCGAAGGCGGAACTAAATTCATTAACGCGCTTAAACTACACAGCCACGTCGCCAACATCGGTGACGCCCGTTCGCTCGCCATACACCCAGCTTCAACGACGCACTCCCAGTTAAGTGCCGAGGAACGTCAAGCGGCTGGCGTGACGGATGACTACGTTCGTCTCTCGGTGGGCATCGAAGATGTTGAAGACATTATCGCGGACATCGAACAAGCTCTGGCGAACGCATAATCCAACTCTACCTGTAAATATAATAAGGCAGGGCTCATCCCCTGCCTTTTTTATTTACTAGTTACGACCGGGTCGACGTCGTGATGAGCTAGGAATTGCTTAACACCCTCCTCGCCCATGTAGGCTGATAATAATTTCGAATCAGTTTGGGTTAAGTCGACGACAATCAAACCGTCCAAGCAGCCACCGAATCCTTGATCCACGTTAAACGCAATCAATCGACCATTTAACTTTAGGTAATGTTTTAAAAGTACCGGCACCGCTTTGGCATCGTGTTCCAAGTCACTGACCAGACCGGAAACATGTTCGAGATCGAACGCACAACGTTGCAAGACTTCGAGGTCAGCATCGCGAAGACTCATCGAACGTGGAGGATTTTTCGCACGGACGAGTGGCGCCAAATCTTCCGCGGTACGATTATGTTTTAAATAAGATAAGATTAAATCCTTGGAGGCCTGACCGTACTCCGGATTAATACTCACGGGTCCGAATAATAAATGGTATTGCGGAAATCTTACCACGTAGCGGCCAATACCACGCCACAACAAAGGCAGACTCGTCGGTTTGCGTTGATACTCCTCACGAATAAATGACCGACCCATTTCCAGCGCAGGATCCATGCGACGGAAAAACTCTCCCTTAAAATCAAACAAAGTGGCAGTGTACATTCCGTGTTTTCCTTTTTGCGGAAGAATTCGATCCGTCGGCCCTAAACGATAGCCACCGACGATCTTAGACTCTTTGTCGTCCCATAAAATAAGTTGGTCATACCAATCATCAAACGCATCGCGGTCACAATCTAATCCGGTACCCTCGGAAACCGCACGAAAAGTAATTTCGCGAAGTCGACCGATTTCTTTCATGGTATGCGGCAACTCTGAACCAAGGAATCGATAAATTTTAAAATCACCACTGGTCAGCAATAAGTCCTCCACCGGCAGGCTTTCTAATTCTGCACGAATTAGTTTAGGATTAATCGGAGGAATAATCGGGGCCCAGTGACTGGTTTCTTTGGCAGTTTTTTTGGCCGGCTCGTCTTTCCGTTTATGTAAAAGGTCGCAGCGCAGACGTAAAAAACTAGTCGCTTCTTCGTCATCAAGGTGATCTTCCAGTTGGGTGTGATGAACGGCTTTGGCCGCACGTAGTCTAATCACTTTTCCTTTTTTAGCATTAAACTCTCTCAGTAGCATTAAGGTACGCAACTTAGAGTGAATATAGCCGAGAGAGTGGAAAATCGTTGAGTTACTCCCTTCAATATGGAGCGGTAAAATCGCGGCTTTGGCAATTCGGGCCATTCTTACGACTTGCGGCGACCACACGGGATCTTGCGCCTTCATTGCACCGAATGTGAAACTAGAAACCTCACCCGAGGGGAAAGTTAAAATCGCCCCACCCGCTTTGAGGTGACTGAGGATTCGACGCGTTCCAGCTAAGTTACCAAAATCAGCTTGATCGGGATTAAAAGGATTTACCTCGATTAACCAGGGACGAATTCCCGGGATTTGGGCGAGCCAGCGATTCCCTACGACTAAAATATCCGAACGCACTCGCAGTAAAAAATCCATCGCCACAATCCCGTCAGCTAATCCGTGCGGATGATTGGCCATGACGACCAAAGGACCTTCGCGAGGAATACGTGCAAGGCATGAGTCATGCCAGGTCGAAGATAACTGTGCCTGCTCTTTCGCTGAGGCAAAAAAATCTGATCGCCCAGCGGCCAGTACTCTATGCAGAAAGTCGTCAAACTGCCGTGAGTTAAAAAAATTATCGAGCACCGGAGTCGCCCATCCCAGAGGCCCTAAGGCATTCCTTAAATTTTGTTCGTTAGCTCCTCGACGCGAATTTGTCATCCACCTGTATCCTATTATACCAATACCTTTTTTATGCGTCGAATGTGTGACAATCAGGTTTCATAGATTCAAATTCCAAAGAATTGGCGGGTATTTAAGGTCGCCACGGCCGCAACCTCATCTGCCGGCAGATTAAGAATTTCCCCTGCTTTTTCGGCAATCTCCCCCAAATAAGCGGAGGAGTTTTCCTGACCGCGTTTGGATTGCGGAGTCAAATACGGTGCATCGGTTTCGAGCATGAGTCGCGTGAGCCCCTGCGCCTTTAATGCTGCCGAAACAATGGGAGCATTGGGATAGGTAATCACGCCCGTGAATGAAGCGCGTCCGCCTCGCTTGTTTAACTCATTCACACACTCGGGTCCTTCGGTGAAACAGTGGAAGACTACTTTTTTCCAATCGACCCGACTTTCGTCGATCATCTTTACGCAATCATGAAAAGCATGACGGGAGTGAATCACAATCGGACAGCCGAACTGATACGCTAATCTTAGCTGCTGTTGAAAAGCACCCTTCTGCCATTCTTTAATTTGTGCTGCCTCCTTGGGCTCTTCTGGCAATCGATAATAATCTAAACCAATTTCACCGAGAGCAACCGGATGTCTTGTATCGGCGAAATAGGGTGAAAGCGCTGCCACCGTTTCTTCCCATCCTTCCGTAACATAGCCTGGATGAAGCCCCACGGTATAATGAATGAAATCCGGGTGTGCTGAAGCTAGATTTCGATATTCGGTCCAGTCAGCCAAATCAGTGCCGATCGCAATCACCCCTTCTACTCCCACGGCTTTGATTTCATTGAGCCATGACTCCACCTGACCCTTTTTAATATGAGAGAGCGGATGACAATGGGAGTCGAACAAACGCATTGTTATTTAACTAATTTAGTAATCGAGAAAGTGCAACGATAGTAAAATTATTTTTCAAAACTTGTCATCAGGCATAATCTGCGAGTTATCAAAGTATGAAGATTTGGCTTATGAAATCGGAACCCGATGAGTTCTCCATCGACGATTTACTGAAACGCAAAAAAGAGCCGTGGACGGGTGTGCGTAATTACCAAGCCCGCAATTTCATGAGAGCGGCAAAGGTAGATGACGCGGTACTCTTTTATCATTCCAATTGCGCTGAACCTGGAATCGTGGGTCTAGCCCGCGTTTCAAAGGTCGCTTTCACCGACCCCACCCAGTTCGACTCGAAGTCCGATTATTACGACGCCAAATCAGACAAGCTCAATCCACGTTGGAGCTGTATCGAGGTCTCCTTCGTCGAAAAATTTAAAAATGTGGTAACACTCCCGCAGATTCGGGAAAATAAGAAGTTACGCACGATGCTGATTTTGCGTCCAGGTAATCGACTGTCCGTCACCCCAGTTGAAATGTCCGAATACTTAGAAATTAAGAAACACTCTTAATTTTTAGCCGGGGTAGCCGCAGGAACTGGAACCACTTTCTTCACTGGCTGTGGCACGTATTTTGGATTTTGTTCCGCACCTGGAGCCGCCTTCTTTAAATTAGGTGTCACGTCAGCAGGTGCATCACCCGTGGCGAATTTGATTCCACCGACTAAGATCTGACGGAAAATAGGGTTCGTCCAAACGTCTTCGCGGTGGCCCATCGCTGTATAGAAAACACGACCCTTACCTTCCGCACGCGCCCAGCAATTAGGGAAGGCCGGACGCTCGTACATGGTTCCTTCCATCTTCGGTGAGTCCATAACGGTGAGAACGTGGATATCATCTTTAAAATCTTTCATCGAATACCACTCCTCAAGAAAAGAAAAAGATTCACCGATATTTTCGAAGCCTGGGAACTTGGGATCGATGACAATATTCTTCGCCACTTGTTGTTTTCCGTGAATAATAAATTCACCCCCTAAAAAGTGAATGTAGGGATCAGCTTTTTCACAATGATTTATATAACGATCAGGACCTTTGTCCGCTTCGTTATTCGTGTGGAAAGTATCGGATGCTGAGTGAACCCCCACAAAACCCTTACCCGCCTTCACGTAGTCGAAAATCGCTTGTTTGCCCGCGGCGGACATCGGTGGATTACCGTCCTTACCTTTATCACATAAATCGCCGGTGGTATAAAAAACTAAAGCATCAAACTGGGCTAAATATTCAGGAGAAAATTTGGAACCGTCTTTCGAGAATTCAAATTTCCAGTTATTTTCTGCAGCCAGTTTCAGTAATTCTTTTTCTGCGAAACTAGGGGCTCCATCCTTCCATGAAATCACCACATGCTCGTAGCCACTCGATTTAGTAAAGAAAAGTAATTTACGCTGGGGTGCGTCGGCGGCCACCAAGGCAGAAGAACAAATTAATAATAGAGTTAAAAATTTCGTCATAGGGGTATGAATGAGTACAGGTAAAAACACTGAAGGTTTCAAGATTTCTTAGGCTGAATAGCGCCAGTCGACAATTTCAACCTGGATACTCTTTCGACCCTGCCAACGATTCCAGGCGAGTTTGACGGCTAAATCTACAGATTTACCCACCTCGGGAATCCGATTACTCATTCTCCAGGCGATAAAACCGAGGCGACGCTGAGCGGAGAGTGAGACCTGGAATCTAATGTTTCCTTCACCAAACAATGTGGGTGTTTTATCAAAAACAAATCCCCTCACCCCAAAAACGGGTTCACTATTCGACTCTCCATAAGGTTGGAGTAATTCCATGTCATCCAACAACCCTTCGTTAATCTCATTTAATTTTAACCAGTGCGTAATATCTAGATCACGACTATCGGTAACGAGATTTGTACTTTTTTTCTGTAAGGCCACGGCCGCCGTAAACTTCGTGCGAAAGAGTTCCACGTCCGACGTAGCGAGCGAAATACCTACAGCCATCGGATGGCCACCGTAGGTTTTTAAAATCTCAGCACAGGAGTTGAGTGCCTCTACCAAATTTACTCCAGGAATACTCCGGCCCGACCCTTTGGCGATATCACCCTCTTTTCCTAGGACAATCACCGGACGATCCATGGCTCGGCAGATTTTACCTGCTGCGATACCCACGACACCCGGATGCCAATCTCCGAATAAAACATAGCCCTCCTGCTCGCCCATCGATTTAGCCTGCTCCGTAGCGTCTTCCGTAACGCGCTTATCAATTTCTTGTCGCTCACGATTAATTTGATCGAGCAACTCCGCATCGCGTTCAGAATCTTCAACGGTTTCCGCGAGCAACAAATTCAGAGGCAACGAAGCATCGGCTAATCGTCCACTCGCATTGATTCTCGGTCCGATGCGATAAGAGACATCGACCGAACTTAATGTGGCCCCTGGTTCCATACCACTCACCGAAATTAAAGCTCGAACCCCAGGACGTTTCGCCTCGCTCAAAGCCCGCAGACCATGGGCGGCAATGATTCGATTTTCTGTGAGCAGTGGAACCAAGTCAGCGATCGTCCCTAAAGCCGCTAAGTCGAGATAGTCCTTAACCACGATACTACTACCACGCGGATCCCCCGCTAATCGTAATACTTTTAAGATTCCGTGGATTAATTTAAAAACCAATCCTGCCGTGCACAGCGTTTGCCAGGGAGCTTCGGCATCGTCATTCACGCGTGGATTAACCAAAAGACAGTTGGCTGGTGCGGACTTGGCGACGTGGTGGTCGACGACGATGACCTCCACACCGTTCGCCTTAAAAAACTCAATTTCGGAAACCGAGTTAGTACCACAATCTAGAGCAATGAATAATTGCGGCTGCGCTTCTTTCATAACGCGTTGGAGTGCTGCCATGGTTAAACCATAGCCTTCCTCTAGTCGGCGAGGTACAAAAGCCGCTGGCTCTGCGCCCAGACGGCGAAGAAGATGCACCAACATCGCCGTGCTCGAAACTCCATCCACATCGTAATCACCTAAAATGGCGATACGTTGTTTTTGACTGACGGCTATGAGAATTCTTTCCGCGGCGAGCCGTAGATTACCGACCGCAAACGGATCGGACACGTGAGAAAGTTGCGGGCGTAAATGTTGTTCAGCTTGTGCCTCATCCGTAAACATGCGTGCTAAAACATGAGCAAGGGGTTCAGCGATCCCCGAACTGGATGCAATACGTTGGGCCAACCCACCGTCTGCAGCTCGATATAACCATGCGGCCATAACCGTTTTACTTGGTGTCAGAACCGGCCTCCCATGAATAGCTACGTGGGCGTTCCGCTGAGTCTACACCTTTGCGTTCACCCTTGTGCCACCAATAGAAAATCGGACCCGCAATAAAAACAGATGAAAATGTTCCGGTTAACACACCATAAATAAACACTTCGCCATAAAGACGAACATCACCCGCTCCGAACGCCCAAAGCGAAATAGCGCACAGCAAGACAGTGGTCGAAGTCAGAATTGTGCGTGATAATGTTCGGTTAATGGCGAGGTGGATAACATCGGTCAATGAACGAGTCGGATTATTTTTCAGCTCCTCGCGAATACGGTCAAAAATCACAATCGTGTCGTTCACCGAATAACCAATGATTAATAAGATAGCGGCAATCAGTGCGGCATTAAACTGTCCTCCAAAGAAGACGAATAGCGCGACCGTCATGAGGACGTCGTGCAGCGTTGCCACAAATGCCGCGATACCGAAGCCCGTCTCGAATCGTAACGAGACGTAAATACCAATACCCACGAGTGCTAAAATAACTGAGAGTATCGCATTGAGTCTTAATTCATCGCTGACCGATCCACCGATGGCTTCACGTACCAGTAAAATTTTGTCCGTCGGTGATTGAGCGTCTTTCAAAATTTGCGGATATTCCTTCTTAATCTGTTCCACAATCTTCACGACATTTGTAAAGTCAGCCTTACCGTGATCCTTGGATAATTCCGTCTCGATACGAAGTCGCGTTTCGCCACCACCAATGGACTTCTGGACCGTTACTGTTGTGTCTGGCAGACCTGCTGCGGTCGCCAGCTGTAAGACTTTAGTGGTGTCTACTTTGACGTTATCGTTAAGGGCAATCATCGTGGACTCACCGCCACGGAAATCCTTACCAAAGGCATCTTTTCCTTTAAAGGCGAGTTGGGTAATCCCCAGCGCAACAATCACCCAAGAAACAATAAAAGCCACCCGAGCATACTTTAAGTAATGAATATCGAGTGTCTGCTTGAATACCGGCAAGCCGAATAGACGAGTCATTATCCCCTTCTCTAGCGCAAACTCCTGAATCCCACGACAGGTGATGAGGGTGGTAAAAAGCGTCGTGAAGATACCAATGATCAGGGTGATACCAAATCCACGAACGGGTCCCGTTCCCATAAAGGTGAGAATGAGCGCAACCAGTAAGTGAGTGAGATTGGCATCCACGATTGTCGCCATCGCACGATTGTATCCTTCGCGAAGTGAAGCCGCCCGATCCTTACCCACCCGAGCCTCTTCACGAACACGTTCGAGAATTAAAATATTGGCATCAACCGCCATACCTAAAGTTAAGACCAACGCGGCCACACCGGGTAAGGTAATCGTAGCCCCCAAGTAAGCCATCGCACCCAACATAATTAATAAATTGAGGATCATACCCAGCACGGCGATAAATCCGCCCCAAACGTAAAAGCCGACCATGAATAAAATAACCAGACCCACCGCGACCAGTGAAGCGACGACCGATTTATCTTGGGCATCCTTAGCGAGTGACGGACCCACCGAGGTCACGTCTTGAGTGATCAAAGGAAACTCTAACGGATTGTTTAAAACATTGGAGAGATTAATCGCCTCTTCGCGACTAAAGGAACCGGTAATCGTCGCACCCGAACTGCGAATGGCTTCGCGGACAGTGGGGGCCGACTGCAATACGCCATCGAGGACGACCGCTAATTGCCCGAGTGAGTTGGTGCGTCCATTAGCTTCGGAAATTTTTGCCGTTAAGTCTCCAAACTTTTGCGAGCCTTCATTTGTAAACTTCATATCTACATAGAAGGTCATCCCATCATCGGAACGTGCCGACGATGATTTGATAATCGCACCCGTTGCATCCGCACGCTTCCGCACATAATATTTAGAAACCTGCGTCTCGCCAGTGCGCCGGTCCACATTACGCTCGGTTAAAACTTCATAAACTGCGGTAGCCCCACTTTCGTCTTCCAGTGATTTCGTCGAACGCTCACGGTCTTCAGCCGTGGGACGTAGCCCACGATACACCTGTCTAAACTCGAGTTTCGCTGGTTTCTTCAACGCATCAATCACATCGGGATTATTCGCGGCGTCTTCACCAGGAAGTTGGATTTCTAAAGATAAATCACCCACCGGACGTAAGACGGGCTCCGCAACGCCAAACTGATTGACCCGTTGCTCCATCACTTGGACCGCTTGCTTCACCATTTCAGCATTCGAAACATTCGAAGTGTCTTTGGAAGATTTTCCGCCCGTCTCCGCACCCGTCGGATCAACCTTGAGCGTAAACGAAACTCCCCCTTGTAAATCTAGACCTAATTTTAAACGTCCCTGCGAACGGAGTAACAACTGTTTTAAAACGATGGCATTTCTCTTATTCTGATCAGGCTCGCGAATAAAATCTTTTTCATTGAAAAAGAAGGGACGTAAATCAACCGCCGTGGCTCGGCCTTTACCTTCACCAATATCACGCAGTGCCTGATAGTAAGAAACGGCTTTTTGGTCAGCCGCCACCGTACTCATTTTACTATTCGCTACGCGGGTTTTAGCCTCGGAGTGAATTTTGGCAAATTCAGCGGATTGCGTAATTACCTGCGTAGGAACAAATTCTTCGAGCGGGGTTGGAGCGATTGGGTAGAACTCATAAACGGCACATGCCAGTGCAACCAATGAGATACCAACCTTCCAGAACCAGGTCCTGGATATCATAATAATTTTATAGTTAGAGGTTAGGCCGAAATTGCTTTGGAGTCATCTGATGCTAAACCCGCAACGGAACTTTTATGAATCGTCATCTTACCACTGTCTAACTCGATCGTCACACGCGAATCAGTGATGTGGGTGATGCGTCCATAAATTCCGGTAGACGTCATAATCTCCTGACCCACTTCTAATTGTGATTGTAGTTTTTCGCGTTGCTTTTGCGCCTTACGTGCGGGCGCAAACAGGAAGAAATACATCGCTGCAAAAAGCAGTGCATACCCGATTAAAGGTAAAAATGGATTAGCCGGTGCATCCGCAGGTGCGGCGGGTGCGACTTGCGCAATATAAGAGAACAGAGCGTGAGGGATGGTTTGCATAGTTGTTTATTGGAAAGGGGTTAAATGAAGGGAGAAACCCCTTAATTGCCCAAGTGTGACAAAAAGGCAAGCCCCAGCTGCTTGGATTGGTTTTGCTTTACTAGGAAAAATGCCCCAAGGTTTAAAACTCAATTCCATGAAAGAAGCCAAACCGGAGGCAACGGCTCAACCGCCCTCTTCATCACCTATTCAGCGAGTTACGCTGGCTTCAACGATCACGGCGCTCGGGATTGTCTTCGGTGATATAGGAACCAGCCCCCTCTACGCTTTTCGTGAGTGTATTCGTAATGGCCTCCATGAGGGTGCTACGCCGGTCCAAGTAATCGTCCCCGCCCTTTCGCTGATCATCTGGTCGCTCATCCTGGTCGTCACCGTAAAATATGTGTTATTCATGATGGACGCCAATGATCAAGGCGAAGGTGGTATCATGACCCTGGTCTCCCTCGCGTCGAAAAATAGCGACGAAGAAAAAGCTAAATTACCCACTCAGAGTTCTGAGGCTAAACCCAAACATCGTAACGGCCTCATTCTACTGGGAGTTTTCGGAACCGCTCTTTTATTTGGCGACGGAATTATTACGCCAGCGATTTCAGTTTTATCCGCCCTCGAAGGCGTTAGAGAACAAACCACCTCCAGCTCCGGGCTGATTCGTTATTTCATTCCGGTCACCGCCGTCATCATTTTAATTGGAATTTTTGCCATCCAAAAGCGTGGCTCCGGAAAAGTCGGTATGTATTTCGGTCCTATCACTCTGGTGTGGTTCGCGGTTATTGCCGCAACCGGAATTAATTCACTCTACGATCACCACCAACAAGCACTGGTAGTTTACGAAGCTTTCAATCCGATGGTGGCTATCGATTTCTTAGCCAATAACCCAGGAGTCGGAATCGTGGTACTAGGAGCGGTCTTCCTTGCAGTCACGGGGGCTGAAGCACTCTACGCTGACATGGGACACTTCGGACAAAAGCCGATACGCGCTGGGTGGTATTTCATCGTCTTCCCCTCCCTGATTTTAAATTACCTCGGACAGGGAGCCTGGGCCATCGCTAACCAATCACAAATTATCACCGGCGCCTATAATCCATTTTATAATATGGCCCCGTCTTGGTCACAAATTCCTCTCGTCGTACTGGCAACCATGGCAGCCATCGTCGCCTCCCAAGCTCTCATCGCTGGCGCCTTCTCTACCACGGTCCAAGCCATCCAATTAAACTTCTTACCCCGAATGCGTATTTCTTACACCTCGGATCAAGAATCCGGACAAATCTATATGCCGGTCGTAAACTGGATGCTCCTGATCGGTTCAGTTTTCTTGGTGCTTCAATATAAATCATCGGAAAATTTAGCGAGTGCTTACGGTATCTCCGTCTGCGGCACGATGCTCATCACCACGATTTTATACGCGCAATACTTACATAAAATTAAAAAATTTCCGCTCGCTACATCTTACGTCATCGTCGCTCCGATTTTAGTAGTGGAATTTTTATTTATCGCCGGAAACGCCACTAAGATTTTCGAGAACGGCTGGCTCCCTCTCGTTGTTGGATTCGTCCTCTATTATATCATGTCAGTCTGGAATAAAGGTCGCATTGCGATGCGCAGTAAACTCGCAGAAGCCGAGAAAAACGATGATTTTAAATTCTTTATCGAAAGCGTGGCAGACCGATTTGAGGCCGGCAAACTAAGCCGCGTCAAAGGCACCGCAGTCTACCTCTCGGGCGGAAATAACTCCGTACCCATGGCCCTTGCTCACAATCTCAAACATAATAAAGTTCTCCACGATCACATTATCGTCGTCACCCTCACCGTCGATGACAACCGCGCCTATGTGAGAAGCGACGAACGCGTGGGCATCACCATGCACGGCCACGGCTTCGTCATAGTGGGCAATCGTAACGAGTTTCCTCCCGTGATGCGAATTACCGGAAAATTTGGTTTCCGTGAAAAGCAAGATATCTACCCGATCCTCGACGCCGCCTACAAAGAGCTTGGAATTAATCCCAACCCCATGGAAGTCACTTACTTCCTGAGTCGCGAAACGATTGTACGCGCCGAAAGAAATATTTCACTCAATACGGTCCAAGAGAAATTATTCGAAGTGCTTAATCGCAACGCGCTTTCCGCCACCGCTTACTTCAACCTCCCTCCTGGACGTGTCGTTGAACTAGGTATGCAGGTTGAACTGTAAACTTACTTCTTGGACGCTTTGCTCTTCGTAATCAAATCGTAGAAGTGATCAAAGAGTACGTCGGCATCATTCGGACCCGGTCCCGCCTCTGGGTGATATTGCACTGAAAATACTGGCTTATCTTTCAGGCGTAATCCCGAAACGGTACCGTCATTCAAATTCACTTCAGTGACAATCGCCCCACAACGTTCCAGCTCCTCAGGTTTAGAAGCGAAGCCGTGATTCTGTGCCGTAATGGAAACCCGACCTTCCTCGGTATTCTTCACGGGTTGATTTCCCCCACGATGTCCGAACTTTAATTTGTAAGTCGAGGCACCAATGGCATGCGTGATGATTTGATGTCCGAGACAGATTCCAAAAACGGGATACGACTTAATTAAATCCGAAACCGCTTCGTGTGCATACTTCAACGCCGCAGGATCTCCCGGGCCATTCGAAAGAAATACACCATCGGGATTGTAGGCACGAATTTCTGAAGCGGGCGTCGTGGCTGGAAAAACTTGTACGTCGAAACCTGAGTCAACTAAGCGACGGAAGATCGACGTCTTCGCACCAAAGTCATACGCCGCAATCCGATACTGCACGGGCTTATTCTTGGGCTTATTTAAATGGGTTCCGACTACCGTAAACGGCTTACAATCGCCCGCAGTCTTATTAAAATTATAAGGTGTCTTGCAGGTGACCTCTTTAACGAAGTCAGCCCCCACAGTACCCGACCAAGCGCGTGCCCGCTTCAGTGCTTCGTCATCCGAAATACCTTCCGTCGAAAGACAGGCTTTCATCACACCAGCAGAACGAAGTTTTTTAGTTAAGGAACGAGTGTCGATACCTTCAATTCCAGGAATCCCAAATTTCTTGAGCCAAGTGCTGAGATCCGTCGTCGCTCTCCAATTCGAAACAATCGGTGAAAGCTCTCTCACGACAAATCCGGCGACGTGCGGACGCGCCGATTCAAAATCATCTTCATTCACTCCGTAGTTTCCAATCTGGGGAGTCGTCATCGTCACGATTTGTCCAAAGTAAGACGGGTCCGTGAGGATTTCTTGGTAACCCGTCATGCTCGTATTGAAGACCACTTCACCGCACAAGGTCTTCTCCGCGCCAAAAGCCCGACCCCGAAGAATGGTTCCATCTTCAAGAGCGAGAACTGCGTGGCGATTCATGAGTCCGTTTTGAAAGGCGTATAGCCCTCGGAGTGAAGCAAAAAAGAAATTATTTTTCAAAAACCCAAACCCGGGTCACCACCTAAGGGAGCCGGCGGACGTGCCCGAGCATCCAAGGAGTCGGCCATGTAAGGCTTATGCACCTGCCAACCAGCTCGGTAAGGCGCACCGTTCGCTTTCACAAAATCAGTAATTGCCTTTAAAATGGTAGAATCTGCCCGACGTGACCACTCGGGATGCAACCATACACTCCCAGCCGTCCATTTGCCGCCCACCGCCGCCGTCCATTTTTCAGCCGAGTCAGACACCTCGATGATCAGCTTAACCTCATGCGCCTTCGCCAAAGACTCCGCCACAGGCAACTTGGCCCACTTAGGACTGACGGTAACCCAGTCCAAGCCCTCAGGTATCTCATAGGCACCACAAGTCTCCAGGTGCACCTTAAGTTTGGCCGCCTTGAGTGAATTCAACAGAGGAACTAAATCATGCACACAAGGCTCTCCGCCTGTGAGCACCACAAAATCAGGTTTCGCCTCTCCTGCTTCTTTCGCTAGTTCATCCGCCGAAGCTTTGCGAATATTTTTTGGGACATATTGCGGATGCCAAGTAGAAGCGGAATCACACCACGTACATTTTACCGGACAGCCCTGCAGACGGATAAAAAAAGCCTTCCTGCCCATGTGCACACCTTCACCTTGCCAACTCAAGAAGGTTTCATTGACAGGATAAAGTTCAGCCATGATTAGGCGTCGGGCTGATACCGAGCAGAATTTTTAGAATCTTCGTCTAAGTGCACCGCGATTAACCAAGCTCTGCCCTGTGATTCTTTACGCACCATGGGATCCAGTGTGTTAAATAAAAACTGAGCAATGCCTTCAGTCGATGCCGACGGAACAATCAGTGCCTTAAAAAGTTTATGATGATTTTTTAAAAGTGCCTCGCGCTCTGGATCATCCGCCGCCAACAAACAGGCGTGGTCGAGATTTTGATCTATCCAAGTTTTGATGTAGGCCAGACCTCCAAAATCTACCACGAAGCCACGCTCATCGAGTTGTTTACAGCCGAACTCCAAACCGATACCCCAGTTGTGGCCGTGAATGAATGAGCAATTCCCACTGTGCCGATGCTGGCGATGTGCAAAGGGAACGTCTCGATAAACTTTAGTACAGGTAAACATCTGACTCCCCCGAATTAGAGCCGTCCCCTCCCACCCCGCAAGGCACTTTATTTAAAGCCTTAAAATTAAGCATAAAAGAGGCCTGTCGCATTGCGTACGACAGGCCCATGAAGTGCTATGAACCGAGTGTGTTTAGAACGTATGTATCAAACCGACCGACCAAATCGCCGTGGCATGTACCGGATTAACCAGCGCACCAGTCGACTTTGTCGCATAGTTCGTTGTCTTTACTACCTCGCTATAGAACAAGTAGACACTCGAGGCTGGAGTAAACTTATAGGTCAAACCCGCAGCAAGAATCTGCTGTAAGCCCGCACTCTCTAAGTCCTCCGCATACGTTGCGTCGACCGTGCGCTGAATATTTTTGTCCCGATATTGTCTAAGCAAGGTGCCTTGTAATGACACCGCCAAAGACTCACTCAGCTTGTATCGAAGACCGGCGGTTAACGACAACTGAGTTCCAGGACGGAAATACTCATCGGCGATGACTGAGCCCTGTCCTTGGATTTGTAAGAATTGCGTAAGATTATTAGTCGCTAAACCGAAATCTTTTCGAATTCCTAAAAGCAAATCTGTAGACCCAGTGCCTGGTTGCAAATACCGACGCGGTACCAACATCACGAGGTCATCTTTTCCTGTAGGTAATTTTATTCCTGCAGAAACAGTGTAACCTTCCCATACCGCTCTGGTCGCAATCGTAATATCGCCGAGTCCCACAACTTTACCTTGAGCCGTAGAGGTTTCTGTCGAGCGATCAATCCTTGGTACCGAAATCGAAACAGTCTGACCGAGCAGCTGCGTCTCAATCGTCGCCAGGATATTGCGATGCATAGCCGTGAAGTGCGCATGGGCACTATCATTGCGGGCGTCTTGATTGATGTAGTCGTAACGTAAATCCAACGCGTACGCCCCGGCTTGGGCGGCAGGACGTTCAGCTAGATTATCGACCGCGACTTTAACGCAACCACACGGACAAGCCTGTGCGGTGGTGAAGATTCCTAAGGCTAGGAATCCGAGAATGGCGGCTGGCGTAGAGCGACCAACAAAAAATAAACTTAATAGAAAGTTTTTTGTGATGTTTAACACGTCCTCACTCAGTCGATAATATACGCACTATCAAATTAAAAACCACCACACATACCTCTCTATCAGTCTGTCTAATTGTGAGGATTAACTCTGATAGACCGTCAAATCTGGTACGCCAGCTAACTTGAAAGCTTCTTTGCGTTCTACACAGGTTCCACATCGTCCGCAGTGCGTCTCGCCACCGACATAACAGGACCACGTTAACTCCATGGGGACTTTTAACTCCGCCCCGCAACGAACTATCGCCGTCTTATCCATTTTAACAAACGGACGTTCCAGCGATACCTCATGCCAATCGGCCAATCGAATAGCCGCATCAAGTGCCTCAGCAAAAACCGGACGACAGTCAGGATAAATGGCGTGATCCCCACTGTGCGCACCATAAGCCACCGTCTTCGCCTTCAAGGAAATTGCCCAAGAAGTGGCTACCGAAATAAATAACATATTCCGATTAGGGACCACGGTCGCCTTCATCGAGAGTTCTTCGTAATGTCCTTCAGGTACCGCCACCTTCTGATCGGTTAACGCGTTGGCACCAAACAGCGGAGCCAACGCACGTAAGTCTGCAACCTGATGTTTTACTTTATAAAATTCACAAAGCTTCTTTGCCGCCTCGATTTCTCGACGGTGACGCTGTCCATAATCCACTGTCAACGCATACACTTCTCTTCCTTCAGAAAGTAAATGCGCCAACAAAACCGTTGAATCGATTCCTCCGGAATGAATGACGACGGTTTTTTGCATGGAGTGAAATAAACTACTTCGAACCCCGAGAGCGAGAAACTTTAATCCAAGCTTTATGATGATCAATAAAAGCTAAGGCAAAACTCTCGGCGGCACGCATTTTTTTAGCCTCGGCCGACTTCTTATCGCGCAACCCCGTCAAATGCAGCCAACCATGCGCCACATAAAGACTCACTTCTTCTTCGAAACTATGCCCATGCGCTTTAGCCACGCGTTTCGCTTGATCTAAATTAACACAAATTTCTCCCGCAAACGGCTCGATAGGATGATCTTCACCCACGAAGGTAATCACATCCGTCACCGTGGCATCATCCATAAAATCCTTATGAATCTTTTTAATCTCTGCATCATTCACAAAAACTACCGAAATATCTCCCTCGGGACAGATATAGGACTTCACGCTATCTAAAGTTTGGATGAGTTTTATCACACTCGAGTCTACCACTTTGATCGACGGATGACGTACCGCTACTTCGACGACTCTCAATTTTTTCTTGGACTTCATTTATTTAATCTCAGCAAATACTGGCTTCAGTCTTAACCATAAATCATCCAGGGCCTGCGGTAGAACGCGGGTATCGGCCACGACCGGCATAAAATTATGATCTCCATCCCAACGGGGAACGATGTGGAAATGTAAATGTGTTGGAATTCCTGCACCCGCCGCACGTCCCAAATTGATTCCCATATTAAAACCCGCAGGCGTCATGACCTTTTGCAGAACGGCCTGACATTTAACGAGCAAGTCCATCAATTCAGCACGCTCCTCACTAGTGAGTTCCGCCAACTGCCCCACCTCGCGATTAGGCAGAACCATTAAGTGTCCTGGGTTATACGGAAAAGTATTTAAAATAACAAAACAGGTACGACCCCGATAAAGAATAAGTGATTTCTTGTCATCACCCTCAGCTAACAAACTGGCAAACGGACTCCCTACCTTGGGATCTTTGAGGCTCTGAATATACTGCATACGCCAGTAAGGATGTAAGTGTTCGGACATATTAAATTTTAGAAAATCCTTTTGGATGTAATGTATGCCAGCGTACCGCGGTTGATACAATCGCATCGAGCGTATCGAACTTGGGTTTCCAACCTAATTCAGTACGCACCTTCGTGGCATCTGCATAAAGTGCTGCTGGATCGCCCTCACGACGCTCAGCATATTCACGCGGCACAGGCTTTCCCGTAACGCGTTCTACGCTTTTTAAAATGTCTTCAACAGAGTACGGTTCACCAATTCC
>SIAU01000028.1 GCA_009691685.1 Opitutales bacterium
ATTTCGTTCACTATTCCTAAAGGCAAAACCGTTGGCCTCGTCGGCGAGTCGGGCTCAGGCAAAAGCACGACCGGGAAATCCATCATTCGCCTCGCCCCCTGCACCGAAGGGAAAATTTTATACGAAGGGGTCGACATCGGAAATAAATCCAATCGGGATTTCTTACCATGGCGTAAAAAGATTCAGATGATTTTTCAAGATCCGTATAACTCACTCGATCCCCGTTCCGATGTTTTAGGAATTCTCTCCGAGCCTCTCGAAATCCATTTTCCACAACTCAGCAAAGCCGACCGCGAGGCTCGCTGCGTCGACCTACTCAAAAAAGTAAAACTTCCCGCCGAATACCTCTATCGTTATCCGCATGAGTTTTCGGGCGGTCAGCGCCAACGTATCGGCATCGCCCGCGCCCTAGCCGTTGAGCCATCCTTAATCATTTGCGACGAACCCGTTTCAGCGCTCGATGTTTCCGTGCAGGCCGAAGTGGTTAACTTATTACAAGATCTGCAAGAGCAGTTACAATTAACGTACCTTTTTATAGCGCACGACCTCGCCGTAGTTGAACACATCAGCGATCACATTTTAGTGATGTCCCAAGGCAAGATTGTTGAGGCTGGCACTCCTGCACAAATTCTGCACAACCCCCAAGAGGAATACACCAAAACTCTTCTCGCCGCCGTACCTAAACTTTCATGAGTACCCCAGACAAAGCCCGATTGGATAAAACCACCCTTGGTCTCATCGGCATCATTCTGGGTATGGCCACGCTCACTTGCTGGGATCAGTGGAATATTTGGAGCACCAAAGACGATTACTCCTTCGGCTACCTCGTCCCCTTCTTTTCCGCCTATGTGCTCTACGAGCGTTGGGATGAGCTGTACGCTTATTTAACCGGACAAAAAAATATTATTGGCAATCCCACTCCGCGTTGGGTCCTCGGTCTGGTTAACTTCATCGCATTATTTTCCATCATTACCTTTGTCGGCGGTGGAGCCATTCGTGCAATTTACGGCACCGGCGTCGGACCCACGATTGCGATTTCGTTTGGACTCGTCGGCACCGTTCTAAGTTTCGGTTTTATCTCCGCTCAAGGACCCGAGGGAACCGTCCCCTCCAATGCAGTGCGCTGGAGCATCGTTGGACTTCTCCTCTTCCCCGCCTGCGTTTGGATTATCTCTGGTCCGTTTCTCTACCTCGTCGATAACCGCATCAAAGGCGAACTCCTCACCAACGTGACGGAATTCGTTTCAGGTGTCTTAAGACTTTCGGGCGAAGCAATCAAAGTAAACGGTAACACCATCGAGTTTGCCAATAAGGATGCCGTCGGGATTGCCGATGCCTGCTCGGGCATTCGTTCACTTTCCGCCTGCGTATTCGTGGGAGCCTTTTTAGGCGCTATCTTTATTGAAGGTGGTTTTCCTGGATCCCTTATTCGTCGTGCCTTATTGATTATAGTTTCTGGAGCGGTGGCGATTGTGATAAATATTTTACGCAACACCTACCTCGCCTTCTACGCACTTGAACATCGCTCCGCTTCACTCGATCGCGATTTCTGGGGCGTCGAGATGGGCGCAAAAGATTTTTCCTTCTTAGGTACTGTCCATGATTTTGCCGGAAACTTTTCCATGGTGATCGCCTTCGTCTTACTTTTAGCCTGTGTGCCCTTAGTCAATCGCCTCGGCCGAATTTCGCCTCCGAAAGTTTAATTCTGCATGAAGATTCTGCACATCAGTCCCGAGCTCACCCCGTGGTCCAAAGCAGGTGGGCTGGGTGATGCGGTAGCTGGCCTAGTCAAAGCCTTGGCCGCTGAGGGACATGAGGTGCGCGTCGTTTCTCCCCTTTACGGTTCCGTGCCCGATCAAGAAAAATTAGGCACGCTCATCGAATCATTAAAAGTAAAAGTCGCCGGAGATCCGCTCCGCGCCACCTGCCGCGTCCGAAAAATCGCCTTAGCCGCAAAAGCAGAAGCTTGGTTCATCGAACACCACGAATACTATGGTGCTCGTGAAATTTATCCCGACCAGGAAAATACCGCCGAGCGCTCCTGCTTCTTCGGTCGCGCCGCCCTCGATGCCTGCCTCGCGCTCAATTGGATACCTGATATCATTCACTGTCATGATTGGACGACCGGTCTGATTCCCGTGCTACTCAACACCACCGCCAAAGAAACCTCGCTCGGAAAATCAAAATCAATTCTCACCATTCATAATCTGCAACACCAAGGTCTCCTCAGTAAACGTATCATACCCTTCCTGGATTTACCGGAAAGATTATTTCACCCCGACCAAATTGAATGCTACGGCGGAGTGAATTTTTTAAAGGGCGGAATACTCCACGCGACCAAGGTGACCACCGTGAGCCCGACCTACGCGCAAGAAATTCTGACCGCAGAGTACGGCTTTGGACTCGATGAATTTCTGCGCCGACGCCAAGCCGACCTCACCGGCATTCTTAATGGCGTCGACATGGAAGAATGGAATCCAGCCACCGATAAGAATCTAGCCAAGAATTATGACGTCAAAAAGCTCACTAATAAAGCCGCCTGTAAATTAGACCTGCAAAAACATTTAAAGCTTAGTCCTCAAAGTAACATTCCTCTAATGGGAGTAGTTTCACGCTTATGGGGGCAAAAGGGCTTAGATTTGGCCCTTCCCGTCTTACCTAAGTTTTTGCGGGCTGGCAAAATTCAGTTCGTCCTACTCGGCAGCGGCGATCCGACATTAGAAAATAATTATAAAAAACTCGCCGAAGATTTTTCCGGTTCAGCCGCGGTGCGCATTGGATATAATAATGCACTCGCTCACCAAATCGAAGCGGGTTGCGATTTCTTTTTAATGCCGAGTCGCTTCGAGCCGTGTGGACTTAATCAACTCTACTCGATGGCTTACGGCACGATCCCAATTGTGCGTGCGACGGGTGGATTAGCGGACACCGTAAAAACATGGAATGAAGAATCTAGTGAAGGCAGTGGAATTGTTTTTAATAATTCCGATAGCCCCGCGATTGAGTGGGCGATCAATCAAGCGCTCAAACTTTACAATTCGCAGAAAGATTTTAAATCAGTTCAGAAGACTGCAATGTCGTCGCAATTTTCATGGAGCACTGCGGCGAAAGAGTATCTGCGCATCTATAGAGAAGCACAGCTGTCAGTGGCTTAGGCCTTTAAGTCTAAAAAGTATCAGCATTTGCCCTATTTTAGGCAAAATCTGCCCTGAGAGTGTAATAGTATTCAATGTTAACTAAGTGAAAATAAGATTGGACATTGGAATAAATTGTATTACCTAAGAAAACGCTATGAAACAAATCGCATCCATCACAACCCTCACCCTGATCGCCGCTGCCGCTATGGCAGATGCCGCCCCTGCTGTTGCTCCTGCTTCAGCTTGGACACAATCAGGTAACCTCGCTCTCTCCAGCAACTACATCTGGCGTGGCGTTTCACAAAACAACGACGCTTTTGCCATCTCTGGTGGTTACGATGTTGCACACACCTCCGGCCTCTCGGCTGGCGTTTGGGCTTCAAGCGTAACTGCAGCTCAAGGTCTCGAAGTTGATCTCTACGCTAACTACGGTTTCAAAGTCGCTGGTATCGACGCTTCAGTCGGTTACATCGCTTACCTTTACCAAGGACAAGCCGCTAGCAACTTCAGCGAAGTTAACGTTTCAGCAACTTATGCTGGCGTAACTGCTAAAGTATCCAAAGAAATCAGCAACGACGCAAACGGCAGTGGTTTCTCTGACTTCGGTTACTACTACGAACTCGGTTACACCTACAGCATCCCTGCTGTTAAAGGTCTCGACCTCGGTCTCCACTACGGTTGGGCTGACATCAATGGTTCAAGCGACACTGCTGAAGACTACTCAGTTTCCTTTACCTACCCAGTAGCTGGTTTTGCTGCAACTGTTGCTTATAACAACGTTCCAGGAAACACCGTCGCTGAGCACGATCTCTACTCCATCTCACTTAAAAAGTCCTTCTAAGGATTAATTAAGTCTTTGTAGCTAAGGGGCGTTCTCGGATAGGAGAACGCCCCTTTTCTTTTGTTGAGTTGAAAACCTGCCAGAATCGATAATGGTAATTATCCGATGATTGAGTCCGCCCGCAAACCTGATTGGCTCCGCGCCCCTCTACCCTCCGGGCCTGACTATTTAGAGACTCGCGAAAACGTAGATAAAAACAAACTCCACACGGTTTGTCAGTCTGCCCAATGCCCCAACCTCGGCGAATGTTGGTCACGCGGCACCGCCACCGTGATGATCCTCGGCAACGTCTGCACCCGCTCTTGTACTTTCTGCGCCGTACTCTCAGGTCGACCTAGTGAATTAGATCTCGGCGAACCCGCGCGCGTTGCGGAATCGATTTCGCAAATGAAACTGCGTCACGTCGTCATCACCTCCGTCGCCCGCGATGATTTAAAAGACGGCGGCGCTTCCGTCTGGGCCGCTACCATCCGCGCCACCCGACACAGAAATCCAAACACGACCATCGAAGTTCTTCCCGCCGATTTCCGCGGTGAACAAATTCACCTCGATACCCTTTTAGATGCACAGCCCGATATCTTAAATCATAACTTAGAAACCGTCGAACGTCTCCAACGTCCCGTCCGCAAAACCGCTCGCTATGACCGCTCCTTCTGGGTTTTAAAATACTCGAAGTCCCGCGGATTCATTACCAAAACGGGTCTCATGCTCGGCATCGGAGAAAAGAAAGAAGAAGTCGCTCAACTCTTAAAAGATATCGCCACAGCCGGCGTCGATATCATCACCATCGGACAATACTTATCCCCCAGCAAAGAACACGCCCCCATCGATCGCTGGGTGCACCCCGATGAATTTGCCGAATGGAAAAATTTCGCACTCGGTCTCGGCATTAAACACGTCGAATCGGGTCCGCTCGTTCGCTCATCCTATAAAGCAGACGAACAAGTCATTAAATTTAATTTACTCGAACGTCGAAAGACTTTTCCTGCTTAAGCCGTGCACGGTTATCCTCCTGTCGACTTTAAAGCTGAACTGAACGAGGCGCAATACGCAGCCGTCACTTCACCCCGCGGACCCGCACTCGTCTTGGCCGGCGCCGGCTCCGGAAAAACCCGCACCCTCACCTACCGCGTCGCCTGGCTCCTTCATCAAGGTACCAAACCTTGGGACATCCTCCTCCTCACTTTCACCAATAAATCCGCTAAGGAAATGCTCGAACGCGTCGAGGATCTCACCGGCGTGCCACGCGGACAGTTCTGGGGCGGAACGTTTCACTCCATCGCCCAACGTATCTTGCGTCGCAATGCCACAGCCGCCGAACGTAGTCCCGACTTCACCATCCTCGATCAAAAAGAATCCGAACAGCTTTTTTCCGGAATCATCAAAGAAATCGACGGTGCATTTATCAAAGATAAAACGAATCCGAAGGCACCCGTCATCCTCGATGCCTATTCACACGCCCGCAATACACTGCGGCCGGTCGTCGATGTGATGAATGAGCGATTGGATTGGATGAAAGGCGGACCAGAAAAATTATTGAAATTTTGCGAGGCCTACGAGGCCGCCAAGAAGTCACGCAACGTCTGTGACTTCGATGACCTCTTAGTCCTCTGGCTCCAAGTTCTCGAAAAAGACCCCGTCGCCCTCGCTCATTATCGCCAACGTTTTCAACACCTTTTGGTCGATGAGTTTCAAGACACCAACCGCCTCCAAAGTAAGATTATCGATCTCTTAGCCTCGGAACATCAAATCATGGCGGTCGGTGATGATGCGCAATGTATCTACACTTGGCGCGGCGCCGACTGGGAAAATATCGTGACCTTTCCCCAACGTCACCCCGGCACCCAGATTCATACCATCGATATTAATTATCGTTCCACTCCGGAAATTCTTTCGTTCGCCAATGAAATTTTAGCACACCGCCCGAGCGTCGATGGCTTTGAAAGAAAATTAAAAGCCGTCCGCGGTAGTGGCATGCAACCCACCTTATTCACGGTCGGCGATACTTCCCAACAAGCGAAACTCATCGGACGCAAAATTAATCAGCTTCATCAAGAGGGACATGCCTTAGCGGACATTCATATTTTATACCGCGCTCACTATCAGTCCATCGAGTTGCAAATGGAACTCAACGCCCTGGGTATTCCTTTTGTCATCACCAGCGGACACAAGTTCTTCGATTTAATCCACGTTAAAGATATCTTAGCCCACCTGCGGTTTATCCATAATCCCAACGACTCGGTCGCCCTCTCCCGCGTACTGTGTCTATTGCCTAAAATCGGCCCCATCGGTGCGGATAAAATTATTCGAGCCGCCCAGGAAGTGGACGCGACCCAGCGTCGCGGCCTCGTCCGCGCCCTGCGCGACCCAGCCGTTCTCAAGAAAGTGACCGATGTCGCCAAAGACGATTTTAATGATCTGACCATCACCCTCGAAGACATGCTCGAAGGGATTGAAAACGCCAAGCAAGTGCCCACTCCCGTAAATCCTTCAACCGATTTATTTACCCACGCTCGCGAAAAACAGGATGAGAAAATTTCGCGCACTCCAGCCGAAACGGTTCGCGTGTGTATCGAAGGCTGGTACGGCACACATATGAAAACACTTTTCCCCGATTGGAAAGATCGCGAACAAGATTTGACCGGCTTGATTGGCTTCGCCTCAAAGTTTTCCGACCTCGGTGATTTAATCGCTCAAGTAGTTTTAATGAATGGTGAAACTTCGAATAAAGATCCTGAGCCCGAAGAAGATATGTTGAAGCTGACCACCATTCACCAATCGAAAGGTCTCGAGTTCCCAATCGTATTTGTTCTGGGCGTGGCCGATGGACTCTTACCTTTGACGCGTGCGATTGAAGAAGGTGACGTCGAAGAAGAACGCCGCTTATTTTACGTAGCCTGCACCCGTGCCGAAAATCTTTTGTATCTCTTCGCCCCACGTTTTACGACATCAGGCGAAGGCTACCGACCGCTCGACCCATGCCGATTTATTGAGGAAATGAGCCCCGATTGCTATGATTTGGCAGATTACGCCCATCGCAGGCTCTGAAACCCTTTTATGACAATAGTTTAGGGTATCTGCCTTGCCTTGCCAAAGGGGTCGTTTTCTGTCTCAAATCCTACCCTCTATGCCAAAGGTACTCGTCGCTGATAAGATTTCACCCACTGGGGTCGCCCTCCTCAAAGCCCAAGCCGGCTATGAGGTCATCGAAGCCTACGGTTCATCACCCGAAAAGGTGCTCGAATTGGTTAAAGACGTGCATGCAATCTTAGTCCGTTCCGAGACCCAAATCACTCGCGAAGTACTCAACGCCGCACACCAACTGGTTTGCGTCGGTCGCGCCGGTGTAGGCGTTGATAATATCGATGTCGATGCTGCCACCGAACGCGGTGTCATCGTGATGAACACTCCCTCAGGCAATACCGTCGCCACCGCTGAGCTCACCTTCTCCCACCTTTTATCTCTCGCACGTCCCGTACCTGAAGCCGTTCAATCAATGCGCGAAGGAAAATGGGACCGTAAAACTCTTTCGGGTACCGAATTATTTAGCAAAAATTTAGGAATCCTCGGACTCGGTCGCATCGGCGCCGAAGTCGCCAAACGCGCCATCGCTTTCGGCATGAAAGTTTACGCCTACGATCCTTACCTCACCGAAGCTCGTGCGAAATCCCTCGGCGTACAGATGTCGACCCTCGATGAAGTTTTTGCGGTCTCGGATTATATCACCGTCCACATGCCGCTCACTCCTCAAACTGAAGGCATGGTTAATACCGCCGCTTTCAGCAAAATGAAAAAGGGCGTGAAGATTGTGAACTGCGCCCGTGGTGGAATTGTCGACGAAGCAGCGCTCGCCGCCGCTTTACAATCCGGCCAATGCGGTGGTTGTGGTTTCGATGTATTCGTCGAAGAGCCTTTAGTTAAAGATCATATTTTAAGAACCCTTCCTAAAGCACACCTCTCACCTCACCTGGGCGCATCAACCGCCGAAGCTCAAGAAAACGTCGGTGTCGAAGTCGCCGAAGCCGCCATCGCTGTTCTCAACGGTGGTTCACCGGCCAACGCCGTGAATTTACCTTCGGTGGATTCGCAAACCCTCAGCACGATTCGTCCTTTCCTTTCGTTAGCTGAAAAACTTGGCGCAATCGTTCGTCAACTCGCTGCCCCCGGTCGCATCGAATCCATTCGTATCACCACCTTTGGTACTGGTTCAGAACAAGGTGCTGGTGCCATTTCTCGCTCCGTCCAACGCGGCTATCTCCGTGGTATTGTCGAAGGCGTGAACGATGTGAACGCACCGAGCAAATTAAAGGCTCTCGGCGTGGAAGTAGATAGCATTCGTTCGTCGGCTGAGGCTGACTACAAAGAGCTCATCCACGTCGAAGCGATTTTAGCCGGTGGAAAATCTGTTTCGATCGCGGGAACGGTCTTAGGCAAAGCCCAATCCCCTCGCATCGTTTCCATCAACAGTCGCACGCTTGAATTTATTCCCGAAGGCAAATTACTTTTAATCGAAAACCAAGATCAGCCCGGAATCATTGGCGCCCTCGGCACCATCCTCTCCAAGGAAAAAGTAAATATCGCTAACATGGCCCTAAGTCGCACGGGGGGCACCAACGCTTTCGCTGTCTACCAATTAGACTCCGCCCCCTCCGCTGCCACCCTCGCCGAGATCCAAAAGAACTCTGCGATTGTGCGCGTACAATTAATCGACGCCTAATTAGTTTTCATGGATCCTGCTCAGATCATCGCTTACGGTTTATACCTTCTGACTGGTTACCTGATCGGCTCTATTAATTTCGCTGTGCTCGTTGGGAAAAGTCACGGTGTAGATATTTTAAAAGAAGGTTCCGGCAATCCGGGAGCGACGAATGTTAAACGCGTGCTCGGAAAGGGCGCCGGCAATTTAGTTTTTGGTTTGGATGTCTTCAAGGGAGTCATCGGCACCTTCCTTCCTTTCTTCCTCATCTGGTGCCTCAATACTCAATGGGATGGCAGCATGGAAGATTTTCAGAAAGCACTGAATGCTCCCAGTGGCGACAGTATCTTCATCACCTCTTTTGTCGGCACGCTAATCGGACACTGCTACTCCGCTTTTCTCGGATTCAAGGGAGGCAAAGGCGTCGCCTCCACCATCGGCGGTCTCGCCATCATTTTACCTACACCCATTTTAGTCGGCTTAGTGATTTGGGTAATCGTCTTTTACAGCACCAAATATGTTTCCGTGGCTTCGATGCTCTTAGGTATCTCCCTTCCCATTACCTGTTGGGCCGTCAGTGCTTCCAACACCCTGATCACCTTCGCTACCGTGCTCGCACTTTTTAATCTCTGGAACCACCGCACCAATATTCAGCGCTTACAAGAAGGCACTGAAAGTCGCTTTGGTTCACCCAAAAAATAATTTATGTCAGCTCCACGCACCATCGGTATCGGCATTCTCGGCTTTGGCACTGTAGGCCAAGGCGTCTGGAAGCATTTAACCGACAAAAAAGCGGACCTCGAATCACGCCTCGGCGTAAAAATCGATCTACGTAAAGTCGCCCTTCGCGATCCCAAAAAATCACGCGCGATCAAAATTTCAAAAAGTAAAATTACCAAGAACGCTAACGAGGTGATCGATGACCCTCACGTACACGTCGTCTGCGAACTCATCGGCGGAACCACCAAAGCTAAAGAGTTCACCCTCCGTGCGCTCAATCAAGGTAAGGTCGTCGTCTCTGCAAACAAAGCACTACTCTGCGGACACGGTCCTGAAATCTTCAATGCCGTCCGTAAACATGGCGGACAGTTCCTCTTCGAAGCCAGCGTTGCCGGTGGTATCCCCATCATCAAAGCCATCCGTGAAGGCCTAGCCGCCAATCGTTTCGAACTCATCGTCGGTATCCTCAACGGCACCTGTAATCACATTCTCACTCGCATGGGCGAAGATGGTTTGTCTTTTGCTGACGCTCTTAAAGAAGCGCAAGAACTGGGCTATGCTGAAGCGGACCCCACGCTCGATGTCGACGGTATCGATGCTTGGCACAAAGCTTCCATCCTCGCCTGGCTCGCCCACGGAAAATGGGCACCCGCTAACCGCACCCTCGTTGAAGGTATCCGCAATATCGGCCCCGCGGATATCGACTTCGCGCGTCGCTTCGGCTTCGCCCTCAAACATTTAGCCGTCATTCAACGTAACTTCGAAAAGAATTGGATGACCGTCGGTGTCTACCCCGCCCTCGTTCCTAATCGCGATATTCTCGCTCGTGTCTCCGGCGTTAACAACGGCATCACCCTCCGCGGTGACGTCGTCGGCGCTACCACCCTCGCCGGTCGCGGTGCTGGCGGCGACGCTACAGCTTCAGCCGTCATTGGTGATATCGTCGATGCAATCGGCGCCCTCACGGGTAATTCCAAACAGGGTCTCTCGGGTGACGATTTAATCGCCCGCGAAAAACAAGGCCTCGAAGTTCGCATGGGCGACCTCGATGAAATCATTTCTCCGTTCTACCTCCGTCTTTCGTTATTAGACAAAGCAGGCGTCTCTGAAGGTGTTTATAAAATTTTCTCGAAACACAAAGTTTCCATCGCTCGCGTCATCCAATACGAACACCCGAATAAAGGTCGCGGTACCGTCACCCTTTCAACCTACCCCGTGAGCGAACGAAAAATGGACGCCGTGCTCAAAGAATTGCGCCGCTTAAAAACCGTTCTCGAAGAGCCCTTCCTCCTTCGTATCTTCAACCCTGAATCGTAATTTCAGATGGCACTGATTGTTCAAAAATACGGCGGCACTTCCGTCGGCAATGTGGATCGCATCCAAAACGTCGCCGCCAAAATTAAAGAACAATGGTCCAAAGGACATAAATTAGTCGTCGTCGTTTCCGCACGCAGTGGTGTCACGAACGAACTCATCGGACGTGCTAAAGCGCTAATGCCTTTACCCGACGAACGTGAGATGGACATCTTAATGTCCGTCGGTGAACAAGAAACGATCGCCCTCACGGTCATCGCCCTTCACGCCATCGGCGTCCCCGCAGTTTCTCGCACCGGCGCCCAAGCCGGAATTATTACCGACGCCATTCATACGCGCGCCCGTATTGTCAAAATCACTGGCGGAGATATCGCCGAACGCCTCGAAGAAGGTAAAGTCGTCATCGTCGCCGGATTCCAAGGCGTCACCCCCGATGGCCAAGTCACCACCCTCGGTCGCGGCGGTTCCGATCTCACCGCGATTGCCGTAGCCGCATCCATTAAAGCCGACATCTGCCAAATTTATACCGACGTCGACGGCGTCTACACCGCCGACCCTCGTATCGTTTTATCAGCGAAAAAAATGCACGAAATTTCCTACGAGGAAATGCTTGAACTAGCCTCCAGCGGTTCCAAAGTCATGCAATCTCGCTCCGTCGAATTCGCCCAAAAATATAATGTTCCCTTTGAAGTTCGTTCTTCATTTAATGACCAACCCGGCACTCTCGTGAAAGCTATCGATAAAACCCTTGAAGACGCAGCCATCGCTGGCGTCGCCCTCGACCGACTCCAAACGCGCGTCACAGTAAATGACCTGCCCGATAACCCTCAGGCCATCGCCACACTCTTCGACGACCTGGGTCAATCGGGCCTCAGCGTCGACATGATCATCAAAAATCTCGGCAAAGATGGTAAGTCCAATCTCACTTTCTCCGTCAGCACCGATCAATTCGTCCGCGTTGAAAAAGTCGTCAGCCAAACGCTCAAAAAACTCGGCTCCGGCACCGTGCGCTCCGCTGGCGAAATTTCCAAACTTTCCATCGTCGGCGTCGGCATGATCTCCCACCCCGGCGTCGCAGGTACACTTTTCAAAGCCCTCGCCTCCGTCGGCGTAAATAGCGAGCTGATCACGACCTCCGAAATTAAGATTTCCGTCGCCCTCGATCCCGCGAAAGCCGACGCCGCCATCCGCGCCGTTCACACGGCCTTCGGCTTAGATAAGAAGGCGTAAGTCGCGCTCACTCGCCTCTTGCCCGCAGCACTCTCCTTCGCCACACTACGCGGGCATGTTACGCCATACCCTAGTCACCGCTATTCGACTGTTCAGTCTGTCGTTCAGCGTCCTAGTCGCCCAAGATATTCCCGTCCCAGTTTTATCATCCGTCGATGATAAATCCCTCCCCTCCGCCCGCGATCGTAGCCTGCTGCAATTAGCCCAACAAGCCCAAGAGGCCGGTCTTTCCTCCAGCGCCATTCAACTCTTCAACGAAGTAGTCCTTAACAAAAATGCGTCCGACCAAGATAAGAACACCGCTCAACTGGGCCTCGCGACTTGCCTCATCGAACGAAATAAAAGCGCCGAAGCCAAAGCCGCTCTTAAAAATATTCCCGATTCTCCCAGTAAAAATCTACTCACCGGATTAGTGGCTTTTTTAGATAATGATTTAATCACCGCCGCAGAAATTGCTGATAAATTAAATCTTACTTCACTCTCCCCCGCCGAAGTACCCTGGCTCCACACCCTCAAAGCCCTCCTCGCGAATGCTAAGTTCGATAACGATAATTTTAATAAGAATCTGAATCTCGCTATCCAAAGCGCCCTCTCCGAAGAACAACGTCAACGCATTCAAGCCCTCTGCTACCGCGCCTCCGTCATCAGCGGCAAAATCAACGACAGCGTCATCAACGCCCTGCGTGATCTGGTTAAGAATAATAAGAGTTCTGAATTCAACTTTACCCACCAACGCAACCTCGCCCTCGCCCTCGCCCGCCAAGATAAAAAGAACGAAGCCCTCGCCATCTTAAAGAGCTTAGAAAACCTCACCGAAGCCCAAGAAGCCGAAGCGGATTTACTGTGTGGCTTAATTTCCGGAGCCGAGAGTGCTGAAGGCCGTAAATTCCTCAAGTCCGCCGCCCAAAATCGTTCCAGCGACCGCCTCCGCACCACCGCCATCCAATCACTCGTCGCCGCCGCCAGCGAAGCCAAACCAGGGGATATTAATTCCATCGCCAACGAGGTTTATGATTTCCTCACCAAACAACGCGAAGGACAACTCAGCTTCGAATGCCCACGCGATCCGTCCGTGCTCGATACGATTCACTTAGCCCGCGCTCAGTTAATGTACCTGGCCGGAAATAATGAAAAGGCCCGACAAGCCTCCACCGAATTACTTAAAGAAGTTCCCGCCAGCCCACTCGCCCGCGAAGCGACTCGCCTCCTCGCCGTCATCGCCTGGAGCGATGGCTCCTACCGCCTCGCTTCTTCTTACATCGATAGCTTAGTCGAAGGCAAAGAAGGCATTCCGCGCGATGTCCTCCGCATGGTCTCAGCCGACTGTCTCTACTTAGCCCAAGATTATGTTCTAGCCGAAAAAGCCTACGCCACGATTCAGAATGAAACGCAAGGCACTGATATTGCCTACACGGCCTTTCATCAACGTGTCCTTTCTCTCCTTTCTTCGAGCGATGATTTTAAGGTCTGGACGCAAACGACCGAAATCATCGAACAGGCTTTTCAAAAGAAAAAAATCGAGCCCACTAAAATATGGGTAGCCACCTGGTGCTTACTCGAAGATATCCGTAAAGCGAATCAGCCCGATGTCGCCCTGCAAATTTTTGAGAGATTAAATCCAGTCATCAATAAAACTTCTACAGACTTTGAGTTGAGATTTAAATGGCAACGCGCCCTCATCACCCTCGCTAATCGCGATAATGTAAAAGCAGCAAAACTCGCCGATGAAATTGCCGCTAGCCTCGAACGCCTACCAGCCGACGCCCCAGCCGATCTCAAAAATAACGCCCCGGTCCTCCGTGGACATATCGCCCTCCTCAAAGCCCGCACCGCCCTCGGCAGTAGTTCTACCGTCGGCTTAGTCGAATTAGAAAACCTACGCAAAAAATACGGAAAAGTTCCCGCCGCCGCCGCCTCATTCTTAGTCGAAGGTAGATATTTATCGTCATTAGGTCGACACGCCGAAGCCCAAGCTCGCTTCCTCGAACTGGTAAAAACTTTTGAAGGCCTAGACGCTACCCTCAATGAAATGGTCGAACTGGGTCTCTACGAAGCCGCCGAAGAAGCAAATCAACAAGCCATTGAATTAGGTGAAACCAAAATTAAAGAGGCCATCGAGCTTTTCGAGAAACTAAACGAAAGCTATCCACAAAGCCCTCTCCTCTTCCGCGTCGCCCTTCGTCGCGCCGAACTATTACGCACCCTCGGAGATTTCGA
>SIAU01000029.1 GCA_009691685.1 Opitutales bacterium
GGAATGACTTTTGCGGCCGCGCTTCGTGCGATGTTACGTCAGGCACCAAACATTGTGATGATCGGTGAAATTCGAGATTTAGAAACCGCTGAAATTTCGATTAACGCCGCGCTTACTGGTCACATGGTGTTCTCAACCTTGCACACTAATGATTCCGTCAGTGCGGTGACTCGTCTCGTCGATATCGGCGTGAAACCTTTCTTAGTTTCGGCCGCGCTACGTGGAGCGCTCGCCCAACGTCTTGTTCGTCGCGTCTGTCAGGCCTGCGCGCAACCTTACAAACCCACGGCGAAAGAACTTTATACGATTGGTATGTCCGAACAGGATATTGCGGGCGCCACTCCGATGAAGGGTGCGGGCTGTCCAAAATGTAATGAACGCGGCTACAAAGGTCGTCGTGGGGTCTTCGAACTTTTTGTCATCACTGAAGAAGTCCAAGAAATGATTTACGGAGGTGCCACACTCGTCGCACTCCGTCGCAAAGCGCGCGAAGCCGGCATGCGCACCATGCGAGAGGACGGCCAACGGAAGGTCGCTTCGGGTATGACCACCATCGAAGAAGTCATGGGCGCCACCGTCGCGGATGACGTTCTATAATTAATAAAATGGCCTACGATCTTAACCAACTCCTTGAAGCCATGATCGAAAATGGGGCCTCCGATCTCCATTTGCACGTGGGTCGTGCGCCTTGTTTGCGCGTGAGTGGAAGTGTGATTTCAGTCGAAGGTTCGGTCCTAACCTCTGAAGATACTAAAAATATTGTTAACTCGATTATTCCTGCGGTGCATGTCGACCGACTGAAACAAGAGGGCGGTTGCGATTTCGGTATGTCGTTCCGAGGTAAAGCGCGGTTACGCGTTAATGTCCACCGTGCCAAAGGAGAGTTGGGAATCGTTTTTCGTTTAATTCCTGCAGATATTTACACGCTCGAAGACTTACGTCTGCCTCCGATTGTTAAAGACTTACTGCGCCGTCCGCGTGGTTTAATTTTAGTAACTGGTCCGACGGGTTCCGGTAAATCGACCACCCTCGCCTCGATGGTGAATTGGATTAACGACAATATCGATGGACATATTGTAACCATCGAAGATCCGATTGAATATTTCCATACGCACAAAGGTTGTGTGGTTACTCAGCGCGAAGTGCATAGTGACGTCCCCTCGTTTGCGGAAGGTGTGCGCGCGTCTCTACGTCAGGATCCTGATGTCATTTTAATCGGTGAAATGCGTGACTTAGAAACCATTGAAGCTGCCATCACCGCTGCGGAAACGGGTCACCTCGTTTTTGCGACACTCCATACCACCGGTGCAGCGCGGACGGTAGACCGTATTCTCGACGCATTTCCTGCGGGCGCGCGTGATCAGATTCGCGTGCAGCTTTCTTCCTCAATTATCGCGATCATCTCACAGTGCTTACCGCGCACCGTGGATGATAAACGTGTGGCCGCTTACGAAATCATGGTTCGTACGGATGGTATCGCCGCGAAGATTCGTGAAAATAAAACTTTCCAAATTACCTCCGACATCGAAACGGGCGGCGGTCGCGGCATGCGCACGCTCGATGCTGATTTATTAGCGCTGTTTAATCAGGGTAAAATCAGTGAAGACGAGGTGATGACTTATTGCCAAGACAGCGAAATGGTCCGTTCGCGTCTTAACCCTAAAACTAAAATTTAAACTTACTATTTACCATGTTTGAAGACCACAGCGATATCATGCGCGACATTGCCATCGAGGGAAAACTCCTCGATCAAACGCAAGCCGATGAAATTTGGGAGTCCCACGCGACCACTGGAAAATCTTTCGCCGATAGCTTGGTCGACGCCAACCTCGCTGATCGTCCGTCTTTACTCCAAGCGATTGCTGATCACTTAGGCGTTCAATTTTATTCAGTTATTCCGACCACGGATCAGGACGATATTTCTAAAGTTCTCAAACCCGCCCAAGCCCACAAGTACGCGGTAGTTCCCGTGGCTGATGAAGCCGGTAAATTAACCCTCGTTGCGAAAGATCCTTTCAACTCAGCCATTGTCAATGAGCTGACCTTTATCCTGAAGCGCGAAAATATTGAGTTAGCCGTAGCCGATCCTGACATGGTCGATGCAGCGGTCATCCGTGTTTATGGTGAGCCTTCTGCTTCATCGATGGATGACTTATTGGGTGAGTTTGACCAAATTGATACTGCCGCGGTGGCCGATGATGATGTCGCCAGTGCTGCTAGCCAGGCTCCGATTATTCGTTTCGTTGATTTAGTTCTCCAGGAAGCTGTGAAAGCTAAAGCTTCGGATATTCACTTCGAACCTTTTGAAGACCAATTCCGTATTCGTTACCGTATCGACGGTTCGCTCTACGAGATGGCTCCACCGCCTAAGAATTTAGCCAACGCGGTGACTGCTCGGGTGAAAGTTTTATCAGCACTCAATATTGCCGAGCGAAGAATCCCCCAAGATGGACGGATTAAAACTACAATTAGCGGCCGCCAAATCGATCTTCGTGTTTCGACTCTGCCCACCCAATTTGGTGAGTCGGTCGTGTTGCGTATTCTCGATAAGACGGTCGTCAATCTGAGCCTCGATGCGCTCTCGATGCAGGAAGATATCAAAGAGGGCATTCGCGCGATGGTGAACAAACCCAATGGTATCTTTATTGTTACTGGTCCTACCGGCTCCGGTAAAACCACCACACTTTATTCTGCGTTGCGTGAAGTAAATACGGAGGATGTAAAAATTCTTACGGCGGAAGATCCCGTTGAATACGAAGTCGAAGGTATCATGCAGGTCCCGATTAATCACCAAGTCGGCTTAACTTTCGCCGCCGCGCTTCGTTCGTTCCTTCGTCAAGATCCTGATACCATCATGGTGGGAGAAATTCGCGATATCGAGACTGCGCAAATTGCCGTGCAAGCATCGCTCACCGGTCACGTGGTTTTATCCACACTCCACACCAATGATGCTCCAGGTGCGGTGACTCGACTCATCGATATGGGTCTCGAGCCATTCTTAATTTCTGCATCCATCGAAGGGATCTTGGCTCAGCGATTATTACGCCGCATTTGCAAAACCTGTCGCACCGCTTACGAGCCAGATAAAGAAGTCATCAGCATGCTCGACGTCGATGCTCTCGAAATCGCCAACAAGAAATTCTACTTCGGTAAAGGTTGTCCTGATTGTAACCGCTCCGGTTATAAAGGTCGCCAAGGTCTCTTTGAGTTAATGACTATTTCGGACTCGATTCGCACTCTCATCACTCAGCGCTCTCCGACCTTAGTCCTGAAGCAAAAGGCCATCGAAGTCGGTATGCGTCCCTTGCGCGATGATGGCTTACGCTGTATTTTTGATGGTTTAACTACTATTGAAGAAGTTCTGAAATACACCTAATCATTCTACCCAACCACTCCCATGCCTGAATACAAGTACAACGCTATTGATCGTAATGGTGCCCAAACCACCGGTAAAATCGAAGCGCCGAACGACGAACAAGCTCGTCAGAAATTAATGGCACGTGGCCTCATGGTCACTTCCCTGGTGGGTGATACAGGTGCGGCCAAACCCGTTGTTGCGGCCGCCCCGGCCAAGAAATCTTTTAGTTTCGGCTCAAAAGTTTCTGCGGAAGACGTCACCACGATGACTCGTCAGTTAGCGACGCTGATTGTGGCAGGCTTACCTTTATTACGTGCACTGGAGTTGATTCATAAACAAGAACGCAATCTTCACTTCAAAGAAGTCTTGGGTTTGATTGCGGAAAGTGTTTCGCAAGGTAATAATTTATCCGAAGCGCTCGCCGCTCACCCTAAAGTTTTTGACCGTCTCTTCATTAACATGGTGAAAGCAGGGGAGGCTGGTGGGGTGCTTGATAAAGTATTGGATCGTCTGGCAAAGTTCCGTGAAAAAGCTCAACGCATTCAGAAGAAAGTTAAATCCGCGATGGTTTATCCAGGCGTCGTTGTTTCTGTGGCCGTCGTCATCGTTTATATTCTGATGGTTAAAGTCGTTCCCTCGTTTCAAAAACTTTTGAGCAGTCAGAAGTTGGCTTTACCCCCTTTAACCCAATTCGTCGTCGGTATTTCTACGGCGCTAACGGATTACTGGTACGTGACGCCCTTCGTTATCTTCGGTATCTATTATGGCATGAAGCTTTGGTTGTCGTCTCCAAAAGGTAAGGAACTTTTCGATCGGATTATTTTCAAGTTACCAAAAATCGGTGGCTTCGTCCAAATTGTTTCTGTTTCGCGCTTTGCTCGTACCTTCGGAACCTTGATGGCTTCGGGCGTTCCCATTCTCCAAGCGCTTAATATCACACGTGATACCTTAGACAACGTCGTGATCGCTAATTCGTTAGAGCGCGTGCATGATCGCGTGCGTGATGGTGAACCGCTTTCCATTCCTCTCGAACAAACCGGAGTCTTTCCCCAAATGGTTACTTCGATGATTCAAGTCGGCGAAGAAACCGGTCAGCTACCCGAGATGTTAAATCGCGTAGCCGATATTTATGACGAAGAAGTGGACAACGCGGTGACCGCGCTCACTTCCATTATTGAACCAGTACTGATCGTCTTCCTCGCGGTCGTGGTTGGTGCCATCGTTCTGGCGATGTTCCTGCCGCTCATCGCGCTGATCACGCAGATGACTGGTGGATAATTAAGGCCTGAACTCATTGCCCAAAAAAGGAGCCGGCATACGTACCCCTACGTATGCCGGCTTTTTATTACTATTTTAACTTACTTACCCCATTGCCCCGTAGGACAAATTTATAACTAATAGTTTAGCGATTTTTGGACTTTTGCAAGAATTTTTCAGATATTCTCACAACCACCTCCTATAAGTGCTTGATTTATAGGACTTTAAAATTGGGTGCAGGGGTAGGATTTGAACCTACGACCTTCAGGTTATGAGCCTGACGAGCTAACCGGGCTGCTCCACCCTGCAATAAGTGGGAGGTGCAACAGAAAGCTTAAATGGAGGAGTCGCAAGCCATTTCTGCATGGATTCATTTAACTGAATCCCTTCGATTTAGATAAGGCAATTGTTACAGATTTGTGCCAACGCCTCTGGGGTGTTAATTGTGGTTGGAACTTTCGCTGTGAAAATTGATGTTCATAGCTGTTCCCTGTTATGTCAGCCACCCCTCCCAATCCTCCCTCGCCAAATGTTGATGATACTATCGATGCCAATGGTGAGCAGGCAGCGATTCGTCAAAAGCAAGGATTCTGGGCACGCCTCGGTGGCGGTGGTTTGATGGTTTCGTTAATAATTCACTTTTTCTTGGTCGTCGTTGCGGTGTTCTGGGTAGTTTCAACTTGGACTGACTCGACTAAACGTGAGCCCACACAATTTTCGACGGGTGCGGGTGGTGGTAACGACGGTGATCGCGCGAAAATTTATCAGCATCGCCTGCAGCAGAAAAATATGAAGTCGTTGGCCAAGAGTACACCTCGCCTCACTTCCAAAAATCCCAACGCTTCAATTTCGCTACCCGACATTCCTAATGTGTCGACGTCGTCCATGGTGTCCGGCGCAACCATGGGTGGTTCTTCTAAAGGATTTGGCGGAGGTTCGGGTGGAGGAATCGGCTCAGGCCAAGGTATCGGTGTCGGTAGTGGTAAAAATCCGATTGGAAAATTTAAGCCAGTGATGGGCGCCAAAATTCAAGCAACTAAGGTTGCGGTGTTTATGGATAGCTCGCAATCAATGTCACGTTATTTAGATAGGGTTGAAGCTGAAATTCGTAAGCAGTTCCCAGACGCCGATGTTTTTAGTTATGGCGGAGTTTGGACAAAAACAATTGGTGGTGTAGTTCTGGGTGGAAATAAATATAAAGGCTCCTATGGTGAAGGAGCAAAAGGTGTCGCAAAAAGTACAGATATTGATAAATTAACGCTCAAAGGAAAAAGTATCTTTAGACAATACGATCAGAATTTTAAAACAGGCTGCGTGGGAGCCTGGATAGATATTATGAAAAATCAGAGAGAATACGATGCCTTGATTGTTTTCTCGGATTTCCAAGATGGCGTATCGCAGTTCCGGGAGAAAGAGAAAGATGCCAAATATTATTTGGGTAGTCCTAAATTTGAGACGGTCTATGCCGATGGCACTCGATCTAAACATTCTACTGACGACCGCACTGAACAAGAAAAGTTATGGGAAAAGGAATGGCTCAAAGTATTTGGTGAAGCTAACATCGGTAAAGGTCCTAGACTTTATTTATTTTCAACTGAAGTAGATCCTCAGTCTATTTTTGATAAATGCGTTAAGGCCTCGGGCGGCCAAATTAAATTGTTAAAATGGCTCAAAACTGGAGGTAGTCCGCCACCTGTTACTGATGAAGACCCCACGGAAATTAAAAAGAGTTCGGTCAGTACGCCGGCTAGCACTGCTCGATAGTAGGAAGGTATTAGGTCAATGTGCCTAGTACGCTAATCTTGTCGGTGAGCTAAAAGCAGTTGAATGGTGATGCATGTCGCATGCCACCGTTCGTCAGCGAAAATCACCACAGAACTGGAAAGGTTTTGTGACCTCACTCTGCGTGCATGGAATTTTATTAGGCCTAGCTTGTTGGATTGTCTTGGCTTCGCCCATCGCCGTGAAGACCCATCAAGACCCTGATTTATTTGTCACGGCCAGTGGTTCGTCCAAACCAGCGAGCGCCACGCAGGCTTACACCATTAAAAATACTCCGAGGAAAATTCAGGGAGCGACACGTCTTTCCGTAAATAATAACAATGCCTCCATCGCTTTGCCCGAGTTGACCGGTATTTCTGATATGATGAGTTCTAGTTTTAGTATGGAGAAGGGGATGGGGCGTGAAGGACTTGGCCAAGGCCAGGGAATGTCCTTTGGTGGTATGGGTGACTCGCGGAGCTTGGTTGGAAAATTTGTCATGGGTGCTGCGATTAAAGCGCAACGCGTCGCTGTTTATTTAGACTGCTCCGGTTCGATGCGACCGTATTTAGAAAAAGTAACCGTCGAAATTAAAAAGGAATATCCCGATGCGGACGTGTTTCGCTTTGATGGTGCACGCGTGGTGAGTCTTGAAAATAATATCGTTTACGGAAAAACTTTTCATGGCGACGCACCACGCTTAACCGAGGCACCCACGCAAACGATTGATTCAGAATTAACTTCCGATGGTCGCCAGCTTTTGAGTCGCATTCGGACGGCTTGCGAAAAGGGTTCGTTGGGGGCTTGGATTGATCGACTGCTGAGCGAAGACTATGATGCGCTCGTGGTATTTTCCGACTTTCAAGATGGTATCCGAATTTATGAGGAAAATAATAAAGGGGCCCCGACCTTGATTTATTCCGATAGTAATTATCACAAGGTCGGAAGGATCATGCCGGTTAAACCATGGCAGGCTAAGTGGATGGAGGCCTTTAAAAAGGGGGCAGCGGGACAAGGTCCTAAATTGTATCTATTCTCCCTACAACAGCCGCCGCAAGGGCTCTTAAAGGCCTGCGTTGAGGCCTCGGGCGGCGACTCATTGTCGGTGGGCTGGCTGAAGTCGGGCCGCCCTCCCAATTAGGCTTGGCGGTTGCACCCCGGCTCAAGATGGTTTGGATAAAGTCATGGCAATATTTAAGGCAGAGTACCGTGCGAATTTTTCGGATACCGATGCCGCAGGCATTATCCATTTCTCGACCATCTTTTTCTGGGTCGAAGCCACCGAGGAGGCCTTGTACCGACAACTTAAATTACCGTTTCTTAAATCCGATGGAAATAAGTTAATGGGTTTTCCTCGAGTGCGCGTGGAGTGCGATTACCTCGCCCCCATTTACCGTGAAGACTTAGTGGTAATTGAATTATCGCCCCGCGAGTTAGGGGATAAAAAAATTATTTGGAATTTTAAGGCCAAGGTCGGAGAGAAGGAAGTAGCCAATGGTGCACTGACTACAGTCTACGCTTGGCGCGAAGGGCAGGGGCCGATGTCTGCAGCACTGGTGCCGTTAGAAACCAAGACTACATTCGAAAATTTCTTTAAGGTGTAACCGTGTGTGATGAGTGATTCCGGCCTGATTCATAATTTTAGTCATCAGGCCCTGGGCACACGATTCTGGATTCGCATTGCCGATGAGGACTATGCCTTCGCCGAACGCGCGGCTGAGTCGGTCTTCTTTACCCTCGATCGTCTAGACTCGGATTTAAATGGAGTCGGTTCGGGTGGATCCCTTGCGCTGATTAATCAATTACCGGAAGGTGAAATGATTTCAGTCAGTGAAGATTTTTGTACGCTTTGGAAATTCGCCGAAGCCTTTAAAAAAGAAACCGCGGGAGCCTTTGATGTATCGGCTGGAAGTCTCTTCCGTTATTGGACCGAGCGCGGTTCCGATGAATTTAATCCTGACGATGCCGTATGGGAAAAAATATTTCAGAACCATAAAATAGGAAAATTCTCCCTAGAGGGTAACGAACTCACGCGCCAACTTGGCGGAAGTAGTATCGATTTAAGTGGAATCATTCACGGGTATGCCTGTGATCGTATGGCAGAAATGCTAGAAAGTAATTGGGGTATTCACCGAGCGATTTTAGGTGCCGGAAGTAATGTAGTTTTGGCGTTGGATCCTCCAGGAGAAGCCCGAGGTTGGCGGGTGGGCTTAGGTCGCACCCTGGAGCTTAAGTTATGTCGTACCGCCCTTGCGAGTAAGCCCAATAACTCCATGAAGTCTTGTTTGGTGAATCCTCTGACGGGTCTCTCAGCGCCTTTCAGTCATGAAGCTATTCGTGCGGTGGCAAATACCGCATTAGAAGCCGAGGCATTGACGACGGTGGGTGTCTTGCTGTCTCGATCCGAAAGCGAAAGTTTACTGACGCGAGTTTCAACCCGTGGACTCTGGCTGCCAGGCGGCGAGTGTCTCGGAATGTTTAAGAATCTGGATTTAACGAGTCGAAACTAGTACTTACTGATTAATCATCTTCTCGATATCCAACTGAAGCTTTTCGCGGTTATCGGAGAAGAGGTACGTGTCAGAGGATACGCAATTCAGGGCGGAGATGAGAACGTCGCGTGGCGGACGCCGCGTATCCATCAGTCGACGGATATAGACTTCAACGTCGTTAGCGATTTTTGGGTGTTCGATTTTCAGTTTCACAATCTGTAGCAATAATGGCTGGTTATTCTCATTCATTAAGTGTGCTTGAATGAGCATATTATTCGCTTCCACGAATCGTTTGGCTTGAATTAATTTTTTACCCGTGGCGATGAGGAGTTGAGGCGGAATGCGTCGATTCTCCAAGAGGCGGGTTAAATTAATTAAACCAATCTCCGGCTGATCATCGGCGAAGAAGGCGATACATTTTAAAGCATCGAGGGCGATTTTGGTATCGGCCAACCATTGTTCGCGTTCGATTTGGGATATGAGTTCATCGATGAGCAAAATCGCTTCGTGTGGTCGATTAGCATTAATGAGACACTCCGCATGGGTGAGGGCGAATTTGGTACGACTCGGAAAACGATTTTGCTCTGCCAAGGTGAGTAATCGGGCCGTAAGTTTTGCATCAAAAATATCATTCGCATATTGCGCCAACTCGAGCATCGCCCGCTCGCTCTTGCCGTATTTATTAATAATTTTTTCAATTTCGCTGTTACGTTTTTCTTGGTTTTCAGGACCTAGTGTTAAGTGAAGCGACTGGATATAGGGGCTAAAATTTTCTGGGTTACTAATGATAATTAAATCTAAACAATCGCGGGCTTCTTTAAGTTTACCCATGTCTTTAAGCCAGCGTGCCTTAATTTCCAGGAGCCTCATTACTCCAGGATAGTTTTTGATCGCGGTATTCAGCAGTTTGATGGCCTCGGGTTTTTCGCCCAATTCATACATTAACTGACAGCGTAGGAGGAATCCTTCCGGATTAGTCTCGAGCGTATAGTCGCGAATTAATCTGGAGGCTTCACTGTAATTACCGCGGAAAAAGTTGGCCTGAGCCTCGGCGAGTTTGAGGTCTTCCCGAATGACGGGGCTGAGCTTTTCGTTGGGTAGGTATTTTTTAGCGGCGTTGATGACTCGGATGTCTTGGTCGAGCATGAAGCAACGCGTCAGGTAGTTTCTAAAAATTTCTGGATCATTTAATCCGAAATCGAGGGAATTTTCCAGAATTTGGAACGCGTCAATCGAACGGCCAAACGCAAAGTATAAGTCAGCGCAGAGTTTTTGTGCTTCCGCATTCCGCGGCGTCAGGCTCGCGCCCGTACCAATGTATTTCGCAAATTCCGCAAAATCGCCACGTTCCAACGCGGCCTTCGCTACACTGACAAAATATTCACCTTTGTGATTTAAGTGGGCGACTTTTCCGTGGTCTTTCTCGGGGTTATAATCGATAATTTTTTGACGATTCCGCAGGCTAACTTCTTCGGGTTTGAGAAAGAAACTAACCGTGTTGTCGATGGCGGTGTCGTAATAAAACAAATAAATATCAGACCGGCGTGTGGTTGTAATTCCATACATGTAACGTTCCCGAAAATACATAAATTCGGAAGCCATCAACCAGACGCCAAAAAGTAAAAAAGGGAGAATGCCAGCGATTCGTCTGACGTTTAAACTATAAACCTTTTTGCTATATCCGAATTGTTCAACGAAAACAGTACCGAATAAAATAGCCCGAGTACGCTTCAAATTGGGGTCGACGCCGTAAGTGTATTTATCTTCTTTCTTTTTCATGGACGGCACATTAACCAAACAATTGAGAAATGAGGCAAGAGAGGAGTCTACGAAATGAAATCTGAAGCAATTTCGACAGATTCAGTGGGATTAAGACAGCTTTTTCCTATGCAAATTTGGAATCCGACGACTGAGTCATCCGGGCGTAGGATGAGGGGCCGATAAGCCTTTGTCGGAGAATTTGTACCACTCACACCCGTAATTTTTTCATGGAGTTGATCGAGTAGGTCGGCTCTTTGATATTTAACGACCACCCAGCCTGTTGCCTGACGCGTAAACGCGTCCAACGCATGAGCCACTCCGTGCGGCACATTTTTTACTAATCCTCCGTAGGCCTTACTTAAATCAGAGAAATGTTTAGAGTGAATGGTTTCTTCAGACAAAACTTCCAACTGTGCATAGGCTTGGAGGAGCATGGAATTTCCCGAGGGTACCGCATTATCAAACCAGTCTTTTTGCCTCACCGAAAGATCCTCGCGGTTTTCAGAAACCATGAAGTAGCCGACGGCATGCGGATCACGGAATTTAATTTCAACCGCCTCTAATATTTTTTTGGCTCTTCCAAGATAGTCAGTGTGTTGAGTACCGAGTCCCCAATCCGCATAGGCACCGAGCGCTAGTTCAGCTTCCGCCAAACTCGCATAGTTAGTCATGATACCTTCACCGCTCGCTTTATCTTTATACCAGGTTGTAAATAAATTGATTTCACCGCGACTCTCGTGTGCCAGGTTCTTCCAAAGACTATTTTCGGCCGCCGCCGCGAGTTTTACCCAATCTTTACGCCCAAAAATCCACCCTGCCTTAGCTAAGTTTTTAATTACTAAGGCATTCCAGCCGAGTAAGATTTTATCGTCGCGCAAGGGTTGTGGTCTTTGCTCGCGAATCCTTAATAACTTTTCTCGAGCTCGTTTAAATTTTTCCCGCTCTTTAATATTTCCTCGGAGTTTAGGAATATTGGCTCCTTCAAAATTGCCTTGATCGGTGATCCCATAGGCCTGAGCAAACTCTCGAGCTTGTTCGCCGAGTGCTTCAACAATTTCAATGGGCTTCCAGATATAGGTCGTACCTTCGTGGTGCTCAGTGTCCGCATCCAGTGAAGTCGCAAAGAGTCCACTCTCCGTTAACATCTCACGATTTAACCACTCAATGGTTTCTTCAACGACCGCCAAGTAAAGGGGGTCGCGATAACGTGCCCAAGCTTCAGCATAGGTGCCAATGAGCTGAGCATTGTCATAAAGCATTTTTTCGAAATGCGGCACCGTCCAATCACGATCCACGCAGTAGCGGTGAAACCCGCCTCCGATTTGATCATACAGCCCACCGCGAGCCATGGCTCCTAAAGTGACCGTAATCACCGCATCCAGTCGGGTCGCCAAAGCTCGATCATTATCCGCCGCCTTAGTGGCCCGAATCCCTAGTAGAAAATCAATAACCGGCGGGTTGGGAAATTTAGGAGCACCGCTAAAGCCTCCGTAGGTGTCATCGTGATTTTCACAAATACGTTTCGCTGCTTCGATTAAATCGGGTGGAGTAGGGGCTAGGCCATTGGCATCAGGTGCGACCGTCAAATGAGTGAGATTTTTTGCAATGGCATCCGCATTCGCCGCTAATTCATTTTTGTTACTATGATAAAAATCGGCGACACGCATTAATAATTGCGGCCAGGGTACTTGTCCCTGTCCTCGATCCTCGGGCGGAAAATAAGTTCCACCAAAGAAAGGTCGTCCGTCGGGTAAACAAAAACAATTCAACGGCCAGCCACCCTGACCTTGAATCATCTGCACCGCATCCATCATTAACTTATCCACTTCAGGTTTTTCTTCTCGGTCTACTTTGATACAGACAAAGTGCTTATTCATTAATTCCGCAGTGTACGACTGCTCGAAAGATTCCCGGGCCATGACGTGACACCAGTGACAGGAGGAATAACCCACGGATACTAAAACGGGCTTATTCAGTTTCTTCGCTTCCGCAAAAGCTTCAGCACACCACGGCCACCAGTGGACAGGATTCTCGGCATGTTGGCGGAGGTACAATGAAGACTCTTGGGCTAAGCGATTAGACACGGCTCTAACCTTGCCAAAGAGTCGGTAGGTGCAAGTCTGACCTTGCAAAGGCTTCGTCTTGCCCATGGCGGAATTTGTGCGTAATTCTTTGTTTTTCGAGATTCTGTCCGATGTCTAAAATTCAGATTTTAACTCCCACGGTCGCCAATCAAATTGCGGCCGGCGAAGTCGTCGAACGCCCCGCCGCCGTGGTTAAGGAATTATTGGAAAACTCGCTCGATGCTGGAGCCAAACGAGTCATCATCGATTTTTCAAGAGGTGGTAAAGCTTATGTGATTATTGAGGACGATGGAATGGGGATGAGTCCTACCGACGCCTTACTCAGTCTCGAACGTCACGCCACCAGCAAAATCCGTCTCGCTGCTGACTTAGATCGTATCGCCACTTTCGGATTTCGTGGTGAAGCTTTACCTTCGATTGCTAGCGTCTCGCGCTTTACTTTACAAACGCGCGCAGCCGATGCCGCATCGGGTACTGAAATTTATATCAATGGAGGTAAAGTAATCCATCAACGCGACCACGGAATGCCCGTCGGCACGCGTATTGAAGTAGCTAATTTATTTCATCCAGTTCCGGCCCGATTGAAATTTTTAAAGTCAGACGAAACGGAAGCTGCCCACATTATTCGCTTAGTTCGTCTCTACGCTGTGGCGCATCCGGAAGTCGGATTTTTACTAAAAGAAGATGGACGTGAAATTTTTCGTTCTCCTGGTCATGTACCGTTACTCGAAAGAGTAAGAGTCATTTGGGGGAAACAAGTAGCTGAAGAAGTTAGCGTCATGCCTTTATTCGAAGTTAAAGGCATGCGTATTACGGGCTTACTTGGAAAACCAGGGGTGAGTCGTGGTACCCGCCAAGATCTTGTTACTGTAGTAAATGGACGCCCTGTCGACAGCCGTACCATGGCCTTTGCGACTACGGAGAGCTATCACACTCTCATTCCTAAAGGTCGATATCCCTTGGCGTTTATCTTTCTCGAAATTAATCCCGCTTGGGTTGATGTAAATGTGCATCCCGCCAAACGCGAAGTACGTTTTCGTGATGAAGCGAGCGTGCGAGGATTTATTATTCAGTCACTGCTGTCAGTCTTGCGATCTAAGGGTGGCGACGGATTACCCGTTGCAACAATCATACCCACTGCGCCAGTGTTTACCACACCAGCAGTTACGAGCGTCCAAAGTAATCCAACGCCTTCATCTGTGCCCGTTGCAGTGTCGACTAATTCTCAGAG
>SIAU01000030.1 GCA_009691685.1 Opitutales bacterium
GGCTTCGGCGGTGGACTTATTAATACCTGCACCGATGAGGGAACCGAGTCCGCGACCGAGCGATTTTTTGGGAGGAGTTGCCATGTGAAATTATTGAGCAGGAGTTTCCGCTTGGGGAACAAAAATTTCGACGTCGGCTTTCAAGGCAGCGGCGTTGGGTAATTTATTCGCCTGTAAGATCCACTCTGTTTTGGAATTAAATTTCTTGGCAATGCGTGTCACCGAATCACCACGCACCACTTTATAAGTCACACCCGTTTGTGGCATTTCGGTCGTAGCAGGTTCTTCGACCACCGCAGGAGTTTCCGCTGTCGCTGCGGGAGTAGGTGATTTAGTCTTGGTCGGCGCTGAATTATTCTTTGCTAAAGTGGCATTCACTTGGCGGGTGAGTTCAGCCAAGGCCGCATTCACTTCCCTCGTCTGACTTTTCAAACGACGATCCACTTCATCTAAAACTTCTTTACGCTGTTTGGCATTCGCTTCACTGGGTGAGCTCGCGGGAGCGGCTGAAGCGCGCTGGCGGGATGAGGACTCACGTAGATCCTGATTTTCTAATTTGAGTTTTTCTACTTCAGTTTTTAAGTCTGCAATATCCTGTTGCATACCCGCCACTTGGTTGGATTGGGCCCAAAGGGGGGTGAGACTCATCAGAAGGAAGGCTAGTCCGAGACGCATGGGCGAAGTAAAATCAATCAAGGGACCGCTGGCAAGGGACTAACACGCCGATTGGGCCTATGACTAAGTTTCCTTTCTCGCCCCTCGGGGCGGAATTTATCTAACTTATGAAAAGATGGCCAAAATCCTTGTAGCCCTTTCCGGCGGCGTTGACAGCGCGGTCGCAGCCTTGCTCCTCAAACAGCAAGGCCACGAGGTGCATGGTGCCTATTTCCGAACGTGGATGAACGAAGAAGGCCTGCCCTTCCCTGGTGAATGTCCCTGGGAAGACGATGTCCGTAACGCCCAAGCGGTAGCCGAACATCTTAAAATTCCCTTCAAGATTATCGACCTCGTAAAAGACTATCGCGACAAAGTGGTGCAATACTTGGTGGAGGGATACCGCCGCGGGCTCACTCCCAACCCCGATATTATTTGTAATCGAGAAATGAAATTTGGAGTTTTTCTTCAAGGTGCAATGCAAGAAGGCTATGATGCCATTGCGACCGGGCATTATGTGCGTCGACGGGTCAATGCCGACGGGACGTTTGATTTACTTGAAGGAGTCGACCCCCAAAAAGATCAGTCCTACTTTTTGGCCCTCCTCCAACAAAGCCAAATTGCCCAAGTGCTCTTCCCTATTGGAGATTTTAATAAATCAGAAATTCGAAAATTAGCTGAGGAAGCCCATTTGCCCAATGCTACGCGCAAAGACAGCCAAGGTATTTGCTTTTTAGGACAAGTGCCCGTTCAGGATTTTCTCGAAAAACACATTCCTGATCAACCCGGACCGATTGTCAGGGCTGACGGCAAAACCATTGGACAACATCGAGGCCTACATCGTTACACCATCGGTCAGCGCAAAGGAATCGGACTGCCCTCGAATACGGACAACGAATACTTCGTGGTTACCAAAAAAGATTTCACGACCAATACTCTTCATGTGGCTTTTGATAAACCAGGTACGCCTGATTTATATACCAACGAAGCCAAGGCCTACAACTTCAGCTGGATTAATCAGCCCGTAACCACGGAACAAGATATTGAAGTTCGCGTGCGTTATCGCGACGCATCCACCTGGGCTAAATTTATACCCGAAGCGGATGGCAGCGTGACATTCAAATTCAAAGATACCCAAAGAGGATTGGCCCCCGGACAGGTAGTAGCGATTTACCGCAATCATGTTTTATTGGGCGGTGGGATTTTTCGTTAAGTGAGTGGATGACTTGACCTTCTACCCGATTCATTGAAGCGTTGGGCATGGCTCAAGGTAATGTAGTTAACCAAATGTTTTCAGGCATTGCCTCGCGGTATGACTTGGCCAATCGCGTCTTAAGTTTTGGACTCTGTGTGCTTTGGCGGAATCGACTCATCGCCAACGTCGCTAAACTCAACTCCAAGGAAGTCGTCGACCTTGCAACCGGCAGTGGAGATGTAGCCATCGCAATGGCAGATTCACTACCTCCTAAGACAAAGATAACGGGTTATGATTTTTGCGAACCGATGCTCGATATTGCGAGAATTAGAGTAGCGCGTGAAAACAAGTCTGTAAAATTCGCAACCGGGGATTGCATGAATTTACCCATCGCTGATGCCAGCTGCGAAGCCGTCACGATTGCTTACGGGGTGAGAAATTTCGAGAACCGGGAACGCGGCTTAAAAGAACTGGCGCGGATCACTCAGCATGACGGATCTGTTTTTATTTTAGAATTTTCGCAGCCCTCTAAACTCTTTTGGCCGTTACATTTTATCCACGTACGGATCATTTCACCGATTTTGGCAGGGATACTCACGGGAGATTTTGGCGCTTATCGTTACCTCGGTTCCAGCATCGCCGATTTTCCTAATGCTGATGGCTTGGTCGTTGAACTTAAAAAGGCGGGTTTTAGTGAAGTGACTTATGAACTGTTTTTGTGCGGTACGGTTGCACTTCATAGGGCAAAAAAGTGATTTTTTAAAAATTCCTTGCCTTAGCCCCTGTAGTCAGTTCTTTTAACCCTTCACCGGGCTCGTGGTGAAATGGATATCATTTCTGACTACGGATCAGACGTTTGGGGTTCGAATCCCTACGGGCCCACCACTTTAAACTTCACCCTCGAGAAACCCTCTCAGGGTGAATTATTTGCTGTTAAGGTTATTTGTGATTTTATAGTGTATTTATAGAAGCAATCCAACCCGTGCGTCCGCTTACGATTATAGCACTCATCATAGGTACTTTAATGTTCTTTACCCTAGTCAGCTGAGATCGACATGGTCTGGGAAGTGGCGAATGGGACAATAAAATACTCCAAAATCTTACCCCTAACACTTTAGTCGAGCAACTTAGGGGCTGGATCAGGTAACTTATTTCCGGTCGGGTAAATATAAGTCCTATCTTCAAAATTCCTTAATTCTAAGACGCCATCGTGTATGGCTTGGACGTATTCAGGATTAAGCGGGATTTTGCCGCCACCGCCTGGTCCATCGACAACTAATTGGGGAATACTGTATCCGGTGGTATGTCCGCGTAATCCACGAATAATTTCGATACCCTTTTGGATCGGCGCACGAAAGTGTGTAGAACCCTCAATCAAGTCACAGGCATATAAATAATAAGGACGTACGCGAATCATTAAAAGTCGGTGAACTAATGATTTCATGACTTCGATGCTGTCGTTGATGCCATCTAATAAAACGGACTGATTTCCTAACGGCACGCCCGCTAAAGATAGGCGTTCGCAAGCCACCGCGAGTTCTTGGGTTACTTCTTGGGGATGATTGGTGTGGATGCTCATCCAGATGGGCCCGTGTTTACGGAAAATTTCTGCTAACTCTGGCGTAATTCTCTGGGGAAGAAAAACCGGAATGCGTGAACCCATTCTGATAAATTCCACATGTGAAATCGCACGGAGGCGACCAAGCAGCGAATCAATTTTGGCGTCTGAGAGCAGCAAGGGATCGCCCCCTGAAATCAGCACATCGCGAATCTCGGGGTGGCTTTCAATATACTTCAAACCTTGTTCGAGCTCGGGGTGGAAATCGTAGGACTGCGCGTTCGAGACTAATCGACTACGGGTGCAGTAGCGACAGTATGAAGCACAACGATCGGTCACTAAAAAGAGAACACGATCGGGATAACGGTGGACGATTCCTGAAACGGGCATCGTGCCCTCTTCGCCTACGGGGTCGGATGATTCACCCGGAGCGATGTACGATTCTTTGATATTGGGAATGACCTGTTTACGAATCGGACATTCGGGATTCTTCGTATCAATCAGATTAAAATAATAGGGAGTGATGGCTAACGAAAGTTTATTTGCGGCAAAAAGACATCCCTCTTTTTCATCAGGCGTCAAAGTCATCAACTTCTCCAGCTGAGCCAAGGTCGTGATTCGATTTCGTAACTGCCATGTCCAGTCGTTCCAGTCTTTTGCTGGCACATCCGCCCACAGCCCTTGTCCTGAATACCAGTTTTTACGTTGATCGAGAGGAAACATGTAATGGAAGTGTTGAAACTAACCCAAATAAGTTTTCAGGCAAATCGTGAATAGGTTATTTAAAGTGATGGACGAGTTTAAGCATACACGGTGAAGGCGACGTGAGATGAGTGAAATCCCAGCCCAGGCCCCAACCAGATTCAAAATAAATCAAAACCATCATAAAATAGGGGTAAATTGAGTGATTTTCGGGTTATAGGCTCCCTATTCCATTTGCTCTACTGGCCCCAACTGTCCTATTTAGGTGGCATGTCTGTTACGAAGCCACGCTTCACTTTAGAGTTCGAAAAGCCCATCCGCGAGTTGGAGGACAAAATTGTTGCCCTCCGTGCCTCATCGGAATCTGCGGGCATCAACGTCACCAAGGAAGCGAATTCCCTGGAGGCTAAGCTCGAACAAACCCGCCGCGATATTTACGGCAACCTCAACCCTTGGCAGCGGGTGCAATTAGCGCGTCACCCCCGTCGCCCCTACTCGCTCGACTACATCAATATGTTGTGCGACGACTTCCAAGAGCTCCATGGTGACCGTCTTTACATGGACGACGAATCCATCGTCGGTGGTACCGCATTTTTTGAAGGTCAGCCAGTGATGATTATCGGACAACAAAAAGGTCGCGACACCAAAGAAAATTTACGTCGCAACTTTGGTTGCCCTAATCCTGAAGGTTATCGCAAGGCCCTGCGTCTCATGAAAATGGCGCATACTTTCAAATTACCGATTATTACCTTGGTCGACACTCCAGGCGCTTTCCCAGGAATCGGATCAGAAGAACGTCACGTCGCCGAAGCGATTGCCGTAAATCTTCGCGAGATGAGTCAATTCCAAGTACCTATCATTACTTTCGTCATCGGCGAAGGCGGTTCTGGTGGTGCTCTCGGTATCGCTGTCTCTAATCGCGTCTTTATTTTAGAAAATGCTTACTACTCAGTAATTTCTCCTGAAGGTTGTGCGGCGATTCTCTTTAAAGACCGTGCCCATGCACCTAAGGCAGCGGAAGCACTGCGTTTAGATGCTCCCAATCTCGTTAAACTTGGAGTCGTCGACGGCGTCATCAAAGAGCCTCTCGGTGGTGCGCAAGAAGACCCCGCCGCAACCAGCTCAAACATTCGTAAGACCTTACGCGAGACTCTTAAACAACTCGGTAAACTGTCGGGTGAAAAATTAGTGGCCGAGCGTTATGCGAAGTTCCGTAAGATGGGCGTCTACTCGGAATAACATATTTAAAATATTAACTTATAAAAAAGGCGTCTTTTCTTAGACGCCTTTTTCGTTTTAGCCGCCGCCGTTGCCCAGCAGTCGAATATAGCGAGTGTAATTGCGACCGTACTGATTAACAATGCGTCGGTAAGAAGCATTGGTGTTAAGTAAGACACCTTGGGTGGACTGCACCTTACCATCCAATTTTTGTAAGGCACGTAATTCCTTGGAACCCTCGGGAGTTAATAAAGTGATCGAGACTTCGATGGCCTTAAGTGTATAAGGTAAATAAGGTAGTTGGGTAGCAGTAGGCGTCGTTGTTGGGCTTTGTGCATCGGGATAAATGCGATCGGAGTAAACTCTTAGACGACCCGTAAAGGAATCATAAGGATGAGGCGTCTTCGCACCGCCGACGCCTTTGTTATCCGTCCAACGCAACGGTGCCGCATTGGAATCAGCACCGGCAATAGTATTTGCACTGTAGGAGGAAGGATAGCCTGAAGCTGAAAATTTGAAAGCTGTATCGGTAGACTCAGCGAGGACGGGTCGGAGCAATTGAGCGGGACGTTTGAGCGGGTCAACACGTGCACCTGTCACGGTTGAGGTATCGGGCAAAGATGACGTGCACCAGAAAGTGAAATTCATCGCGACGACGTTTGATGCGATAAAGTTGGATTGATCTAAAGTCCAACAAGGGGTTGCTGCGTTTTGGACGAAATCAATTAAGGCACGGGTGTCTGCTTTGATATCACTATAGTTGGCAAATGAACGAGGGGTAGCGGTGGTTGCATCACCGAACCAATAATTCCATGGCGACTTTGGAGAGGCCGCCGTTGACTCCATGATCTTTGGAATAGCCTCACGGAAAGTATTCTCGGGATCGATGATGGTTCGGTACACACCGTAGACTTGTTGAATAGGATCACCAGGAGCATCGAAGGGTGAAGACTGACCAATACGGTACGCAATCGCACAGACATCGCCCTTCAACGCAACACGCGGGGAGGATGTTGTGGGCGCCCAGCGTGGACGGTCAGGCGGAGACGCAAACAGCATAATGATTGGCTGGTCTACTGATTGGATATCACCGATTGTAGCTTTGGTTATCGCGCCAGTGGGTGCACGAGCATTTCCAGGTATAATCACCTCCATCCAGCAACGACCGTCGGGACGAATCATCGCACTTTGAAAATCCCCTTCCATCGCATCAAGCACGCCACGTGCTTCAGACTGCGTGGTTAAATCAGCAACCGCGCGATCGTACGCTTTGAAAGTGTCCGACGCAATGGTCACCACCGCCAAAACAATCACGATCATGATAGCCGTGGAAACCATGACCTCGATTAAGGTAAAGCCGCGACGAGAGACTGGAGAGTTTGCAGACTTCATCGACTAATAATAATATTTTGAATGAGTACGGGAGTTTCTTCTCGCTGGCTAAATCCTGTATTACTCGTATTCGTTTTTTCGGAATAGTCGTGAGGGAAAAATTCTGCAACCACTGGTAGATAGGCCAAGGCGTAAAGGTTTGAGTCAGGCAATGCGCCGGTGCCCGTCCAAGCGGTGCTCGATGGCTCAAGGGAGGTTGCATCGATGGCACAGCGCTGTCCGATGAGTAATTTCGAAATCGAAAGTCTGACGCGCATCGGAGTACCGACAACGTTTCGGGTGCTCGCAAAAGCGGGCGTGAATGAATCAGTCTGGCAAATGGCGACCTCCATGACAGACGGATTAGAAGTCACATTGTAAGTCACGACATCCCCAGCGACTGTGGTTTCACTGGAACTGGGTAAAACTTTACGCTCATAAACATAAAGCCAAACACCATTGGCAGAGGTATCTGCAGCTTTAAGCAAACGATAGGCGATGTCGAAATTTGTCGCAGGTGATGTCGTGGGACTGGGATCTACCAAAGCCTTATAGGCAGCTGATTGATGAACGTATACCTTGTTGGCTGAACTCGTCGCCGCTCCGGAGTCGAGATATACAATTGAGCGAGGATTATCGAGCGCGCCAATGAGACGGGTGACACCTGAAAGTGCTCGATTGGTCTGCATGATGTCGTCCACCTGTTGGAAGGTGGAACCCAGAATACCCACGAGTGATAAAATTGCCATACCCACGATACCAATGGCGAGCGTCACTTCAACGAGTGAGAATCCGCGACGGGGCGTGCTAGGTGTTGAAGAATGTTTCATTATTTAAGTTCTTTTGAATTAGAGGGAGTAATTTCGTCGGAGTCATTGGAGATGACGACATCGCCATTCGGACGAACGGCAACAACAGCGAATTGGTTATTACTAAGAATGTCGAGTTCGGCGGTTTTACCATCACTACGTAAAGTAGCATTGGCAAAAATGAGTACTACTTTTCCAAGGTGATTGGAGGCTCCACTACTTTGTAATTCAATGTAATACCAACTCTTCCCGCCTGCACTGAGCGCCTGCGGCTGATTCACCGGAGTAAATAACATTTTAGGGGGACTGGTCGTTGTATCTAAAACACCGGACGAAGATGTATCCGCAATCGGCCCAATGACGCTAAATTGGTTATTACTTAAAACCGCTCTCGTACCGCTATTGGGATCAACGGGTCCATTAATCGTCGTGGTGGAACCATTGGGCGGGATAAAATAAACGCCATTCGGAAGACTGGTTGGCTGTTCTGGTGCGTACCAAACATAGGCACTGTTGGCGGTATCGGAAATTGATGAGGGATCGACACCCGCTGAAACCTTGGAGGAATCAACACAGCCGACGGCGATAACGAATTGGTGCAGGTGATTTACAGGATCGGTCGGTTCATTTAAAATGAGCAAACGATAGCGACCGTTGTAAGTCATACCTGTGCTGTATGCGCCGCGATTCATCAGCGCCATCGCACGCACGGAGCGAATGGTTGATGCGATGATTCGCTGGCCACCCTTCAGGCCTCCACCATCACCCGTTGAAATACCTAAGAACAAAGCAGAAATAAGTAGGATGATGGTGATAACCACCAAAAGCTCAATCAGGGTGAAGCCCCGTCGAGCACGTGCTATGATCTGTGAAGTGCTCACTGTATAGCGATAATATCAGCAGCGTCATCACCCGTCATCGGCGTGATTGTCGTGCCGTCAAAACTAGCTGCTTCACCCGCAGCGGTAAAAATGATTACGCGAGCCGGAATTCCGCCCGTAGCAGAATCAATTCCTAAACCCGTGCCATTTTTGGCTGAATTAATATCGTCGGGAATAGTCACACCCGCTATCTTTTTAATGCTTCCCGTGGAATCATTATCAAAAACAACCCTGATTTTATAGTTACCTAATTTATCGACCAGGAGAGTGTTACCCGTATCAATACTCGAATCATAAAAAGCGTAATCTTCTTTGGAGAAGGCACAAAACTCTTCGGCATTCCGATTAAGCACGGTACGATCCGCAGAAATCAGGGCCGAACCACTAGGGTTCTTCGCAGAAAGAGCTTTAATGAACTTACGCGTGGTCGCGGGATCATCCAATTTATGCAAAGAATCAGCTGCACTGGAATACGTTGTACCGATGTTTGGATAGAAACCGTAGACCGACTTGTAACGATTCACTGCTGTGCACCACTGCGAGAAAGTAGACTGAGATGTAGCAATTTTGGATTTTTTCCGAACTGCATTAATCGCCGGAAAAAGCATCGCAGCCATAACGCCAATAATGGCGATTACGGTGAGTAATTCGATTAGGGTAAAACCTCGACGGGATTCAGATTTCATAAATAGGGGTACTTGAAATAAGTAGAAACTAAACGGTAGTAAGCCAACGAAAATTAACCAGCCAAAAATGGCTGAAGAGAGGCGGTGGAGTAGCCGATTTTCTTAGAAAAATCGCTGAACCAGCCAAAAGGAAGCTGTCGCTATAATCGTCGGAAACAGAGCCCAAAGTGCTAGTTGCAGTGGTGAAACTCCACCCTCAAAGAACTTCGAGAGCAAAGTCTGACCAGCCAAGTTAGGCGCATTCGCAATCACCGTCATTCCCCCACCCGCCAAAGCACCGGCAATCACGGCCTGACGTAGCCCCGCCGCCGCTGATGTGTTTTCCGATAACTGCGGAACCTGGGCCGCTAAATAGGCAATGGTCGCGTTGTCGTTGAAGGCCGATAAAACAATCGTCGAAATCATTAAAGTCACTTCATCGAGTCGCACAAGGATCGGCGCAATCCACCAAGACTGCAGTCCGCCCAATACGACCAATCCAGCCAAGAAAAATCCGACTAAGACCGGACTCCGCCAAGCAATCGGCTGCTGTTGCCCTCGCGTAAATTTTAAAAAGATTAAGAAACCCGTAAATAAAACTAGAATAGTAGCGAGCTGATGTTTGGTCAGAAATACCACAAAGGCAGCAATAAAACTGAGGTGAATTAAAACCAACCAAACTGGACTTTGCAGAGACGAAACCGTCTCAGATTTATTTTTGAAACTTAGAAGTTCTTTACGGAAAAAGAAAAAGTACGCCGTGTTAGAAATGAGTATGGTAAAAATAGAGGCTAAGCCGAATTGATTAAAGACCTCAACCAAGCCCCAGCCCCAATGCCCGGCGACCATCACAATCGGCGGAGCCGCAAAATGAGTTAAAGATCCACCGACCGATGTATTGACAAACAACAACGCCAACGTCGCATAACTCAAGGAAACGCTAGGCTTATAAACATAAAATTGAGATGCCAGCAACAGAGCGGCAATGGTCATCGCCGCTGGTTCGGTGATTAATGACCCAAAAAGAGGGCCGATAGTTAAAATAACAAACCAACCCGCTGCGGGCGTTCCACCGAAAAATTTAACCAATCGATTAAGCAAGAAAGCGGTGAAATCCAAAACGGGTTTAGTGGAGGCAACGACCATCACCACCATCACAAAAATGGGTTCGATGAATTTAGAGGTCGGAGCTGAGTCGGTACCCTTTAAATCACCACCCCGTAAATAATGAAGCATTACCTCCCACCCTTTTCCCGGATACAAAATAAGAGTTAATAATAAAATAATAGCCCAAAATCCAAAGACTACTTCTACTTCACCTAATAAGTGTAATGCCTGACTGGTAAATTTCTTACGAGGAGATTGCGCAAAACTGCCGGCATGAGTTTCATCCCAGTGCTTCGCGTAAGCGGATATTTTGAAAACAAGAAAGGCATGAATCACTGCGACCAAGAAGATACCGCAGGCGACCCCATTAAAATAATCGGCTTGTGCGGATTGAGTCCACTCCTGCCAAAGCGTTAGATTCATGTCATTCAAAAAACCTTTTTTGAAATTAAAGGCGAACCTCTTCTCTCTAGAGCTGGTTATTTAGCCGCAGGCACAAAATCAACCGGAGCACCACCGATGAAGCCAATAAACGTAGGGCCGATAAAAACTTCATGGTTGAGCCAAAGAATTAATGCTCCAGAAAGCTGTCTTCTCTCAAACCAAAAAGTTGGTGCCCAGGACCGGACTCGAACCGGTAAGCCTCGCGGCGGCAGATTTTAAGTCTGCTGTGTATACCATTCCACCACCTGGGCCAACAGAGGGTTCACCATTATACTTCTTGGCTACTTGGCAATACGAGAAATTAGCCTAAGCGATTTAACAGGGGCTGACAAAGGCGATAGGTTAAAGCGGTCAAAAGACAGGCGATTAAAAGCGAAAACCAGAAGTTTAATCCCATCCTCAATGCCACGGGAAAGGTGAGGAATAAAATAAACGAGGGAATGGTGTAAGCCAGAATCGACCAATTGAGGGCGATGATCTTGGAGGTGTCAGGCGTATCCAACCACGTCCAAATGATGACCAGTAAACTAGTCAAAGGTAAGGCGCAGAGCAAAGCCCCCCAAGACAAGCTGCGTTTCGACAATTCCGAGGCAGCTGTGATTACCGCAGCCGAAATAATAAATTTTAGAATGATTTGATAGTTCATGTCTCCAAATTATCGCTAAAATGAATTAAAGAAAGCCTTAGTTACATCACCTGGGCTTGCGCTCATTATAAAATCCGTCTTGTTCATAGTCCATGCAACGCTTGGCCCAAACTTTTGCTCGCTGTCGCTCTGAAGGTCGTCCCGCCTTCGTCAGCTACGTCTGCGCCGGCGATCCCGACGTCGCTACCTCCAAAGCTATTTTAGCCTCCCTCGCGCAAGCGGGTGCCGACATTCTCGAAGTAGGCGTCCCCTTCTCCGATCCTCTGGCCGACGGCTTAACCAATCAGCTCGCCGCCCAACGCGCCCTCGAAGGTGGTATGACTTTCAATCACTTGCTTGAAATCATTCGCGATACCCGAGCTGTCACCGACAAGCCGATCATCTTATATTGTTACTACAACTTATTGTTTTCGTTCGGCGTAGAATCGTATTGTGAAAAAGCTAAAGCCGCCGGAATTGATGGACTGCTCGTTTTAGACTGCCCACCCGAAGAAGCCAGTGAACTGATTGCGGCCTCTAAAAAATTCAGCCTCGCGAATGTTTTCATTATCGCTCCCACCACACCACCCGCTCGCATGGCACTGATCGCTAAACATGCTTCTGGATTTATTTATTATGTGTCACGCGAAGGTGTCACCGGTGAACGCACCGAACTCGCTCAAAACTTACAGAGTGCCGTCAAAGAAATCAAAAAACATACGGATTTACCTATTTGCGTGGGCTTTGGAATTTCCACGGCTGCACACGTTAAAGCCATTGGTGAAATCGCTGATGGTGTGGTCGTGGGTAGCGCTTTAGTAAATGTCGTCGCAGCCCATAAAGACAACCGTTCGCAAGCGGCTGCAGCGATCGGACAGAAGGTTAAAGAACTCTTAGGCGCTTAGTCTTTAACGGACCCACGGACCTTGGGCAACTTCGTCGACCTTCACTGAGTTGACTGGAATGACTTTGGTCTCCACCAAACTTTCCACTTCGCTCTCCACTTGTTGACGAGAAAGTACGCCAAATTTTTCATTCTTAGATTCATCGGCGGCGATTTTGGAATCAATTACCTGCTGGCGACACCAAGTAAGAAATCCATCATCCAGTTTTGGATTATCTTTTTTCATGAGGTCATGAGCGAGGGTCGGATCCTGGGTAAGGTAATCCTGCCATCCGCGTACATAGGCCTTCAAAAACTTTGCGACTACTTCCGGATTCTTTTTCACCCATTCATCTGTCGTGAACAATGTTGCGGCAGACGAATACCCGAAATCAGATAACGGCAAGCATCTCACTTTCGCCCCAGCCTGTTGAAGAAAATAAGGCTCAGCCGTAAAGAATCCTTCCTGGATTGCTTCGGGGTCACGGAGAAAATCTCCTTGGCCATAAGTCTGCGGACGAATGGAAAAATCAGCGCCTAATTTATTTTTCAGAAAAGGAATCCACGCGGCTTCGGGTCGGGCGATCATGACTCGACCCACCAAATCACGATACGATTTCACCGACGATCCTTCATGCACCATGAGGCACAATGGCATGCGTTGAAAAACGGCTGCCACGTTACAAAGAGGTAAACCAGCCGCACGAGCTTGGATGACTTGCGTGGTGGCCGATTGACCAATGTCCGCCCGACCCGTGGCCACGATTTGTGTCACCTTCACATTGCCCCCGCCAGGAAGGAGAACGACGTCTAAGCCTTCCTCTTTAAACCATCCCTTAGCGAGCGCTTGATAAAGTCCACCATGCTCTGGTTCAGGAAACCAATCGAGTTGCACCGTGACTCGCTGAAGTCCGTCAGTTTTAACACTCGGCTTCCGATTTATATATCCTGCAGTTAAACCAACCATTACACAAACGACCCAAATGATGATGCGTGTGCTCCAGCTTATTTTCATACCCAGCAACTTAATTAACCCATTCCGACAGTCCAGCCAGATGCCCATTTTTTGAGCGTTTAAACGAAAATTTGGGTATTCAACGATTCTTTCTTGCCACCCCCCTCACCTGTCTCACTTTTCCAATGGTTCTAGCCTACTGTTAGAGCCACCGGAACAAAACGTATGGCTCAACAAACTACCTGGACCAAAAAAGACTTAACCGGCATCGAGACACTTTCCCGGGCCGAGATAGAATTTCTTTTTGATCAGGCGGAAAAATTTCTCCCGGCCTTAGCCCCAGGTAAAGGACTCGACCTCATGCATGGTCGTACAGTGGTAAATCTTTTTCTAGAACCGAGTACACGTACCTGCACTGCCTTCGAAATCTCAGCCAAAAAATTAGGCGCCGAAGTAGTATCGATTAACACCACAGCTTCATCGCTCGTTAAAGGTGAAACACTGCGCGACACCGCCATGAACATCCGCGCCATGGGTGTAGATGCCATCGTCATTCGTCACTCCTCCGCTGGTGCGCCTCGTTACCTCGGTGAAGTTCTCGACATTTCCGTGAT
>SIAU01000031.1 GCA_009691685.1 Opitutales bacterium
AGTTCCTTAAACTTAATTCAACTTCCTAAGCTCATTTTTGCCCTCATTACATGGGCGGGGTGTGTCATGTTAATTATCCAACGCCGCCGCTACCAAATGAGTTCTGCGCGCTTTGCCCGCACCTCCCTCTTCATTCTAATTCCTGCATTGGTTGCGCTGTGGCTCTCACTCCCAGTGTCCCCTAAATAAATGAGCCAATCCGTCCCCACCTTGGTGGCATTGAGCGCCACACACCACACCGCTGGATTAGATGTGCGGGCCGCATTTGCCCTTACAGATGAAGGCAAAAAAATATTTTATAAAGCAGTGAGTGATTTAGGTTTAGGTGAAGCCGTCTTATTAACGACTTGTAATCGACTGGAAGTTTATGTGGTTGGAGATGAAGCAGCAGCGCTGCATGCTAGAAAGGCTTTATTAATGGCGACTGGAGTGGAGGCAGATATTTTAGATAATCATTTAAAAGCCATCCCTGGACAAAAAGCGGTGGAACATTTATTCTCAGTCGCGTCGGGCATTGATTCTCAAATGGTGGGTGAAGCTGAAATAGCCGGCCAAGTAAAACAAGCCTATGCCGATGCTCTCGCCCGTGGAATGACGGGGCCAGTGCTCAATCGGGTTTTTCAAAAAGCATTTCAAGCCAGTGCCTGGGCACGCACCCACACGGGAATCGCCCAAGGTCAGGTGAGCTTAGGAAACATTGTCGTGGATCTCGCCGGCCGCGTGTTTGGATCTTTAGAACGCACCAGAATTTTAGTTTTAGGAACGGGCGAGGTGGGCCGTCAAGTGGTGCAGGCGTTAGTATCGCGCGGTGCCACGCAAATTTCTGTAGCTTCGCGAACATTCGAGCATGCCCGTATTTTAGCGGAAGAGTTTGCTGGTTCATCACTCATTTTAACCGACGCCCTTCGCCAAATACATAATCACGACGTCATCATTGGGTGTGCTCAAGTGGATCGTCCCCTGCTGGTCCATGAAACTATTTTAGAGGTAGTTACCCGACGCCAAGACCAGCCGTTGTTAATGGTAGATTTAGGAGTGCCACGAAATTTTTCATCTGAATGCCGAGAACTCGAAGGAGTTTATTTAAGCGACCTTGATGATTTATCTGCGGTGGCTAATGCCCGCCTCCAGGCACGACTCGCGGAAGTGGGTCGGGCTCGAGAAGCCTTAGATAAAAAAGCCGCCCGCGCATGGCTGGCTACACACTCTCACCCTTCAAACGAAACTCCATGAAGTCTACAGTTCTCATTGTTGATGACGAAAAATCCACGCGCGACGGCTTAAGACTCGCCCTCGAAGATAAATACGAAACGTTTATTGCCAAAGATGCCACCGAGGCGGCGCGACTGATGCAGGATGTTAAACCCGATGCCGTGCTGACTGACTTACGTATGGCCGGGGAAGACGGTATGGCTGTTATTGACCGTGCTTTAAAATTATCTCCACAACCCGTTTGTATTATGATGACGGCGTATGGAGACGTCGAAACAGCAGTAAAAGCAATGAATAAAGGAGCTTATTGGTTTTTACAAAAACCAGTAGACTTGCGACAGCTGGAAATTATTTTAGAACGTGGCTTGAAGGCGAGAAACACCGAGAAGGAGGTGGTCGCCTTAAAAACCAGACTCGATAAAAAATTTGCCTTAGGTGAAGTCATTGGTTCATCCGCTGCTCTGCAAAAAGCGATTGAACAAGTTCGCACTGTGGCGTCGTCCAATGCGACCGTATTACTGCAGGGGGAAACGGGTACGGGCAAAGAATTATTTGCCCAAATAGTTCACCAGGCGAGCCCGCGCGTTAAAGGACCCTTCATTGCAGTTCATTGCGCAGCCATACCCGCAAATCTTTTAGAGAGTGAACTCTTTGGTCATGAAAAAGGTGCCTATACAGGAGCCAATGAAAGACGCGTGGGTCGATTTGAATCCGCCGACGGAGGAACCTTATTTCTCGACGAAGTCGGTGAAATTGATGCAACTACCCAAATCAAACTTTTAAGATTTTTAGAAACACGAAGCGTGGAACGTCTGGGCTCACACAAGCCTATCGCCTTGGATCTTCGTTTGGTTTGTGCAACGAACAAAGATTTAAGACAAATGGTGGCCGACGGAAAATTTAGAGAAGACCTATTTTACCGATTATCGGTGGTGCCCCTCAGACTGCCACCCTTGCGCGAAAGAAAAGACGATATTCCCTTGTTGATTACGCACTACTTCAAAAAATTTTCACAGGAAAATAATTCACCAGAGACTAAAATATCCAGTACCGCCCTCCCCTTTTTGGTTGGCTACAGCTGGCCAGGAAATATCCGCGAATTAAGAAACACCTGCGAAAACCTTTCCGTTTTAAAATCGGGTAAGACCATTGAAGTAGCCGATTTGGACATAAGGCTTACCCAGCCAGCGGTCGTAAACCCACCCGTTCAATCGCTAACCCTTCAGCCGGGGATTTTTGATAAAGAGAAGAATGAAAAAAACCTCTTAAAACAGGCACTGGCGAATGCCGGGGGCAACCGAACGAAAGCCGCCGAATCATTAGGTATTTCTCGTCGCACTCTCCACCGAAAACTTTTGCAATGGCCGGAGCTTGAGGTGGAAATAAGGCCCCATTCCTAAAATGTTCAGAATCTTATTATTTTTATGCCTAGCTTCCCGACTCCCCGCGATTGAAATTGCCGGGTCGGATATTCTTAAGGAGACGCTCCAAGATATAGAAAAACTCCCCGGTGCGCCCAAAGCCAGTTTTAATGGCACCATGCCCGCGCGCCGAGCGCTCTTGGAAGATCGCGCAAGCATTGGAATATTATTTTTAAAAGAAAATGAAGAGGACCCTAAGCCTGCGAAAGGAAATTTATTTAATCGCTATTTATTAGCGAATGCGGCCGCCGCTTTAATCGTTCACAAGGAAAATCAACTAACTCAAATAAACCTCGAGGGACTCAAGGGAATATTTTCTAAATCAGCACGCTATCCTGCAACGAATTGGAATGACCTACCTGGAGCAAGCCAATCCGAAATTATTTCACCGATCATTTATTCTCCCCCTGATTCATTTGTCCAAGAATTTTTTATGGGCTTGGTCATGAACGGGGACGAATTTAGAACCAACGTAAAACAAAGATTAGAATATATCACCATTCAGGAAAACATCGAATCGAGATTCGGCATCGCGGTTATTATGCCAGTGCAGATACCAAACGCCGGCCGGGTGATGGCTATAGCCGATGGCCGTCCTGGCCGCTCAGCAGTCGCCTATCTGCCGAATGAGATGAATATTTATAATGGCGACTATCCACTTCGCCTTCCTCTTTATATTTATGTGAGGAGCGATAAAGAGAAAGAACTGGGCAAAATTTTAACCTGGCTACTGTCAGATGAGGTTGCCGAAAGAATAGCAGTTCAAGGTTTATACCCCGCCCCTAAAGCAATTCGGGCAAGACTATCCCAAAGGCTTGACAGGTAAGCCCTCGGGCGGTTCTCCTTGTTCCTTCGAAAGCGCGTGTAGCTCAATGGTAGAGTACCACCTTGCCAAGGTGGCTGTTGCTGGTTCAAGTCCAGTCGCGCGCTCCAATTTTCTAACGGTTAACTAATTCGACGAAGGAATAGTTACCGTTATTTTAAGACCCCGGGGGTTAGCGTTAGTTGCCCCCACGGTACCACCGTGTAGTTCGGCCACCTGACGAACAATACTCAGTCCGAGTCCACTGCCCCCTGCCCGGCGAGATTTATCAGTTCTATAAAAGCGATCGAAGATGCGTGAGATGTCAGAGGACGAAACGCCCGAGCCATCGTCTTCCACTTCCAGGGTAAATCCATCCTCTGTTTCAAAAGTTCTTAAAATAATTTGGGTAGCCCCCGCGGCGTGCGAAAGTGCGTTGTCGATGAGGTTTTGAATAAGACGACGAGCTTGTACGGGGTCCGCTACGCCGCCGTTGTTATCACCTAAATCAAGTTTTAGTTCCACGTGGGCAGCGCGACAGCGCGCCGCAAATTCCTCGGCGACCTCGTGGCACGCTTGGTGAATAGCACCCGGCGTATAATTCATGGCGCCGGTTGAACTCTCCAAACTGGCCAAGGCGAGTAGCCCTTCGACTAAACTTTGTAACCGGCCGACCGAACCAACAATTTTCTTAATGAAACGTGTACGATCTTCGGGCGAGAGTATTTCAAAATCATCCGCGAGCGTTTCGGCATAACCGCGGAGAATGGTCACCGGAGTTCGTAAATCGTGAGAAACATTAGTCACAAATTCGCGTTCCATCGCTTGGAGGCGTTTTAAGGCCGTCACTTCAGTTAAAACGAAAATGACCGCACCTTCACCAAAGGCCTCTGGGTCAGTTTGAGCCCCCGAAGCTTGTACCCATGCATCGGCCAGGGGTGAGCGGTGTAATAAAATAGTGGAACTCGCCCCACCCTCTTTGCGCACGCTCCGCACCAGATCAATAAACTCAGCGCTCTTCACTAAAGGAATAAATGACGCGCCCAATTCATCATCCCGAATATTAAATAATTCTTTAGCTGCGGGATTTGCCAGCCGAAGTAAATCCTTAGCGTCTACCACCAAGACGGCGTCGGTAAGCGGTGAAAGCAAGATTTCAATACGTTTAGCGGCCGCCAAACTAATTTCACCTTCGGTCAGCGATTTACCTTCGATGGCGTGGTAGAGATCATCAAAACCAAACCAAGAAACCAACCACCCCGCAGGACGGTCGTTAAAATTATTCTGCAAAAGAGCCCGGCGAGCCCACCTCACCAAGTCATCCAGGGCCAAAAAAACATAGATAAGAAAAACAAAACTTAGTCCCAAACAAATCCAAGGGAGCGTGCTCATTACACTTAATTTGAAATACGATAGCCCACCCCACGAATGGTTTCAATCGTATCTCCCGCCGACCCTAATTTTTCGCGCAAGCGACGCACGTGAGTATCCACGGTGCGTGTTTCTAAGTCGGGTGAATAATTCCAAACATCCGCAAGTAATTCTTCGCGCGATTGTACCCTGCCCTTGCGATCTAATAAAATACGCAAAAGTTTAAATTCGGTGGCAGTGAGATCCACTACGCTTCCCTCGGCGGTCACTTCATGTTTTTCGATATCCATTAATAAACCTCCGGCGCTCAAGCGTGTTAAAGGTTTGGCGGCGGCTGATTTTGCCCGACGGAGCAGAGATTTAACCCGTAGAAGAAGCTCCCGTGCATCAAAGGGTTTAGTCATGAAATCATCCGCACCCGATTCTAAACCTTTAACCTTATCGGTAATATCGCCCTTAGCCGTCAGAAAAATAATTGGGATATCTTGTAGCACTCCATCTCCACGAATCATTCGCAAGAGCTGAACGCCCGAAAGATCGGGCATCATCATATCCAAAATAATTAAGTCAGGACGAAGATCTCTCGCTAAGCCTATCGTACGCAAGGGGTCGTTGATTGCCCGCACTGCATAGCCCGCCTGTTTTAATTTATATTCCAACAGCTCGGTGACATCGACCTCATCATCGACCACAAAGATTCTTTTCATGTGCTCGGTGTCTTGGTTGGACATGACTCAAATAAAACAAAGCCCAAGAATTTATCCAGAAAATAAAGACAATTATGTCAAACTTGTTACAATGCCTATAATAAAACTTAAGTTGTTTACTAATAACAACTTAAATAAATTGTTCCACGTGGAACACCCTGTTTAAAATTAAGAACCGTGGGCCCTAAATAAAACCATGAGCAGCGATATGTCGGCCGGGTTAACCCCACTGATTCTACTGGCCTGCCCCAGGTTTATGGGATTAACCGCCACCAGCTTTTGTCGGGCTTCATTACTTAATCCATACGCCTTCAGAAAATCGAAACCTGCAGGAACCTTAAAATTATCAAGATCGTGAAGTTTACGCGCGGATCTTAGTTCCCTGCTTAAGTAGCCTTTATACTTAACACGATAAAGCACCTCTGCCCTTACCTCAGGCGTTTCTGCATTAAATGAAGGCGGTAGATCACTGGGTGTGCTATCAATGTTTCTTCTCAGAACATCACCCGCTATACCCCCTTTTATATTAATCTTCTCCATGTATTCCACCCAATGGTTTACCCTTTCAACTTTGTGATGAATCCGGCCCAGGCGCTCGGGGCTTACTAAGCCGTAGTTAGAGATTTTAGAGTTAAGTCTTAATTCAGCACTGCCGTGATTAAATAAAAGTCTGTATTCGGCGCGGCTAGTAAACATCCGATAAGGTTCTTGGGTTCCCTTGGTTACCAAGTCGTCAATCAAGACCCCAATATAGGCCTCGTCTCGTCCTATCACCATGGGAGTCAATCCTTTACAAACCGCCGCAGCGTTTACCCCAGCTACTAAACCTTGGGCGCCAGCTTCTTCATATCCCGAAGTACCATTGATCTGACCCGCAAAGAATAAGCCCTGAACCTTCTTGGATTCCAGGGTTGGATAAAGCTGGGTCGGCGGCGCAAAATCGTATTCGACCGCATACGCCGGTCTTAACATCACGGCTTTTTCAAGGCCCGCGATAGAATGAAGCATTTCGAGTTGAACCTCAAACGGCAAGGACGTTGAAAGCCCGTTGATATACCACTCGTTAGTATTTCTGCCTTCAGGTTCTAAAAAGAGCTTATGGCTTTCTTTTTCAGAGAACTTAACAAACTTATCTTCAATCGAAGGGCAATAGCGTGGACCGACGCCCTTGATCTCGCCGCTGTAAAGGGGAGAGCGGTGAAGGTTTTCTTGAACAATCTTTCCAGTTAAGCTGGTGGCCTGGGTCATCCAGCAGGAGACTTGGTTAGAACCCGGAGTCCAGCCGGGGAGGGTCTGACCCGAGTGTTCCACGTGGAACAAGTCGCCATCTTGGCGCGTGTCATGGAACGCAAAAAGAGTAGGGGATTGATCACCCGCTTGCTCCTCGCATTGTGAGAAATCAATCGAGCTCCCGAGGATTCTTGGAGGCGTACCGGTCTTGAGTCTTTGCAACTCTATGCCAGCATCTAAGAAACTGCTGGACAACGACTTAGCACTAAAGTCACCCAGTCTTCCGCCCTCGGTTTTATTGGAACCTATATGCATCAGGCCTCTTAGAAAAGTGCCCGTTGTGACGACCACTGTTTTAGAGTAGAAGGATAAATCTAGGTTGGTGTTTACGCCGACAACTTTGCCGTGATCAAAGATTAAGCCGGTGACCATGGCCTGGAAAATAGTAAGTCCGGGCTGAAGTTCGCACCGGTGCTTAAGGCGGAACTGATAGGCTTTTTTATCGCACTGAGCGCGGGGGGCCTGAACGGCGGGACCCTTAGATGAATTGAGAAGGCGCCATTGGATTCCGGTAACGTCGGCGGTGATTCCCATTTCGCCACCCAGGGCATCGATTTCTCTGACGATATGACCTTTAGCCTGACCCCCAATGGCCGGGTTACAGCTCATTTGAGCAATAGTATCTATATTTCCGCTCAGTAATAAAACATCCACACCCATGCGCGAAGCGGCCAGGGCGGCCTCAACTCCCGCATGCCCAGCCCCGCAGACAATGACGTCATAGGGCTTTTGTGGGCCGAGTCTTATTTCTTTAGCGGGTTGCATAGGAGGAGTTCCTCCTAGCAGAGGAAATCACTTACCTATGCAGAAGGAAGCGAACAACTTGTCCAGCATTCGCTCATTATCAATTCTTCCCACGACTTCCCCAAGGGAGTCAAGGGCCTCCCGACAGCGGGCAGCGGCTAATTCGGTGTGAACCGGGGCCGATAAATGGCTAATCGCTTCAGTCAGGGCCTCGGCAGCATGTTTTAAGGCTTCGGCATGACGGACACTCACAATGAGATCTTCAGCCCCCGGGGCCAACTGTCGCTCAACTAAGATATCACCTAAGTGTGCTCTCAGTTTCTCCGCGTCTCGGCCATCCAGTAGACAGGTTTTAATATTAATATAATCTGATAGGAAATTTTTGAAATCAGGATGCTCAGGTAGGTCCGACTTATTTTTAATCACCAAGGTTTTGAATGGGTTTAATAAAACCAAGAGGGAGTCGGGCAGGGCAGGGGGCGGCAGCGAAGCATCGACCACCAAAATAATAAAGTGGGCCGACTCAGCTTGTTCCAGAGAGCGCACCATCCCGGCTTTTTCTAAAACCGATCCACCCTCGCGCAAGCCCGCCGTATCAATCGCTGTTACCGCTAAAGGTAATCCGGCAATCGGCGCTTCAAGGAAGTCCCGCGTGGTGCCTGGTTCATCACTGACGAGGGCACGTTGAGTTCCCGAAAGAACATTAACCAAACTAGATTTTCCGGCATTAGGGGATCCAACCACCACCAGCTTTAAACCGTTTCTGATTAATGAATCGTGTTTGGAAGATGCCGCGTATCCATAAAGTTCTGACGCAATATTACCCAATAAAATCAATGGTCCTTGTGGGTTTTCGGCCCCAATGTCTTCTTCGGGAAAATCAATATGTGCTTCGAGTACAGCGAGGGCTTGGAGGAGGCGATCCGTCCAACCTGCGACTAACTTTCCCATCTCGCCAGCTAACATTCTGCGGGCCGACGATAGGGCGCGTTCCGAACTCGCATGAATTAAATCAGCGACGGCTTCCGCCTGAGTTAAATCAATTTTACCAGCCAAGAAAGCGCGGCGCGTGAACTCACCCGGTTCGGCCATGCGACAACCCCGAGCCATACAATCTTCGATGAGTCGACGAATGATGAGTGGATTTCCATGGCAGGTGATTTCCAGTGAATCGCTACCCGTAAAAGATTTTCCGTGAGCCCAGAGCAGTGCGACGACTTGATCAACGGGTTCATTTTTTAAATCACGCCAAATCCCCGTGGTTGCTTGTTTTATGATTAAAGAATTTTTTCGCCCAAAAGCAGATTGAATAATACTGGGCCCTAGGGGTCCATCCACCCGGACCACCGCCAGAGCTGATTTTCCGGAGGGGGTCGATGTTGCAACGATAGTATCAAGGTCGGACATAGGTGAGGCTCAACCATCCCAACCAGGTCAGGGCTAGGTGGCAAGCGGTGTCATAAAATTGAAAAGGCTGGTAGGATTGCCAGAGAATGCCAAAGTCTTTAGCATACTACCGTGGAACATCACCCATTTATAAATACAACCCTAGCCGATCAGATTGCTTCCGCTCATGGCACTCCCTGTTTCGTCTATGACGAGGCGACCCTAATTGCCCAAGCCAAGGCGATGCTGGCTTTTCCTCATTCTTTTGGGCTGACGGTGCGGTTTGCAATGAAGGCCTGTCCCAATGTATCCATTCTCAGAATATTTGATGGATTGGGATTAAACTTCGATGCGAGTTCAGGATGGGAAGTTCGCCGAGCTATCCACGCCGGAGTTGCTCCAGAAAAAATTTCCTTATCCTCACAGGAATTACCCGAAGATTTCGCCGAGCTTTTAAAATTAGGGGTCCAGGTAAATGCCTGCTCACTTAATCAGGTCGAGCGTATTGGCCGGGCACTACCTGGCCACAGTGTGGGCATTCGATTTAATCCCGGTCGCGGTTCAGGCGGCACAGGTAAAACCAATGTGGGTGGACCAGACTCTTCGTTTGGAATTTGGCACGAGTGGGCCGACCAAGTAAAAAAGATTACCGAAACTTATAAATTAAAAGTCATCCGCATCCACACGCACATTGGCTCGGGCAGCGATCCACAAGTTTGGCAAGAGGTCTCCGCATCCAGCCTAGCGCTCGTTAAATTATTTAATGATGTTACCACCCTCAATTTAGGTGGCGGATATAAAATAGCGCGCGTGGCGGGCGAGAAGGGCACAGATCCCCAAAAAATTGGCGTCCCGGTTAAACAATCCTTCGAAGATTTTGCGAAAGCCGAAGGACGAAAACTTAAATTAGAAATCGAACCCGGGACCTTCTTGGTCGCGAACGCAGGAGTAGTGCTCTGCAAAGTTCAGGATATCGTTTCTACCCATTCACGGAAATTTATAAAAATAGATTCCGGAATGACGGAAATTTTAAGACCCTCACTTTATGGTGCCCAGCACCCGATTTATTTATACCCGAAAACAAAATCCTCGAAGACCGAAGATTATGTAATCGTGGGGCATTGTTGTGAGTCGGGAGATTTAATCACGTGTGCGCCCGGCGAGCCCGAAACGCTTGCAGTAAAAAATCTTCCCGAAGTACAAACCGGAGACCTTTGTGTGATTGGCGGAGCTGGTGCCTACTGTGCCGGAATGAGCACAAAAAATTATAATTCTTTTCCCGAGGCCCCCGAGGTTTTAATCAAGGCCAACGGATCAGTTAAATTAATTCGGCGCCGTCAGACCTTAAGCCAGATTATTGAAAACGAAATTGGCGGAGATATTTAAAAGTGTTACATTGTCCTCCTCTGGGTTCGGTAATCCCTTCGTCTCCTCATGCCACGGTGGTCTCTTTGCCCACGCTGGCTGACATAGAAGGCTATGAAAGAAAAGAAGCGCACGTCTGGGGAAAAATTTCCGCGGGGTATCCCCGATTTGTCCGTAATCGCTTAGTACAAGAGGCCGCCAAACAAGCCGCCCAAAAATATCAGAGAGTGGGTGAACTCTTTCCCGTGGTTTCTTTAAAGTCCGCTCAAGCTTTATTAAAATGGGCCGGAATTATTAATGCGCAGGTGGATCCAGAGGCGGATTGGGTTTTGATTACTGTACCTCCGGGGCCGCCTGCCGAAAAGTTAGCTAAACTCATTCAACATACAGGCATCCTGATTTCATCACGCCAAGCCGAAGCCTATTTAAAAAATTCACCAGTCCGGGAAAATAAAAGTGCCACGGAAAAGATAAAATCTTTTTGTGCACCTTATTTAGCTCAAGCGAAGGTCGAAAACATTTTAATTACACTTTCTGGAATGAATGCTGCCTATGCGGCGGTGACCGCCGTTAGTCAGATTCAAAATCCGAAAGGTAAAAATGTCTGGATACAAGTGGGTTGGCTTTATGTCGACTCGGCAAAGATTTTAGAAAAAAAACTATCAACGGAGCATATTTTTATAAAAAACATTCAGGAGCTCGATAAGGTTGAGCAGATTTTAAAAGAGGGAAGGGTGGCAGGTATTTTTACGGAGGCTCCCAATAACCCACAGTTGGAGACTCCGGATATTCCGAAACTTCGCCAGCTTTGTGATCAGTATGGAGCCATGCTGGTTTTGGATCCCAGTGCAGTGAGTATCGCGACGCTCGATCTTTTACCTTATGCTGACATCGTATGCTCGAGCCTAACCAAGTATGCGGCCAGCGGGGGCAATGTGATGGCTGGAGTTCTGGCGGTTAATGAAACACGACCCGCAGCTGCCCAGTTAATTATTGAGGCTAAAAAGATTATCGAGCCGCTCCATGCTCTCGATGCTGAGGTTTTGGCCGATCAAATCATAAGGTTAGAAGAAGTACTGCCTAAAATAAATGTGAGTGCTGCCATTATTGCTCAGCGTTTAACCAACCACCCCGCTATTTCTTTTGTCAGAACTGCTGAAAACGTTGTCACGAAAGCCAATTACCAAAAATTAAAAAGACCGGGTGCAGGTATTGGCTCGCTGATTACCATTGAACTCAAAAAAGAAATGAGAGGCGTTTACGATAAGCTGCAATGTGTTAAGGGGCCTAGTTTTGGTTTAGAATTCACACTGATATCGCCCTATTTATGGCTGGCACATTTTGACGAGGTCACCACGGAAGCAGGACGAAAAGAGATTTGGTCTGCTGGATTGGATCCCGATCTCTTAAGAATTTCGATTGGCTTAGAACCAGTGGAGGAAATTTGGAGCATGTTAGAAAACGCCCTTAAATAAAAAACCCACCAGCCGGTGGGTTTTACGGTTTAACTTTCTTCTTCGGCTCGATCGTCGTCTTCGTCCGAATCCAGCGCCCCCACCTTTTTGCCATCTGCTTTCTTAGCCTCACGCGCCTTCACCATTTTATCACGAAAGGCCTGTCGTTCTTTGGCGGAAATTTTAGCCGCTTCGGGGTCGAGCCGACTTAACTGCTCATCAAAGATTTTACGGTAGGTCTCATCTGAGGTGGTGGATTTGGTACGCGCTTGTTTATAGTCTGCATAAACTTTAACCAGTTGCGCTCGGTCGGCTTTCGCGAGTTGTTGGGCGGATAGTACTTCGGGGATTTCGTTTACTCGTTTTTTAGCTTCCACCAAACGAACGTGATCCGCATCAACCGCCTTATCGGTATTGCCTTTTGGGGTGTCCATAGGTTTGGCATTAAGTCCAGTTGTAAGAATTCCAATCAGGAGTAGATTGGAGAGGAGGGGGAGTGATTTGTGCATAGGATTTAGTAATCGCCGTTGAGCAAAACCCTGCGGATTTTAATTTCAATAATCTCTCCGTAGTGTTCACCCCATGAAGAGAACACCTTGGTATATGCTGGGTGTTTATAGTCTAAACTTGTGATTTGGATTAAATCCAAGAGTGTCAATCCATGCGCAATAAACTAATCATCGAATTTCTAGGTACCTTCTTTCTATGCCTAATTGCCATCTTGGCATCTAATCCGCTTCCCGTAGCTGCTGTTTTATGTGCGATGATTTATATGGGAGGAAATATTTCTGGGGCTCATTATAACCCGGCGGTATCCTTAGCGATTTTCTTGCGCAAAAAACTCACCGCCAAGAGATTATTGGGTTATATTGCGGTACAACTCCTGGCCGCCCTGTTGGCTGCGACCGTGGTAGGAATTTTAAACGGACATTCGGCTGAACGTTCTAAAGATATTGTAGAAGCCCTGGGCGAAAGTGCCATGGCGGGCGCCGGTATTGGTTGGTCCGGGGAAACTATCGGAACTTTTATTTTAGCCTTCGTAGTTTTAATGGTCGCTACATCGCGACGTACCGCGGGGAACAGTTATTTTGGGCTAGCCATTGCCTTGACCGTTTTTGGCATCGGTAGCACATTTTCATCACTTAGCTTAGCCCTTAATCCCGCTGTGCAGGTCGCCACCGAGTTTGTCGGCCTAGCGGGTGCGCTCAACGCCGACGATTCAGTATTAAAAGCCCTTTCACAGGAGTTTACGTTTCTCGCCCACGGCCTTCCTCGAACTATACTAGATCTATTCTTCATGTTCTTAGGGGGATCTGCTGCTGCGGTGTTGTTTGTTAAAATGTTTCCTGAGGATAACTAAAACGATACACGATGAAGGCTTGCTGGGTTCGATAATTTATACACTTTTGCCTTATGGAAATTCTCTTAAAATCACATAAACACTACGGCTCTTTATTGCTCGCTCTAATATTAGCAGTTATCGTGGTGACCCTCATCAAGGGACCGAAGCCCGTATTCCAACGCATTGTGGCCGTGTTGGTGGACATTAATTTAGTCGTTGGATTGTTG
>SIAU01000032.1 GCA_009691685.1 Opitutales bacterium
TTAACACCATTGCGGTAATCGTGTTGGAATTCGTGGTGATAGTTATGGTAGCCTTCACCGAAGGTTAATAACGCCACCCAACCGCTATCGCGCGCACTGTGGTCGCGGGAATAAGGCTGACGGCCAAACATGTGACAGAGTGAGTTAATGCAGAACGTGCCTTGTTGAACAATCACGGTGCGGAGCAATCCGGCGATTAAGAAGCAACCCAGCGCGGTCATCCCGGGATTACTAAAGCCCATCGCCCAACCGTAGGCGTAGCCCAAGATTGAAGGTAAGACGAACCCGATGAAGGCTGCAATCCACTGAACATAGTTGTGTTGCCACATCACTAAAGGATCAGCTTCTAAGTCTTTAACATTAGTAACCGGTGGCTTTGGTTTTAAGCGGAAGAGCAACCAGCCAATGTGGGCGTAGAAGAAACCTTTGGAAATATCATAAGGATCTTCGTCTTCATCGACGTGCTTGTGGTGGACACGGTGATCGGCGCTCCAATCGTGGGCGGAATTTTCAAAGGAAGCGGCACCGAACAGGAGAACGAATAGCTTTACTGGCCACTTGGCCTTGAAGGAAATGTGTGAGAATAAGCGGTGGTAGCCGAGGGTGATACCAAAGCCCGTCGCGTAGTAGTAAAATACGAATAAAGCCCAGATAAAGCCCCAACCTTGAACCTTATTAACGGCATCGACCGGCAAGTTGTACTGGGTCCATAGGAACCATGGTACAACCGTGAGCGAGAGGAGCGCGGTGGTTATCAAGAAGATGGAAGTTACCCATTCGATGCGGTAAATTGGAAAGTTCTTAAACTTCATATATTCCGTGAGTGTGTGAGGTCTTTGCTCAAATGCGAGCGGAATTGACTGTTTTCAGGGTCCCTCAATTAAAGCCCAAATAGGCTAAAATTAGAAAATTAGATGATAAAAAAGTGTGTTTTTTATCGAAACCAAAATTATCCACGACGGCGTCCAAGAGAATTTTTTACCGCAATCACGCGAACGGGTTCACGCGTCTTAATCCAAACATTATTCTCTTTTAGAAGTTTTCCGGGCAAACTTTGGCAGGCATCGCCAAAACTTGCGACGGGTAAGCGCTGCCCTTTCGGCGTACCATTAAATACTCCTGCTACTTCCGTAATTTTTTGGGCAGCTTCGCGTGGATCGTCGTCTTCCAAAATTTGTACCACCCAGCCCACCAGATCTTTCGGTAAACCACCTTCGGGTTCGCTGATTAAAACCAGGTGCTGTTTCTTTGCTGGCTTTTCGCGCTCGATGGCGCCTTCGGCCACGACCTCGCGGATTTGGTTTAAGATTTCCGCTGCTACGCGAACATCGATACCGTTTTCCTTGAGGATTTTTTGGACGACTTCTATATCTACTTTGGCCATGCAATGAGAGAGCCCATCGCCAGACATTTGGAAAGCCGGAGTTATTCGCAAATTACCCTAGTGGTAATTTGAGGGGACAAGGCGCCCCCTGCACATAGTGCCCCTACCCTTGCCTTCCCCATGTCACCGTGCCAACGTGCCCCCGTGTCACCTGACAACAAAGTCTTTGGTAAAGAATGGGCAGACAACCTTCGCGCGACGAATGTTGAAAAACTCCATACCAAACTTTCCGAAGTTCTCGGCGGGCGCACCTCATTCACCCTAGAAATCGGCTGCGGACATGGCCACTGGCTGGCTGCCTATGCTAAAGCTAACCCCCATGAATTCTGCCTGGGAATCGATTTAATCACCGGCCGCATTGCAAAATCGCTGCGTAAACAAGAACTTCAAAGTATCAAGAATGTGTCATTTTTAAAAGCCGAAGCGACCGAAGTCCTGGACGCACTAACGCCAGCGCATAAGACAGAAAAAATATTTATTCTTTATCCGGATCCCTGGCCTAAGAGAAGACATCACAAAAACCGATTCATTTGTGCGGAAAACCTTAGCCGCCTAGCTAGGGCCTCAACCTCCGAAGCAAAACTCTATTTTAGAACCGACGACGCGGATTATTTCGACTGGACGGTCAGAGAACTTAAAACCCACCCCGATTGGCAAATCTGCGAAGAGGGTACCTGGCCCTTTGAAACATCTACTTTTTTTGAAGAGCTGACGAAGGTGAAAAGAGATGTAATTGCTCAAAAAGTTTCATAAAACTGACAATTATTTGCATAAGGTATTGTTTCACTTGCCATTAGTGAGTCTTCACAACTACTCATAAACTCGTGAAGCCATACAGACACACCCGTATCACTTTTACGATTGGACCCGCGACTGAGTCCGAGGCCAATTTGGAGGCAATAATCAAGGCAGGAGCGAATGTAGTGCGCCTGAACATGGCCCATGCGGATCACGCTTGGGTTCGCCAAATCGTCGAAAGAGTACGCTTGGTTAGTAAAAGAATGGGCGTGGACTTAGCTACTATGATGGACGTGAAAGGGCCCGAAATTCGTACCGGGGCTCTTAAACAGTCAATTAACCTGACGGTCGGACAATTGGTCGACGTCACGGGTGCACCCGACGCTAAGCCCGACGGTGATAAAGTTTTAATCACTTCAAACTACCCTCCTATTATTCGTTCCGTTCCCGTCGGCGGAGTAGTTCTCATTGATAACGGCCTCATTCAATTACGCGTCCTTGATCAAAAAGGAGATCGCCTGTGCTGTAAGGTCGAACAACCCGGCTCTATGGGCAGCCGTCGCCACATTAATTTACCAGGTGTAAAAATCGAACTCCCTGCCCTCACTGATAAAGACCGTGAAGACATCAAAGTTGGCTGCGAAGTGGGCATCGATTACTACGCACTTTCATTTGTGCGTGAAGCAAGTGATGTAGAATGTCTCCGTAAATTACTTTTAGAAGAACACTCCAAGGCACAAATTATTGCGAAGATTGAAGACCAATCAGCGATTGAACACTTAGCTTCGATTATCGATGCCGCCGATGCACTTATGGTCGCTCGTGGAGATTTAGGTATCGAAATTCCTTACGAAACGCTTCCGTCCGTTCAACGTCGCGCCGTCGCGATGTCCATCGCCGCACGCAAGCCCGTCATCGTCGCCACCCACATGTTGGAGTCTATGATCACAAACCCAGTTCCCACACGTGCTGAAGTGACCGACGTTTCCAACGCCGTATTAGAATTAGCTGACTCCGTGATGCTTTCCGGCGAAACCACTACGGGCAAACACCCGATTCGTTGCGTCGAAGTAATGGTGAAAATCGCGATGGCGACGGAGCAAGATGTTCCGAAAAAACTAAGCGCCGAACAGCCGAACGATACGCCGAAAGTTAAATTACTTCGCTCGGCCGCGAGCCTCGCCCAAGATCTAGGAAGTACTGGAATCATTGCCTTCACCCGCAATGGCGATGTTCCACGCGCGCTTTCAGCCTTACGTGCGGTGGGCTGCCCTATTTTCGCTTTCTCCGAAGACATCCATGTACACCGTCGCATGGGTCTACTCTGGGGCGTTACTCCTTTCTTTATTAAATTCAGTCCCCAAGCAGATGAGAATATCACGGCAGCCTTAAAGCACTTACGCGACGGCGGACATTGCAAGCCTGGCCAAGTTTTGGTGATCGTGACCAACGTGATTCTCGGACCTCAAGTCATCGACAGTATTCAGCTACGTGCCGTGCCATCGCTTGACGACTCTAAGGCAAAGTAGTTCTATGGCTTAATGCCCGACTCGTTACCGCTAACGGTTTCCGATTTAACTGACGTCATCAAAGGTCACGTCAACGGGCTTGGTACCGTTGAAGTGGTTGGAGAAATTTCGGGCTACAAAACCTACCCGTCCGGACACCATTACTTTTCTCTTAAAGACGCTGACGCGAAAGTAGAGTGCATCCTTTACGGATTCCAAGCGCGCTGGATTAAATTTCCAATCAAAGACGGACTCCGCGTCGTCGTAAAAGCGAAAGTCGATTTCTATGGAAAGTCGGGGAAGCTCTCTCTGGTTATCGACTCCATGAAGCCTGAGGGCGAAGGCGAATTACAGAAAAAATATTTAGAGCTACTCGCGAAATTAAAAGCCGAAGGCTTATTCGAAGAAGAACTGAAGCGTCCGATTCCTACGTTTCCTAAAGTAGTGGCCTTCGTCACATCAGAAATCGGAGCCGTGTGGCATGATTTTACCGAAGTACTTAAAACACGTGGCTGGCGTGGAACCGTCTGGCTCGTCCCCGCCCGAGTTCAGGGTGAGAGTTGCGCAGGCTCAGTTTTACAAGGTCTGAAACTCGCTAATGAAATTCCAGGGATTGATTTAATTGTCGTCGGTCGCGGTGGAGGTTCCGCCGAAGATCTCTGGGGCTTTAATGATGAGAAATTAGTTCGGGCCGTGCGGGCTAGTAAGACGCCGGTGATTTCCGCGGTTGGACACCAAACAGATTTTACCCTGTGCGACTACGCTGCGGACAAACGTGCCGAGACTCCCACGGCGGCGGCAGAACTGATTGCCTCAGGACAAACTAAACTCTTGGCTCAACTTAAATTCTTAAGCGGTCAACTTGCGCAACACTCGCCTAAAAATAAAATCCAATCACTGCACCAGGATTTAGATTTATTGTACGCCCAGTTGACTAGTGTTGCCGAAGAATTTTTAGCGGATCAGCGACACAAACTTTCTGAACTCGGCAGTGAACTCCATCGCTTATCGCCCAAGGCCCGCCTCGGAGTTACTCGCGAAAAAGTTAATCAGCTCAATAAACGATTACAGTCGGCGGGCTTTGAATCTGTTTTATCTCGGGGATATTCAATTGTCCGCGACGCTGAGGGCAAAGTCATCAGCTCCAGTAAATCGATTAAGGCCGGTAAAAAAATCCGCCTTAAGTTTAGCGACGGCGACGCAGGCGCAGTGGGAGAGTAACGCGAGCGTAGCTCGCGTCCTTACTCTACCCCTTGCCCACGTGTCCCCATGTCACCGTGTCCCCTCGCGAGCAACGCTCGCGTCCCGTGTCACCTTGCCCACTTGTCCCCTAAATAATTAATGCTTCTCGTGACGTTGAATACGCTCACTCCAGGCAAAAAGAATCATCGAAGCAAGAAACACGCCGTGAATGATGGACTGCCAGAGAACCACGCGGGCTTGGTTATCGGTCATAATGACATCTGCTGCGCCAGTGATATTGATGAAACTTTTGAGCAGGTGAATAGCTGAGATAGAGGCCAAGGAACCAGCTAACTTGGTCTTTAAACTATTGCCGTTAATATGATCGAGCCAATCGGGTCGATCTTTGTTATCATTGAAATCAATATTACTAACGAAGGTAACGTAGCCGCCAACGACCACCATGTTCACGAGGTTAGCCACCATGGAAATATCTACTAAAGACAAGAGACCGACCATGATTTGGGCTTCAGAGAGTTTGGAGAAATCTGAAAGAATATGAATGAGCTCCTCAATACTCTTCCAGGCGTAGGCAGCTGCTGCAATCATCAGCGCGCCATAGATCGGCGCCTGAATCCAGCGGCTAGAGAAAATAATACCTTCAAAAATATTTTCAATTTTTGCTAAGAATTTAGGTTTTGGGAGAGTCATAAGATTAGAGGCGTATGAATACTTAAACACATTAAGAGAATCTATGTCGCTAGGTCAATCGACCAATCAAACCCATGATTAACGTGTCTGTTTTATTAGGTAGGGGCGCGACTGCGTCGCGTCCGCGCATCTCCCCTTGCCCACGTGTCCCCTTGTCACCTTGTCCCCTCGCGAGCTATGCTCGCGTCCCTTGCCCACATGTCCCCTCAGTTTTTAGTACGCCTTCGCCATCACAACCCGTCGCGGACTGGGCTCGCCCGTCACCACGCACTTCCCGGCTTCTTCTTTAGCATCTAAAGCAATACAGCGAATAGTCACCTTAAGTTCGTCTTTTAAGCGACGTTCGACTTCTTTGCTGCCGTTCCAGTGACAGAGTGCAAAGCCGCCATGCATTTCAGGTTCATTCGCATTCTTAGGTGTGAAGAATTCTTTTAACTCTTCCCACGAATTTATTTCGCGAGTGTTTTCTGTGCGATGCACTTTAGCTTTCGTAAGTAAATTATCTTGGATGGATTGGAGTCGGGAAATCACGCTGCTGACAAACTCGGTGCGGGGAATACCAGCCTTCTCTCCCGTGTCACGACGTGCCACAAAGACTGAGCCCGATGCAATATCGCGAGGGCCGACTTCAACTCTCAAAGGCACACCTTTTTTAATCCAGCCCCACGCCTTTTCTCCGCCGCGTAAATCTCGGTTATCAATCGTCACCACTAATTTACGGTCGTGGAAGCGTTGAGTAGTTAATTCTTTTTTCAAAGATTCGCAGTATTCTAAGACCTGCGCCTTCGAAGCGTCGTCTTTATAAATAGGTAAAATCACAATATGCTGTGGAGCTAAACGTGGGGGCGCCACAAAGCCATCGTCGTCCGAGTGGGTCATAATCATTGCACCGATTAAACGCGTGGACACGCCCCATGAAGTTGTATGAGCGTACTGCATATTCGAAGCTTCATCTTGGAAGCGGATATTACAGGACTTCGCGAAGTTTTGTCCGAGGTAGTGAGACGTTCCGGCCTGTAAGGCTTTGCGATCCTGCATCATGGCTTCGATACAAAGCGTATCGACGGCACCAGGGAAACGCTCCCCTTCGGTCTTACGTCCTTTAATCACCGGCATCGCCATATAATTTTCGGCAAAGTCTGCATACACTTCCAACATCTTCATCGTTTCTTCTTCCGCTTCTTTTTGGGTAGCGTGAACCGTGTGACCTTCTTGCCATAAAAATTCGGCGGTGCGTAAAAATAGTCGAGTACGCATCTCCCAGCGGACGACGTTGGCCCATTGATTAATTAAAATCGGGAGATCGCGATAAGACTGCACCCACTTCGAATAAGTTTCGCCGATAATAGTTTCAGAAGTAGGTCGAACAATTAAAGGCTCTTCGAGTTCACCCGCCGGAACTAATTTGCCATCGGGTCCGGCCTCTAAACGAGAATGAGTAACCACCGCACATTCTTTAGCAAAACCTTCAACGTGCTGGGCTTCTTTTTGGAGATAACTAATCGGAATAAAAAGGGGGAAATAGGCGTTCACGTGACCCGTCTCCTTAAACATCGTATCTAAATCGCGCTGAATATTTTCCCAAAGGGCATAACCCCAAGGCTTAATCACCATGCAACCACGGACGGGGCTATTCTCAGCGAGCTCGGCGGCCTTGATCACCTGTAAATACCACTCCGGATAATTTTCAGAGCGAGTGGGCGTAATAGCAGTTTTGGGCTTGGGTGCAGACTGAGACATAAATCTATTTTAAGACGAAAGGTGGGAATGAGGGCAAGAAGAGACCAATAATACGGGCTTAAATACCCCTTTGGGCCTTCCAAAATCTAGGGCGTCCACTCATATCACTGACACCCTCATATTCCTTATAGGAGTTTTGTTTAGAAATTTCTGCCAGTGCAGTGTGTTGATCGATTCCGGTTTCGCATAACACCCAACCACCTTGATTTAAAAACTTAGGTGCCTGGGTTAAAATGATTTTCAAATCAGCTAGACCATTTTCAGGTGCAATGAGTGCAGAATGTGGGTCGAAGTCTTTTACTTCGGGGTCGGCCGATGCGACTTCGCTTTCCGTTAAATACGGCGGATTCGAAATAATTAAATCATACTTATCCGTCACCCCCTCAAACCAGTTGGACTGTCCAAAATTAACTCTACCCTCTAATTGAGTGAGCTGCGCATTTTCTTTAGCCAAAGCCAGAGCCTCAGCGGATTTATCCAAGGCATCGATTTTCCAGAGCGGACGTTCGGCAGCGAGGGCCAAGGCAATCGCACCCGATCCTGTTCCTAAATCTAGAATTCGCACTACTTGTTCAGCAGGAAATAAAGCCAAAGCTAAATCTATAATCTCTTCGGTTTCCGGACGAGGAACCAGCGCGCGTTTATCAGACTTTAAAACTAAATCACGAAACGACACTTTACCGATAATATGTTGTAGGGGCTCGCGGTTACCACGTCGCACAGTCATCGTTCGCAATTTCTCCACTTCGGAGTCATCGAGTAACCTTTCGAACTGTAAATAAAGGTCTAATCGCTTGATACCTAAACCGGCCGCAAAGAGATGTTCCGCCTCCATGCGTGATTTTTCTAGTCCCTTACGGCTTAAAAAATCGGTCGCCTTCTTTAATGTATCCAAAAGATTCTGCATGAAATTAGCGGGCAGCGGCGCGGGTTAACCGATCGTTATAAGCTAGGCCCAGCTCAGCAGATTCAGCGCGCTCAACATAAATTTTGGAGAAACCCCGAGTATCTAATTTGCGTAATAAATCAAAGAGATTTGCGGCCGCTTCGGGGAGTGAATTATTTTCGGAAAGATAAAATAGCTCACTGGTGGATGAGAAATCTTTACGGCGACTTAAAAAAAGAATCGCTGAGTTTTTTTCGGTCGATGCAGGTAAGGCTCCGTGAGCGAATAATTCCACTCGCGTACTTGGGCTGTAGTGTCGCTCTAACATTCCTGGGGCGACTTGAGCGGCTTGCGCCGAGGCGACTTTGGTAACTACTTCAATTTCACCTAATTTTTCGCGTAGTGATTCCAGGGTAATCGGACCCGGACGAAGCAGTCGAACCGTATGCGGTGATGATAAATCGATAATCGTAGATTCTAATCCGTGCCGACAAGGTCCGCCTTCGACGATCCATGGACAACGCTCGGCTAATGAATCACGGACGTGTTGGGCTCGCGTGGGGCTGACGTAGCCGAAAGGATTAGCGCTCGGGGCGGCCAAGGGTCGATTTACCAAACCAAGTATCTCCCGAAATAAAGGATGGGCGGGCACACGAACGGCGACCGTTTCCTGACTCGCGGTAACTAAATCGGGCACGCAAGATTTTCTGCGCAGAACCACGGTCAATGGCCCGGGCCAAAAGCTAGAAATTTTTTCGAGGCGTGAATCATACTCCGCAATTTTTTTCAATGCTTCGATATCGAGTACATGAACAATTAAAGGATCAATCAGTGGACGACCCTTAATTGTAAAAATTTTCTTGAGCGCTGATGGATTAAGAGCGTCGGCTGCTAAACCATAGACCGTCTCGGTAGGAAGGGCGACGCATTCACCCTCTGCCAATAACTGCGCCGCCTTTTGAAGGTCAGCCTTTGTAGCAGTCAGAAATGGAGGCAGGGATTGGGACACGCTAGTGAGTCGTTTTAACTAACCTAAGAAGTGACGGTATGTTGAGCAACCCAAGTCCGTAAAACAAAAAGGCCGCCTAGAAGGCGGCCCGTGGAAAAGAGAGAAGTCGATTACTTCATCGTGATCATATTACGGGCGCGCTTAACGGCCTTCGAAATATGACGTTGTTGACGGGCGGTGAGGCCGGTCAATTTGCGAGGCAGGATTTTGCCTGTCTCGGTGACGTAACGGGACAACGCTTCGGGTTCGGTGAAATCGAAGTCGAGAGGATTGCGGGAACGCTTGAGCTTACCTTCTGTAGTCATGGGAGAGTTTGAAGTAAGGGTCTGCAACCCGCCTGCAACCCAAAAAAGGGGTCAGACTACGCCGGCGTAGTCTGACCCCTTTTTTGGAGCACGATGAGAAACTCGCGATTTCCGTCTCCACCCTCAATTGGCGAGGGAATTACCCCTAAAACTGAGCATAAATGGAGGGATTGGGCGGCTGACGTGAGGGATTCCACCACCCGGGCGTGAATCACAGGATCTTTAATAATCCCCCTACTTTTATCCGCCTCCGCCCTAGTGGCTTCAAACTGAGGCTTTATCAGAGCTACTAAATGTCCACCCGGACCCACCCTCTGCCAGGCCACCGGTAAAACTAAATTTAGGGAAATGAAGGACAGATCCATGACCACGATGCCATAAAACTCGTGGGGTAATTTCATCGTCGGCAATTCTCGGGCATTAAATTTTTCGAAATTAGTGACGCGCGAATCGGTTCTTAATTTTTGGTGGAGTTGCGCCGTACCGACGTCGACACAGGTCATACTCACTACACCCCGCTGTAACAGACAATCAGTAAATCCTCCGGTGGACGCACCCACATCGAGTCCATGTAAACCAGTAACCGCTATTTTAAAATGTTCTAAGGCACCTTCTAATTTTTCTCCTCCGCGCGAAACAAATCGCGGCGGTTGATCAACGGTGAGTAGGGAGTCTTCGGGAAATGACTGAGATGATTTATTGACGACAGCGTCCGGACCCGAGCGAACCTTGCCGGCGAGAATAAGCGCCTGAGCGATGGATCGTGATGGAGCTAGACCTAATTTAAGAAGTAACTCATCGGCCCTCATTCTTCCAGGCTTCGCGGCCATAAAATCAGTCGAGAAAACCAGTTAAAGGAGAAGTGGGCTGAGCCGATACTGAGCCTGAGCCGAGTCCGGCCTCGCGTGCTAAGCGACCCGCTTCCACGGCGAGACGAAACGCTTTGGCCATCGCAACTGGATTACTTGCCGAAGCAATGCCGGTGTTTACCAAGACCGCATCCGCGCCCATTTCTAAGGCCTCGGCTGCGTGTGACGGAGCTCCCAGTCCTGCATCGATAATCACCGGTACGCGGGCTTGTTCGATGATGATACGAAGGAAATCACGGGAAAGTAATCCGCGGTTGGAACCAATCGGTGCACCCAGAGGCATCACCGCGGCGGCACCGACTTCTTCTAATCTTTTCGCTAAAACAGGATCAGCATGAATGTAAGGTAAAACCGTGAAACCTTTTTTTACCAACTGACGACAGGCCTCGAGTGTTTCCACGGGATCAGGCATTAAATATTTTGGATCGGGATGAATTTCTAATTTCAACCACGATGTCCCTAAAGCTTCGCGAGTGAGTTCGGCAGCGAAGATTGCTTCAGCAGCAGTGCGCACCCCCGAGGTATTAGGTAAGATTAAATGTTTTTTAGAATCTAGTGCCGAAAGAATCCCATCATCTTTCACTCCGAACTGAACGCGCTTAATGGCGACGGTGATGATTTCCGAACCACAAGCATCCAGCACCGCACGCAACTGTTCAGCCGATGCGTATTTACCCGTGCCCGTGAGTAGGCGCGAATTAAAGGTGCGGTCTGCTATGCGTAGTAAAGACATCCGACCTCAAACAATCCAAGTCCTCGGCAAATTGTCCAGCCCCTCCCGAAAAAAGCTTATCAAGAAAGGGCGGAAATGATTTCTCGTGAAGCCCTTATGGGATCTTGGGCCAGAGCAATCGCACCGCTCACCGCAATTCCATGAGCCCCCAATGAGCTCAAATTAGCCCAATCGAGTGCGGTTACACCACCGATCGCATAACACGGAACGGCTGCTTTATTAATTAATTCCTTTAAAGATTCGTCGGTATGGACTGGAGCCAGATTTGTTTTGCTCGGTGTAAAATGTACGGGACCTACTCCGGCATAATCGACGCGTGCAGATTTTAAAACGTCGAGATGGTTAAGATGATTTAAGGTGACACCGATGATAGCATACTCGCCAAGAATTTTACGGGCTTCCGCGGGCGAGCAATCATGCGGGCCGAGGTGTACGCCATCGGCTTCCGCTTCATAAGCCACAATGGGCGAATCATTGATTATCAAAGTAGCACCAAAATCTTTACAAAGATGAGCGACCTCTTGAGCGGCTTGAATCCATTCCGACTCCGAAATATTTTTGGCACGCAGCTGAATCCACTGCACTCCCCCTTCCAGTGCTAGTCGAGCCTGCTCGCGATGAGAGTGAGGCGAGGCATCGAGTGTGAGAAACTGGAGCCGGGGATAGACCAACTTAATATTTTCTTTTTAATTTACGGGCCGATTTTCCGTACCACGCATTTTCAATTTCAATAAAGGATTTAACTGGATTAGAAGTTTCCCAAACCGAACCAATAAAGGCGACCCCATCGAGGCCCATTTCGCGCACGCGGGCTGCGTTTTGCGGAGTGACTCCACCCAAGCCATAAACCGGGCAACCCCCTTCGGATCTCCAGCGTTCAGCAATCACCTGAAACTCGCGGGTGGTGCGTTGCGGCACATAGTCACGCTTAGAAATCGAGGGAAAAATCGGACTAAGAAAAACGTAATTCAAGGCTTTCGGTAAGCTGCGCATTTCGTCGTAAGAGTGACATTTACAACTGAGCGAGGCTGACTTGGGCCAGCGTGCGGGAATGCGATCGCTGTGGTACATTTGGAATCCACCCAGTTGGTGCTTCAAAACGAGTTGATGATGTTCTTCTAAAACAATTCTTGGCCAATAAATCTTAGGGACTTTTTTGAGAAAATTTTCGTAGTCACCCACGCGCCACTCCCGGTTCGGCTGGACATGTAATTTGCCCAACCCGGCGTCGAACAACTTGATGACAGTCTTCGTGTCCCATTCGGTCTTCGTCGGGGTGAATAAAATTAAATTACTCGGCGCGGCCGCTTCGGGCTCGGGTGCAAATAATCCTTTGATATATTTAAACATAAATTATCCGCCTTGGGCGGCACGTATCATGAGCACGGACAAATTTTCCGTTAAGGCATAGGTAGCCCAAGAACTTCGAGCAACGACTTGTCCACCAATCGCAACCGCGATGGTGGGTTGGTCATTAAGCCCAAGTTCCTTGACCAATTCGGCGAGGGTTTTGGCCGAGGTCTCTTGGGGCTTGTCGTTGATAACCACTTTCATGATTTTTATCTGTGAAGGGTGAGTGACAAAGTGGCAAGCGGAGGTTTTTGCATTGCCGAAAAAGACGGCAGTCTTTGGCTGGTTTTATGAAATCTACGCTTTCAGCCATCCTCCTGCTATTAACTTTTAGCCCTTGTATTTCCCAAACTCTCAATTCTTCTAATTCCACTCCCATGAAAGAATCCACCAACCCCTCCACCCCTCAAGTTATCGTTCACACCACTTCTGGTGATATGACTTTTGAATTTTGGTCCGACGTCGCGCCTAAGACTGTCGCCAACTTCTTAAAACTCTCCCGTGAAGGATTTTATAACGGCACTGCTTTTCACCGTGTGCTCAAAGGTTTCATGATCCAAGGCGGTTGCCCTAAATCCAAACAAGGGGCCAGCGGGATGCCCGGCACCGGTGGACCTGGATATCAAATCAAGGCCGAGTTCAATAATCGCTCGCACCAAAAAGGTGTTCTCTCGATGGCAAGATCTCAAGACGTCGACAGCGCTGGTAGCCAGTTCTTTATCTGTCATGGTGATGCCTCCTTTTTAAATAATAAATATACCGCCTTCGGTAAGCTCATCAAAGGTGAGGACGTTTTAGATAAAATTGCCGCCATCCCCTGCACTGGACC
>SIAU01000033.1 GCA_009691685.1 Opitutales bacterium
AAAAATGTTTTGGTTAACGGTACCCAAAAAACTTCCGACCCTCGTAGCAATTGGCAGGCCCATTTAGGATTTGTCAGTGAGAACCGCAAAGAAGAAGGCCTCGCCCTCGATTTAAGCATTGGCGACAACGTCTGCCTCCCTGCCCTATCTAAGTTAGGTAAAGTCGGCTTCATCTCACCGAGCCAGCGAAGCCTGCACACCGCACGTTGGATTTCAGATTTTGGTATTCGTTGCCAAGGACCCGACCAACCGATTGGCAATCTTTCTGGTGGCAATCAACAAAAAGCTGCCATCGCTCGCTTACTTGAAGCCGATTGCGACATTCTCTTACTCGATGAACCCACGCGCGGAATCGATATCGCCGCGAAAGCCAAAATTTACGAAGTCATTAACCGCCTCGTCACGGATCCGAAAAATCCCAAGGCCGTTTTAATGGTCAGCAGTTACCTACCCGAACTACTCGGCGTGTGCGATCGCATCGCTACCGTCTGTCGCGGCGAATTAAGCGAAGCCGTACCCGTTTCCGAAACCAATTCTGAAAAACTGATGCGCGCCGCTACCGGAAATTAATAATTATTTTATGAGCAACACCACTTCTCCCAAAAAACTCCTCAACTCGCTCGGCACATTTATTGCACTCGTCGCTATCTGGGGTTTATTTTTCAGCCTCGGTAATCGCGCCATTGGTTCGGCCGAAGGTATCGAATCCATCGTTCAACAAACCGTCGTCATTGGTATCGCGGCGATTGGGATGACTTTTATTATCATCTCCGCGGGTATTGATTTATCAATTGGTTCGGCCATCGCCCTCTGCTCCGTCGTAGGTGCTAAACTGGCCGTTGCTGGAGCTAATCCCTTCGTTACGGTGAGCGTCACTTTAATCAGCGGACTCCTCATTGGCTTATTCATCGGACTCCTCGTCGTTCGGGCAAAATTAATTCCTTTCATCACGACGCTCGGGACGTTGCTCATTCTGCGCGGACTGGCCTTAGCCTTGGCCAACTCGCAACCCATCAACGCACAAGAGGCCAACTGGTTGAGGTTCTGGCTGAACAGTCTGCCCGATGATATGAAATTTTTGATCATCCCTCCAGGCGGTTGGTTAATGATCGCACTCGCTCTCGTCGCGACCGGAGTTTTACGTTTCACCGTATTCGGACGCCATGTATTCGCCGTGGGTTCCAATGAAAACACCGCCCGCCTTTGTGGTGTCGCAGTCGACCGCACCAAACTTTTTGTCTACATGATCGGCGGAGCCTTCGCTGCCCTCTCTGGACTCATGCTCGTGTCCTACCAAGGTCAAGGCGACCCCACCGGCGCAACGGGCTACGAGCTCGATATCATTGCAGCCGTCGTCATTGGTGGGGCCAGCCTCAACGGCGGGATTGGTTCGATTTTCGGCTCACTCATCGGTGCACTCATTATCACCGTAATCCGCACGGGCTGTACGCTTAACGGAATCAGCGAAAGCACGACACGTATCATCACCGGTGCAATCATCGTGACTGCCGTAGCAATCGACCGACTCCGTCAGCGCTCAAATTAATTCTTACTGACCCAACAATCGGGCTCGGAACAGTTGCCCATTTTGGCGTCGGTGAGTCGTGTGGTCTTGCCTGACTTCGTATCGACGATCACTAAGTGCGATGTAGTTTTGGTGGCTTGGGTGGCGACCACGTGACGACCATCGGCACACCAAGAAGCGTGCGATAAATTTAAAGGTGATGTCGTAGGCACGGCAACGATTTCGCCCTTGCTGAGATCAGCCACCGCGAGGCCGAGGCGACCCGACTGAAAAGTGAAAATGATTTGCGCAGGGTCTTTAGGATTCCAGCGCGGCTCGGTACAATAACTGTAGCCCGTGGATAAACGTTTGAGTGAACCGCCCGAAGCCGAGGATAGGTAAATACCGGGGCGACCCAAGGGACCGCTGGTGAGTACGATTCTGGAACCATCAGGCGACCACGACGGATCGGCATCCACATCCGCCGTAGCAATCACTCGACGGGGCCCTTCGCCCGCGCCACCGGCGACGTAAATATCCATTGAGCCCTTATTCGATGAGGCAAAAGCGATACGTCCATCAGGTCCACAGTTGGCACCGCCCAACGCGCCACGCACATCCGTAATCACTTTTTGTAAGTCACCCGTTCCCTTCGTGGTGAAAATTTCGGGGAAGCCCGTGCGCATCGATGAAACGAAATAAATCTTTCCAGCATCCGCCGACCAGCGTGGTGAGATGGAAGTATTTTTGAAATCGGTAATCCGACGAATGCGTGAATAAATTAAATTGGTCGTATAGATTTCGGAGTGACCCGAGGATGTAGAAACAAAAGCGATTTTTGTTTTAGCAAACATCGGCTTGAGTTGCCAAATGCGGCCCAGACCGACAATCGCAGCATCGACTACCTTGAGCGCTAAATCATCTTCATCGCGTGCCTCGACAGTGTCTTGAAAATTAAATCGTGGATTATCGCAAGCGACGGCAGCCGTGAGCGCGGTCCGACCAATATTTAATTTTACGGATGAACCATTACGCACACTGAATGCACCGTGCGCATTCAGGGCAGCTCGCACCATCGCACCTAATTTTGCATCATCGCAATTAATGGAAATAGGAATTACGCCCGACTGCACTGTGGCTTCAATGTTGTCGTTAATCACCACACGCTCTTCGGCTCGCATTCCCGTGCTCAACAGGACTGCCACAAAGATGAAAATGACGTTTATTGACTTCATGGATGAAATTTAAGTTTTCGTAGTTTGACCTAAACTAGGGCGGGAGTTCAATCCTGCTCATGCCCATTGATAAGGAAACTATAGAAAAAGCTCTTAGCCAGGTCCGCTACCCCGGATTCAGCCGAGACATCCTTTCCTTCGGGCTACTGCGAGGAATCGAAGTCACCCCCGATGGCAAAGTCACCGTGGGTCTAGCGGTCACGACGGCCGACCCTGAGATTCCAAAGAAACTTTATAATGACATCGAAGCGGTCCTGAAAGCGGCTGGCGTGATCGACCCGGAAATCGCCATCACGGTTACCGTCCCTAAAAACGCCCCGGCTGCCAGTACCACTGCTACCGATAATAAATTGCCTATCGATGCGGGTGTTAAAAACGTAAAATACATCGTTGCCGTCGCTAGCGGTAAAGGGGGCGTCGGAAAATCCACCTTCGCCGTCAACCTCGCCTGTGCCCTCGCCCGAAGTTTCACCGAGAAAGGTCAACCGGGTCGCGTGGGCTTGATGGATTGCGATATCTACGGTCCCTCCGTGCCCCTCATGATTGGCGTGAATACCCGACCTGAAATGGAGGGCGAAGTCCTAATCCCGCTCGAGAATTTTGGCGTCAAAATTATGTCGATGGGACTGCTAATCGATGCGGAAGCGCCCGTGGTTTGGCGCGGTCCGATGATCATGAAAACGATTTCCCAATTCGCTTCGAATGTCCGCTGGGGTGATTGCGAAATCTTACTGATCGACCTTCCCCCAGGCACGGGCGATGCCCAATTATCCATCGCTCAATCGATGGCTCTGAGCGGAGCTATCATTGTCACCACGCCTCAAACCGCGGCCGTATCTGTCGCCCTTCGTGGCGCGGCCATGTTCGCCAAAGTAGGCATCCCGATTATCGGCGTCGCCGAAAACATGAGCTACTTCGAAGACTCTAACGGGTCCCGCCAATATCCATTCGGTCAAGGCGGTGGCCTCAAGGTTGCGACGACCTTAGATACTGAATTATTAGGCGAAGTACCTTTAGATACGGCGGTGCGACAAGGGGGCGATTTAGGCATCCCGATCGTCATCAGCCACCCGGATAGTAACGCGGCCAGGGTTTTTAAGTCAGTTGCCCTCACAATTATGCATAAACTAGGGCAAATTTCGCAGTAAATACCCCATCTCGTTCTTGCTAATTCAGCTAAATTAATTTTATTGAGAGTAAGGATGCACGAACTGCAAAAAGGCCAACTTGGGGGTGAAAGTTTTGCGGGTCGTTCGTCGCTATACGCTCAGTGGCTCGCAGAACGTGATGAAATCCTTCGTTATAAATGGATCGAGTCAGAAAAAGCCGGCAAAGATATCGGCTTCGAAAAAGCCCTTTTAGATTGGACGCGTAATCATCGCGCCCGCTGGCGTAACGAACGCCGGATACAGCCATCGGCGTAATTTAATACTTAAAATAAAAAGGCCGAAATCAGTGATGACTTCGGCCTTTTTTATCGTGGGTTAATAAAGATTAACCTTTGATCTCTTTATGGAGAGTGTGACGACGGAGTGAAGGATTGTACTTCTTGAGCTCGAGCTTCTCTTGGGAAAGTTTCTTATTACGGGTAGTCATGTAACGGGAAGGGCGTTTGCCTTCTTTACGTGCTTCGGTGCATTCAATGATGATGGTTTCGCGAGCCATGGTTTGGTTTGGGTTTGAAGGTTAAGACTTGGGGGCGGAATAGAGGTTGGGCAAGCCCGAAAAACAAGCAGGGCGACCGGTGAGGTCGCCCTGTGCTTAAAGGCCCTAGAAATAAGCAAAAGCTTACTTCTTGTGACGCATGTCTTTGGAACGTTTACGGCGTTTATGCTTATTCATTTTTAAACGACGCTTTTTCTTGAGGCTTCCCATAGTGTGTTGTTGGACCCCATCTAGGCAACAGGTCGAGGGACAGTAAAGCCGAAACTCTATAAAATTTCAGTTTCGCAAACCCAAACCCCCTTACCCCAACCACGCTCTAAAATCTGTCGAACGGCCTGGGCATCAAACTTCGCAGGACAGAACGCAAAGCAAGCACTCCCACTCCCTGTCATTCTAAAGTTTATCCCAGTCGTACGCGACACCTCCGCCAGAGCCACCGGGAGCGCTAAATATTTATTAAAAACAACCGGCTCCAAAGTATTTCCCAAAAGCGAGGGATCTGCTGCGGGCTGACTCAGCCAATCTTGCAGTTTTTGTTTTGCCGCAGACGGCGAGACGTAAGCCTTACTTTTTGCCAACAGCCCATAAGCATCCTGCGTCGCTACCCCAAACGGCGGCTTCACAATCATCACACGGCGACCCTTTAAACTCGTCGCAACCTGCGGTGATACGGTTTCTAAATTTTCTCCGCGCCCACTCATAATCGCCGTGGTCGACTTTATAAAATACGGACAGTCCGATCCCACTTTCGCCGCTAACTGTAAAAGAGTCTTATCACCGAGCGGTGAAGGATTTGCGCGATCCAACAAACGCAGAGCCGCTGCCGCATCAGAACTTCCACCACCCAACCCTGCCCCACTCGGAATTAATTTCTTAAGATTAAATTCTCCGACCACCGTATCAGGTCGCTGCGCTTGATAAACTTCCGCAGCCTTTAAAACCAGATTAGTGCGATCCGTAGCCAGCGAAGCATCATCGCATAAAAGGCCCCATTGCATTGCCTTTTTGAACTCTAAGCGATCGGCTAGGTTAATCGAAGCCACCAAGCTCAGCAGTTCGTGAAATCCATCTTCCCGCAGGCCAGTGACGGCGAGTGACAGATTTAATTTAGCTGGAGCGGTTTCGAAAATCACAAAAATTAAGCCCTCGGGTGAGCCTTACGATGAACTTCTTTTAGTTTGTTCACCGATAAGTGCGTATAAATTTGCGTGGTAGAAAGGGAGGCGTGGCCGAGTTGCTCCTGCACTAAACGTAAATCCGCGCCGTTGGATAATAAATGCGTCGCACAAGCGTGGCGGAGTTTATGGGGCGTCAAATCCGCCGGCAATCCCGCCGCCGCTAATTTTTTCTTCAACATCAACTGCACCGCACGTGGATGCATCGGTCCACCGCGTGGGGCTAATAATAAAGGTTCACCACGCTTAATCGAAGTCCGTAAGGTCAGATATTTTTTAACAGCATCAACGGCTGAGTCCCCCACGGGTACCACACGTTCCTTCGAACCTTTACCTAAAATACGCACGAGTCCGGTGCTTAAATCTAAGTCACCATATTTGATGCTGCAGAGTTCAGCGACCCGCAAACCGCCGCCGTAAAGTAATTCTAAGACCGCTTGATCACGCGACTGCACTTCGGGCGACTCCTTTTCTCCAGCGGGAGATTCTAATAAATCGGTGGTTTGGTTTTCCGTTAAAAATTTAGGTAAGGACCTTGGTAACTTAGGTAAAACCAAGCCTGCGGCGGGAGTTGAATTAATGCCACCACGCTCCCGTAAATCGGCTAAAAACGCACGAATGGCCGAAACCTGATTATGCACGGAACTACGATTGTGGGAGGACTGACGCTCAATCACGAAGTCTCTCAGATTTCGTGCAGTCAGCTTCGACCAATCACCATCCCAGCCGCCATTACTCTTCATCCAAAGTGCAAAGCCTTTCAGTGAGCGACCATAAGTTAAACAGGTACGTGCAGCCAGTCGACGGCCGGCAAGTTGTCGGCTTAAATAATCTAAGACTTGCTCTGAACCAGGCCAGTGAGCGGGTTCCCCGTCATCACTCTGGACGGGACGTCGCTTCACGCTTGAGGTTTTTTCCCGTGTTCGGCGCGAACACTAATCGCAATACCACCGCGCACTTCAAAAGCACCGGTGACCTGACACCATACTGGATCCAAAGCTGCCACGAGATCATCTAAAATTTTATTGGTCAGGTGTTCATGAAATACACCTTGTTGACGATAACTCCAAAAATATAATTTGAGTGACTTTGATTCGACGATCCTTGGACCAGGAATGTACTGAATCGAAATTTTCGCGAAGTCGGGCTGACCCGTCGCTGGACAAAGACAGGTGAACTCACTCGTCGAAAGTTCGACCACGTAATGTCTTCCCAAATTACGATTAGGAAAAGTCTCTAACGTTTGTTGAGGTTTGTTTTGGGTATTCCCGAGGTGGGATAGCCCTTTTAGGTCTTGCGGCTCAGTTGCCATGAGAGATAGGCAACCAAACCGCATCAAAAGGACAAGCGGAGAAGCAAAAATTGCTTCGTTTGACGATTAAACCTGCTTGCCACTGACACCCCTAACGGTTGCCTTAAAAACACTCTGCGTGCATGGAAACTAGGCCTATTGCTATCCTCGGGGCCACTGGCTCAATCGGAACAACCACCCTCTCGGTTGTTCGTGCCCATCCGACTCTTTTATCAGTAGCTGGACTCGCTGCACATTCTCGTTGGCGCGAACTGATTGCACCCGTCAAAGAATTTAAGGTTAAGACGATTGCTCTAGCCGATCCCGCCGCCGCAGCCGCCGCCCGCGCCTCAGGAGAATTTAATGGCGTTCGTATTTTAGAAGGAATTGAAGGCCTGACCGAAGTCGCCTGCTTGCCCGAAGTTAAAACCGTCGTCTCCGCGGTCGTCGGCACGGCTGGACTGCAACCGACCTTGGCCGCTATCGAGGCTAAAAAAGATATCGCCCTCGCGAGCAAAGAACTTCTCGTGCTCGCTGGAAAGTTTATCACCGCTGCTGCTGCGAAATCGGGCTCACACTTACTGCCCGTCGACAGCGAACATAATGCGATTCACCAATTACTGCGCGACAAACCGAAACAAGAAATCGCTCGTTTAGTATTAACCGCTTCGGGCGGTGCATTTCGCGATACACCGATCGAACAGTTAAAAAATGTGACTCCTGCGCAGGCCCTCCAACATCCCAATTGGAACATGGGTCCAAAAGTTACCATCGATTCAGCCACGATGGCGAATAAGGGATTAGAGATCATCGAAGCACATTGGTTGTTCGATATGCCAGTTTCACAGATCGATGTCGTGATTCATCCACAAAGTATCATCCACTCTTTGGTCACACTGACGGACGGAACCTTGCAAGCCCAGCTGTCTCCGCCCGACATGGCTTATCCGATTCAGGACTGTCTACTTTATCCGCAACGTCTGCCCTGTCCTGCTCGCAGTCTTAATTTAAATGAGTTGATCACATTGAGCATGTCGCCGCCTGATCCCGCGCGCTACCCCTGCTTACGTCTCGCCCAACAAGCCGCGACCATCGGCGGCACCGCTCCAGCCACCTTTAACGCCGCGAATGAAGTAGCGGTCAGCGCATTCATTGCAGGAAAAATTGCGTTTACCGATATTGCCCGTCTGATTGATGAAACTCTCACCCAATCAAAAACTCGGGAACCTTCTTCCTTAAACGATGTTCTTCAAGCCGACGCCGAAGCACGCGCACTTACTACTCAACTCATCCAACGGCTCGCTCGCTAAAAACTTTTCATGGAAAATAATTCTTTATCCGAAATCCTCAGCTCCATCCGTGGTATCGCCCTACTCGGTCTGTTTTTTGGTGGCTCAATTTTCGTTCACGAACTCGGACACTTTCTTGCCGCCCGCTGGCGTAAATTAAAAATCGAAAGATTCTCCATTGGCTTTGGCCCTAAGATTTTTGGATGGACCGGAAAAGACGGTGTCGATTACCGCGTTTCTTGGATTCCACTCGGTGGTTACGTTGCCCTTCCACAAATGGGAGACAGTTCAGCCATCGAAGGTGAAACTGACGAAAAAGCAGAAAAACTTCCTGAGATTTCCTACGCCGATAAGATGATCGTCGCCGTCATGGGCGCAGTCTTCAACGTGATCTTCGCCTTCGGTTTAGCCTGTATTTTATTCTTCACTGGTATTCCCGTTCCAGAAGGCAGCAACAATACAACCGTTGGGTATGTCCAAGAACAAATTGTTACCAATTCTAATTCACTCGCGGAATTGGGCCTAGGTCAAACCACTCCAGGCCCTGCTTTCGCGGCGGGTGTAAAGTCCGGAGACAAAATCTTAGCGGTTGATGATCAACCCGTAAAAACCTTCGGTCAAATCAGCGAAGCCATTCTACTGGGAAACAGAAAAAACTCTGAAGGCGAGCCTACCTGCTTTTTGACCATTCAACGTGGTGATGAACAGAAAGTGATTACGGTTAAGCCGGTGCTCCTTGAACTCAATTCACGCAGTGGTGACCGTATTCGCGTCGCTGGTATCATGCCCAAGACCCATGTGGTGATTGATAAACCGATGCCTGGATCACCCGCAGCTATCGCTGGCATTGTCGCCGGAGATAAAATTCTGAAAGTCGACGGCCAACCGATTAACAACACCACCGAGTTTCAAGAAATTTTACGTAGCGGCGGAGCCAACGAACGACTCATCGAAGTGGAATCTACCCTCGGAGAAAATAAAGGCACCCAACGCATCGTAAAATTAACTCCCCAGATGAAAACGATGACCAATCCCGTCGCAGTCATCACCTACGGAGAGAATAATAAACAAAGCTCAATCGTTCTGGTTCCCGTCACTTCAAATCTGCTTTCCAGTGACGAGAAAAATCCTCGCGATCAACTGGTAATTCTGAGCGTATTCCCAGAAGACAATGAACGTGCTGACTCACTCAAAGCAGGAACGGTTTTCGGTAAAATCGACGGCAAAGAACTGACTATTTTACGCTCGATTGAAGACCTAAACAACGCGACCAATCAAGGCGCACAAAATCTCACCTTCTATTGGAAGCGCGCCAATGGTGAAAATGGTTCGGTCATTTTAAAGAATGCTGAAATTAAACAAGGCAAGCCCCTCGAGCGTGCCCTCATCGGCGCCCAGTTCTTATCCGTTCCTGAAATTGCCTACTATAACCCTTTCGAAATTTGCGCTCGTATTACGCAACAAACCTTCACGACACTCGGTCGACTCTTCGATCGCAGCTCCGACATCAAAGTCAACCAACTGGCCTCCGTCATCTCCATCAGCAAAACTTATTATCACATTTCAGACGACATTCGTCGCGTACTTTGGTTCACCGTTTTAATTAATCTCAATTTAGCGGTTTTAAATCTGATGCCGATCCCCGTGCTCGATGGCGGACACATGCTCATTGCGACACTCAATCGCTTTATCAAAGGTGGCCTGAATAGTAAGGCGGTCACCATTGTCCAGTTTGCCTGCATGGCCATGCTCTTTAGTTTAATGGGCTACATCATGCTTAACGATGTCCGCCGCTGTTCGGGCGATAATGAAAAGCAGTTACAGCAACAAATCATTAATCGCCACCTTTTACGGCCCGTTAGCTTCTCTGAGCCTAAGTAAATTTTGTTCAAGGCGTTGACGCTCCACCGGAAAGGTCTAGTGGTTAATCAATGCCTTTGGCCTACTGTCATTCCCGACATCAAACCGTGCGACGCCTCACCCGCGTCGTCCAAGTAGGCAATGTCGGCGTCGGTGGATTAAATCCGATTCGTCTTCAATCGATGACGACATCCGACACCGAAGACGTCGCCGCTACCCTCGCCCAATGTATCAAGCTCGCCGAGGCGGGTTGCGAAATCATCCGTATCACCGCCCCAAACAGAGCCGCAGCAGTCGCCCTAAAATCTATCCATCAACAATTTCATGCGGCTGGATTTTCCCAACCGCTCGTAGCTGACATTCATTTCTTACCTGTGGCCGCGATGGAAGCGGTTGAACACGTGGAAAAAGTTCGGGTCAATCCTGGCAACTACGCAGATAAGAAAAAATTTGCGGTACTTGAATACACCGACGCCGCTTACGCCGAAGAACTCGATCGTCTCCACGAAGCTTTCTCACCTTTAGTCCTTCGCGCTAAAACTCTCGGACGTTCCTTACGTATTGGCACTAATCACGGTTCACTCTCCGACCGTATCATGAATCGATTCGGTGACACGCCCAATGGCATGGTGGAAGCAGCCCTCGAGTTTGTACGCATCGCAGAATCACACGGCTACAAGGACATGATTCTTTCCATGAAGGCTTCGAACCCGAAAGTGATGATTGAAGCGTATCGCTTGGCCGCCGCACGCATGTCGGAACTCAAAATGGATTACCCACTTCACTTAGGCGTCACCGAAGCGGGTGAAGGCGAAGATGCCCGCATTAAATCAGCCATCGGGATTGGTTCGCTGCTCGCTGATGGATTAGGTGATACCATTCGCGTCTCACTCACCGAAGACCCTTGGTACGAGATTCCCGTCTGTCGCGAATTAGTCGCCCGATCGGATAAACTGATTCAAAACGGAAAAACAAATACGATTAAACTTAAAGACGACCCCGCTGATCCGTTTAGTTATGCACGAAGAATTACAGACAGCATTTTACTTTCAGAAAAATGTCTCGCTGGTGCATCCGAACTCCCTCGCGTGGTTGTGCGTAGTGTCGCTGGCTTAAATAATTGGCAAGAAGCCGCTAAAGAAGTGCTCGATGCCCATAATCAACAACGTGAAGCTCGCGTTGAAGGTCTACTCGTTCAACTCACTTCTTCCGAACAAATCACCGCCCTTCAATCTTTACGCAAAGCCCTCGGCCTCGCAGTACCCGCACTGTTCCTCGAAACTGCTTTATCACTCGACTCAGAAGTATTCAAAGGCGAAGGCTCCAAACTAGTAATCGTTAGAACCTATAAAGCTAATCAAAGTTCTGAATTAAAAGCCGACTCAGAAATCTGTAATAAAAACGCGGCGATTCTCGCTGCTGATTTGGACATCGAATCAACGCAGTCATTAGCACCGGTACTTTCAAAAATTCCAAAGGGACAACTCATTGTTTCCGTGAGTCGACCTTCCAACGGACTACACGCCATCGGAACGCATCGTGAAATCGTTCGACTCCTCAGCGAAGCAAAAGTGAACGCGCCTCTTTGGATTCGTGCGACTGAAGCGAACGCCACGATTTTAGATCAAGGCTTCCAATCACGTCTCCTCGAAGCCTCAATTCTCGCCGGTAGTTTATTGGTCGACGGCTATGGCGATTTAATTTCCTGTGAAACGCCTGATAGCACCGTAAAGTCGCTCACCCTCGGTTACGATGTCTTACAAGGTGCACGTGCACGCCAAACCAAGACTGAATACGTGGCGTGCCCTTCCTGTGGTCGTACCCTTTTCGATATTCAATCCACTACGCTGAAAATTAAAGCACGCACCGGACATCTTAAATCCGTCACCATCGCCGTCATGGGTTGCATTGTGAATGGCCCAGGTGAAATGGCCGATGCGGATTTTGGTTACGTCGGTGGCGCACCTGGAAAAATCAATCTCTACGTCGGCAAGACACCCGTGAAATTTAATATCCCACAAGAAGAAGCCGTCGAACGCCTCGTAGACTTGATCAAAGAAAAAGGTAAGTGGGTTGAAGCATAGTGTTACTTGCCTAATTAGGCCAAAGTCCTCTATTTAGGTCCTATTACTTTTATGAAACCTGTACTTCTTGTGATTCGTGATGGCTGGGGCGAAAATCATAACCCTAAGCACGACGCGTTTAATGCACTCAAGGTCGCGAACATTCCGGTGTCCCGCGCTCTGACGAAGAATTGGCCACGCACTGAAATCATGGCACACGGACTCGATGTCGGTCTGCCCGTTGGCATTATGGGCAACTCCGAAGTTGGACACCAAAACATCGGCGCCGGTCGCATCGTCGACCAAGAAATTGTCCGTATCGACAAAGGACTCACCGATCCTCAAGCGATGCGCCAAATCAAAGCTTTCCGTGGACTGGTTGAAAACGTGAAAGCCACCGGCGGTGCGGTTCACCTGATGGGACTTTGTTCTGAAGCAGGCGTGCACTCCACCCTCCCTCACCTCTACGCGATTCTTCGTCTGTTAAAAGAAGAAGGTCTCTCTAAAG
>SIAU01000034.1 GCA_009691685.1 Opitutales bacterium
GCCCTCTGCGAAAAGCTTAAAGAACTCCTCCCGCGCCAATTGTTCAAAGTAGCTATCCAAGCTGCTATCGGTTCCAAGGTTATCGCCCGCGAAACCATTGGATCGGTCGGTAAAGACGTGACCGCTAAGTGTTACGGGGGTGATATTACCCGTAAGCGTAAATTACTCGAAAAACAAAAAGAGGGTAAGAAACGGATGAAACAAATTGGTAAGGTCGATATTCCGCAAGAGGCTTTTATTAAGATTCTTAAGAACGAAGGTTAATTTCTATTCTTTTCACTTTAGGATTTTAGTCTTAACTTTTCGACATGTTCCCTGTCTTCACCGAAAAACAAGCGCTCCGCAAAGAAGCTAAGGCGGTGTTGGAAGGTGCAGAGAAAGTCGTGCTTTATCGTCAGGATGTTTTACCGGCCGACGTCGTTGAAAATATCAAGCGTCTTGAGACTCAACTTAAAGCGACCTACAAAGCGAAAGAGTTTAACGCTGAAAAACTTGAACAAGACACCAATGCGTTAAAGGAAGTACTCCTTGAATACGGCGGAAAGATTTTCCCGGTAACCATGCTCGGTGATTGGGTTGAAATGCTGGTGATGGCGGCCATCATCGCTGGCGGTATCCGTAGTTTCTTCCTCCAGCCTTTTAAAATTCCCACGAACTCCATGTGGCCGACTTACAACGGTATGACGTCCGTGGTGCGTACCCCCTCAGATGCTGTCCCGACCTTAAAAGAGAAGATCATCGGCAAAATTACAGACTGGTCTTCAACCTATGTAATTCAGGCAGAAGACTCAGGCATCGTTAAAATCCCTTTAGAGTATTTAGGCTATGATGGTGCCGTAAAACGCTATCGCCTTCGCCATCGTAGTGCTGGTGCTGAGTATCAAGAAATATATATCGGTAATCGCGCACAGGCGATTTCAGTGCCTCAGGATTTTAATTTAGACGGTGTTTTACTGCGCACCTTTTATCCGAACTACGCTGCCATGCCCCTGCGTCGTCAGGACAACGAGCGCTGGGAGAAAGTCATCGCACAGGCTCAACTGAATAACTTGATCGAAGAGACCGCCAACGGACCGATGTTAAAAACCTCGATGACCGTGCAAGCCGGAGAAAATGTATTAAACTTTGATATTCTTACCGGAGATATGCTTTTCGTGGACCGCGTATCTTATCACTTCGTGAACCCATCCCGCGGTGATACGTTTGTCTTCCGCACGCATGGTATTCCAGGTCTAGCGGTCCAAGGTGTCCCTTCTCAAAATTATTATGTTAAACGACTCGTGGGTACTCCCGGTGAAAAACTTCGCGTCGATGGTGAGGGACGATTATTCGTGAACGGTAGTGAAGTCACTAGCCCTGAGCCGATGGCGCTGAATTCACAAAGAGCCATTTCACGTAATTATTACGGTTATTTGGCCGACATTGGAAATTTCGGTTACTCCATTCCGCTGACCAATGAATACCAAGTGACGGCCGGACATTACTATGCCCTCGGAGATAACTCCGCGAATAGTTTCGACTCACGTGGCTGGGGCGAGGTGCCAGGAAAAGACGTCGTCGGTCGACCCGTAGTCATTCTGCACCCCTTCGGCCCACGCTGGGGTTGGGCTAAGTAAAATTATTTTTTAGTGCCGAAAGACTTAAGCCGATACTCGGCATTCTTTTCGCGATCCGTCCAAAATTCGATGACGCGCACTCCGCGTCCACGAATTTCTAAAAGTTTTCTCAACTCAGCCCAGGTGTTAGCTGTGCTATGACGTACTAAATGTGCGGCGCAGAGTTTTCCAATATCGGCAATCTGCGGCGTGCCCCAAAGTTTCTCGAAATGCTTATTTTTTTCCGCCACTACGAGATGGTTAAAAATGCCGCCCCCTTGATTGTTGATGACTAAAATAGTTAAATCACCCGTATGGCCTGATGCGGTGAGTAGGGCATTGCTGTCGTGTAAAAAGGTTAAATCCCCACAGACGAATACATTGTGCTTACCTTCAACCGACGCTCCCAGTGCGGTAGAAACCGTTCCATCGATACCATTAGCACCCCGATTACAGAGTACTTCTGGACCTGCACCCGCTGGATGATAAAACCACTCCACGTCACGGATCGGCATACTGCTGCCAATGAATAAGCGATCATCAGCACCGAGCGCTTCATCAATCAGCGAAATGACTTTTCCTTCAAACGCCCAATCCACGTTCACCATCTTCTCTAGTTTAACCAGGGATTGTTTGTGGAGTTTTTTCCATAATGAAAAATATTTACCTTCTTTGGGTTTAAACGTCTTAGTCGATGCCTGTAATACGCCATCGAGACGCGTCCAACGTGAGTGCGTCATATCCGTATTATCACTCGGACGATTTAACTGTATCGCAGCCAAGTCGGCAGCCTTAAGCCATTGACGTAAAACTTTACTGGTCGGCAATGGACCGATGATCACCGCATACTCGGCCTTGAGTTGTTTTGCTGCCGCTGCATTGCGTAGAATATAATCGTATGTGCTGACGAGCTGACCGCTCTTGGCTAAATCGCCGCGTAATGTTCCCGCACCATCCGCTAAAATAGGCCACCCGGTGAGTTGAGCTAATTGTAAGATGGCTTGAGCAGACTCCGCCCGATCGGCGAAGGCATGGGGTCCGACAATAATCACTCCGCGGTCAGTCTTCGGAAGGAGGGTAGCAACACTTTCAGGTAATAAATTCGGCGTAATGCTGAGCGTCTGAGGTAAAGCCGTGAAGGTCTTTAGATTGAAACCCTTAGGCATTTTAAACCCTTGTTCTTTTTCACTCGGATTCAGTGGATCACGGAAGGGGAGATTGAGATGGACCGGACCAGCTACAGGTCCCTGCGCACGCTGCCACGCATCAACCAAGGTCTGCCTCCAATATCTCAAAAGATTTATCTCGCTCGATGGCACCGCTACTTCCGTTGCCCACACTGGATAAACTCCAAAAATATTATTTTGCGTGACGGTCTGACCCGAATGGCAGTCACGTAACTCGGGTGGACGATCCGCCGATAAAATAATCAAGGGAGTCGCTGATAAACGTGCTTCAATGACCGCGGGTAAATAATTCGCGACCGCAGTACCCGATGTACATAAGAGCGCCACGGGTTGACGTGAGGCCTTGGCGATTCCTAAAGCAAAAAATGCCGCCGAACGTTCATCTAAAACCGAGTATGATGTAATTTTTTTCGATTCGGCAAAGACCGCTGCTAAAGGTGTAGAACGTGATCCCGGAGAAATGACGACGTGCTTTAAACCGAGTGATTCAAGCGTGCTGACTCCGACCGCTCCCCAGAGTGCATTGGTATTTCGAATGGTTGTTAACCCAGCCATAATCCCTATCCAACCAGCCAAAGCGTTAGTCGCAAGCGGGAAGGGGATTTAGCCCAATAAATAGACCCTCTATTATTTTCCGTGAGCCGTATTGAGGTGTTCGGCTAATACATCATGCCCGAAATCTTTTTTTAGGTCACGCCAGACGGTGTGCACGTGGTTGGCGTTATTTTGCGTATTATCTAATTCAAATAAGAAGGTCGGACCTTGTACGCGATAGTAGTGAGGCCGTCCAACTTCGAGTCCGCCCGACCATCCAAAATAAATCTGATCTTCGGGTGTAGCGGTAATTTCCTTCATTTCCTGTATCGCAAAATCAGGTCGTGCCCGACCAACGTATTCGATGATGATTTGTCCTAGAATTTTTTTCTGTGCGGGTGATAAGTCTTTTAATGAAATTCCCTCGGGTACCATGGGGGTAAGCTTCGCCGTATTTTTTGACACGATGTCTTTAGGGGTCGCGCCCTTTATCAGTGCTTTTTTTAATTGTTCCGGAGTGAGCGATTGTGCCAATTCACGACCTCTGAGATCTTCAAAAGCCAGTAACTCAAATCCGTTATTCGCGCTTTTATCATCATTAATCTTACCTGGATTTGCCCCAATGAATGAGGGTGTCGTTCCGATGAGTTTACCTTCAACCACCGTAAAATTTTGTGAACAGTGGTGACCTTCCCAGCGCCAACCCCAAGTGCCATTCGCCGTAGGTTTTCCAAAAAAAGAAATGTAATAGAGGCCTGCGTCTCTAACAAACAGGTGGCTACCTTCTTCCTTCACTCGTAAATATTCTTCGAGTAATAATACTCCAAGAACTTTATTTTTTCCAACGGGCGAGAGTGATGCCGCTAATAAATCTTGGATAAGTTTTTGTTGTGACTCAGACATCTCTTTGATGGGCAGGCCGGGGCGAACATACGGTACATACGACCAATTCGTGCGGTCTTTATCATCAAAATCAAAACAGGCTTTCGCTCTTTGTTTGTCATCAAGAGAATTGAGAACTTTATTAGCCGCTGTGCTTAACTCTTCGCCGGAAATATGGGCCCACACCTGAGTCTGCTGGCTAAGACAGACTAATAACAGAAATAGTAATACCTTACGCATGGAAGAATATTTACTTAGAAAGGGCCGCAAGTCGAGTCGCCGCTTGTTCCCAAAGCTGCGTTGTGGCAGCTAAAGCCTCATTAGTCGCTTTCAAGTCGGTATTTAATTCAGCCACCTTGGTGCCCTGAGTGTACGTGGCCGGATCGCTGAGAACTGCCATGAGTTTGGCCTGCTTGGATTCTAAGTCGGTAACTTGTTGCTCTAATTTGGTAACCTCATTCTTGGTTTTTTTAATTTCAGCTGGATTAGGTTTTGCTTCCACAGGCTTGGAGGCCTTCTCAGCTGCTTTGATATTTTGTACCGGACGACCATCCGTGAATCCTGCAGTTAACGCCGCCCGTTCATTGGTTGCTTTGGATTTTTCTAAATAATAATCGTAGTTGCCGGAGTAAGGCGTCAGGCGACCGGAGTGCACGTGCAATACATTCTGGGCGATAGCTTTGATGAAGTGAACGTCGTGACTAATAAAAATCAGTGTACCTTCATAAGTTTTCAGCGCTCCAATGAGTGCATCAATCGACCCCATATCCAAGTGAGTGGTTGGCTCATCCATCAGTAATAAATTGGGTGGATTAACGAGCAGACGCACTAAGGCTAGGCGCGATTTTTCTCCACCCGACAGAACTTTCACCGGCTTATTAACATCGTCTTTTCTGAATAAAAATGAACCTAAAAGCCCACGCGCTTGTTGCTCGGTGAGTTTATTTTCCATCGTACGTAATTCCATCACGTTCTCTAAGACGGTCAGACTGGGATTAAGACTGTCGACGCGGTTCTGTGCAAAATAACCTGGGATAACATTACTCCCTAATTCTCGCAGGCCTGCTTTGATAGGAATGACATTAGCTAAAATTTTGAGTAAGGTTGATTTACCCGCGCCGTTGGGACCCACTAAAACGATTCGCTGTCCGCGCTCGGACGTGAAATTGAGATCCTCATAAACGACGTGCTCACCGTACGATTGTTGGATGTGTTCAAGATTAACGACTTTTAATCCCGACCTTATAGGCTGCGGAAATCTGAAATGAATTTTCTTTAAATCGTCTTCGGGCTCATCAATCGCCACTTCTTCCAATCGAGCAATTTGCTTTTCCTTAGACTTAGCTCGCGACGCCATGGACGCCTTAGCGCCGAATCGATCTACGAATTTCTGCAAGTGTTCGATTTCACGCTGCTGATTTTTAAAAGCGGACTGATGTTGTGATTTACGGGCTTCTTTTTCGATTAAATACTCGTCGTAGTTACCGTTATAGCGATGGAGTCGTTGACCACGTAACTCAATGATTCCGGTGCATAATGCATTAAGAAAAGCACGGTCGTGCGAGATGACGACGAGTCCGCCCGAATAACGCATTAAGTAGTCCTGAAACCAAAGCAGAGCTTCGAGATCGAGGTGATTGGTCGGTTCGTCCAATAAGAGAAGGGTAGGTTCGCTGACTAAGAGGCGTGCAAGGTGAGCACGCATGACCCATCCACCCGAAAAAGTTTTCGCCTGTTTATCCGCATCGCCTTCGCGAAAGCCTAAACCCGCTAAAATTTTATGCGCCTTAGGTTCGAGCGTATAATCATAATCTTCGTCTTCGGGATTTAAGCTGCGTCCGCTCGTGGCAATCTGCATCACCGTCTCATCGCCGACTGGTGCGCTTTCTTGTGGTAGATATCCGAAATCCGAACCGCGTTCCCATTCGATAATTCCATCATCGGCTTTCTCTTTCCCTAAAATCAAATTAAAGAGGGTCGATTTCCCAGCGCCGTTCGCACCCACGAGTCCGAGGCGATCGTAGCTCGCAATGTTCAGCGAAACCTCGGCGAATAATTCGCGAGGTCCGTAGGACTTAGAAACATTGGCAATCGTGAGCATACAGTCAGCATAGCAAAAACAACCTTTGCCACCCGCGTCAATGTCTGGCTTGGATTTCTAAATTACGACCACTTGAGCTTATTTCGAATAACCTCGAAATGGCTCAAGTTCTTCGGACGAATAAGGCTTAACTGCACTTTGGCTGTGCGAACCTGCAAGGGCAGGCGACCTTGGGCCTCGAGCGTTGCCCGTCCATCGACCGATATACCTAAGAGATTCACGTCCTCGCTGCTTACTTGGAGTTCAGCTTCACCGTCGAAAATCATGGTGCGATTGGAAAGCGTATGCCCACAAATCGGCGTCAGCGCAATGATTGCCGCTGCTGGATCTATCAGCGGGCCACCCGCCGCTAAATTATAAGCAGTCGACCCGGTGGGCGTAGCCAAAATTAAACCATCCGCCCGAAATTCATTAACGATCTCGCCATTGGCTTTCACCATAAAACGTCCCATCCGAAAAACTTCACGTGTCTTAAGCACAATATCATTGAGTGCTAATGCAAATGAACCGTCGGCAAACCGAATCTCAATCAGCGCACGGCGATCGAGTCGATAGTCTCCCGCTAAAATAGATTTAATCGAAGCGCTCACATCTTCACTCGGATACGCCGCTAAGAATCCTAACTTGCCACGATTAATACCAAAAAGGGGAATGCCTTCGAGGGCGGCAGCTTCAGCGAGTCCTAAAAAGGTTCCGTCGCCACCGACCACACCACAGGCATCACAGCCCGCAATGCTCTCGCGTTTTACGGGCCACGCATCGGCAATCGTCAGACTCACTCCCGCCTTGCGAGTGGTCTCTTCGACCGCCCGCATAATCTCTTCCACCCCTGGCTTGGTGCGGTTGACGAAGAGTGCTAAGCGACGAATAGTCATGGCGGCGAAAAATCACTATGCGGTTTTAACAAGAAAGGGAAAGTGCGAAAGGCTTCTAATTTCTTAATAAAAAACAGAATATTCGGGACTTATCCCAAACTAGCGAGGACTTCAGCGAGTTTTGAAGCGTCGGTGCCACCACCCATCGCAGCGTCGGGCTTACCTCCGCCTTTGCCACCGAGACGTACACAAGCATCGGCCACAATCTTGCCGGCTTGATGTCCGGCCTTCACGGCATCGGCACCGCAGTTGACGACCAACGAAACTTTTCCGGCGTTTACACTCGCTAAAATAATCACGGCAGCAGCTCCAATTTTGCCTGCTACTTTTGCTCCGAGTTCGCGCAGCTCGACCGGATTTTCTATCGACACATGTTTAATCACGAAACTTAAACCGTTTTTAATTTTCGCTTCGTGAGTTAACTGATTCGCTAATTGTGAAGCTTCTTTATCGCGATAAACTTTTAATTTCTTTTCCGCGGCGTTGGCCTGTTCGCTCAGCGCGTCTATTTTCTTAGTTAACTCAGACACGGGTGTATTGTGAGTGTGCGCTAAGGATTTTAAAATTTCGGATTCATGACGGACCCGATCGTAGGCCGCTAATCCAGCGACCGCTTCGATACGACGGACGCCGGCGGCGATGGCACTTTCTCCGATGATACGGAATAAGCCGATTTCACCAGTGCTTTGCACGTGCGTTCCGGCACAAAGTTCCATCGACCATCCATTGAGTCCATGAGCCTTGCCGCCCACTTGAACGACCCGAACGGTTTCACCATATTTATCGCCGAAGAACTGCATGATGTCGGCACGGCCTTTTACTTCAGTGAGTTTAACTTCCTTCCAGGAAACGACTTCATTAGCTAAAATACGTTCATTCACCAGATGTTCAATATCCGCTAATTGATTGGGTGAAAGGGCCTGACCATTAAAATCGAATGTGAGTTTATCAGGTGCAACGGCTGAACCTTTTTGTGAAGCTTCCTTGGAAACCACTTCATGAAGAGCCCAGTGGAGAATGTGTGTCACGGTATGGTGACGTTGGATAGCGTTACGACGTGATTGATCGAGCGTCACGGTAACCGTCGCTCCTTCTTCAGGCGTATCACTGCCTTCAATAATATGAACGGTCGTCTGACCCGACTTCTGTGTATCAATAACACGCCACTCACGTCCGCCTACAGATAAAATTGCGGTGTCGCCCATTTGTCCGCCCATTTCAGCGTAACATACGGTGCGGCTGAGAATCACAACGTTGCGATCTTTGATTTTTGCGACCTGTAATACTTTGGCTTCCGTAGTGTTTAAATCGTAACCAACAAATTCTGTCGCGTGATCGGCTTTAACATCGGAGAGAGTAATGACTTCTTTTTTCTGCGCAGCACGTGCCCGTGCGCGTTGCTCTTCCATCAGTTTTTCAAAACCATTACCGTCGACCGTTAAACCGCGTTCACGGGCCATCAATTGGGTTAAATCTAAGGGGAAGCCTTGTTCGTCATATAAACGGAAGGCGAGGGCACCGGTAATTGAGCCGCCAGCTTTGAGTTTCGACGCTTCTTCTTCAAAGAGTGCGATACCTTTATCGAGTGTGCGATTAAAGGATTCTTCTTCCGCACGAATCACATCAGCAACAATCGCACGACGTGTACGAATCTCAGGGAAAGTATCACCCATCGTCTCAGCTAACACGTCGACTAACTTATGGAAGAATCCGCCTTTTAATCCAAGCGTGCGACCGTAACGAACAGCGCGACGGAGAATACGACGCAATACATAGTTGCGATCTGTGTTTCCAGGTTGAATGCCGTCAGCGATAGCAAAGGAAAGTGTGCGGATGTGGTCAGCGATGACGCGGAAGGCGACGTCGATTTTTTCTTGTTCGTTGTCACCGGTCGATCCAGCAACGGGAAGCGTCGAACAATATTTCTTACCGGAAAGTTCTTCGAGTCGACGGAACAGCGGCGAGAAAACATCGCTTTCGTAATTCGAAATAGTTCCCGAGAAATCTTTGAAGTTCTTCGTGCACTGCATGATGCCTGCTACACGCTCAAAGCCCATACCGGTGTCAACGTGACGGGCGGGCAGGGGTGAGAAGGTGCCATCGGGATTCGCATTGAATTGAATGAAGACCAAATTCCAAATTTCCATGCAACGGGCGTCGCTACCGTTCACGAATTTGCCTTGGGTGTCGCCATTCGGCGTTAAATCAACGTGCAGTTCGGTGCAAGGACCGCAGGGTCCGGTGTCACCCATCATCCAGAAATTATCTTTTTTGTTTCCGTTAACAATGTGGACGGCGGGATCAAGCCCAGCGGCGCGGAATTTTTCTGCCCACGCATCCCAAGCTTCTTGATCGAATTCCGAAGGGTCGCCGTTCGCCTTATTCGGAGAGTACACGGTCGCGTATAAACGATTCTTCGGGAATCTCCAAACTTCAGTGATCAGCTCCCACGCAAAATCAATCGCCTCACGCTTAAAGTAATCTCCGAAGGACCAGTTTCCGAGCATCTCGAAAAAGGTGTGGTGATAAGTATCGAGCCCGACGTCTTCTAAGTCGTTATGCTTTCCGCCCGCACGAATACATTTTTGGGTGTCGGCTGCACGACCGGGTTTATAAGGGCACTGGGTTTGACCTAAAAAGATTGGAACGAACTGGTTCATACCCGCGTTCGTGAACAGCAAGTTCGGGGAGTCGGGCATCAGACTCGATGAGGTAACAATCGAGTGTTGCTTGGACTTAAAGAAGTCGAGGAACGATTGACGGACTTGCGCGGAGGTCATGAACGATAAAAGGGATTAGGTATAGGGGTGTTCTATCCTTCGGTAGGGTCAAAAGAAAAGTATTAAACCGACCCCGATTTCAACGCCCCGGGACGCTCCAAACTACTCAGTGAGTTTCTTAATGTGTTTATTCAGCTGTCCGTGGAGTAGGTTGATATTATCGCACCATTCGGCAATCCAGGGGCTGATTCGATCGATAAAATCTTGTCCGTGGGGTGACACGACGTTGGCCACGGTATAAATCCAGGCCCGTCCCATGGGCTCAGGGGTATCTTCCTCGCCATAAGGCGATATCATTAAGTTCTGCATGGCTTGCTCCTCCTCGGGCGTCATTTGAAGCGCCGTGTTCAGGCCGGGTATAATCTTGGCCAAGGACTTGCTAGGCTTCTTTTTTAGGTATTCTAGAATTTGATTCCGGTATGTAGGCTCAACCGTCAGTGAAATCATAAAACTTCCTTTTACGCTCCCTTCTTTAGGTTGGTAAGTGAGGTCGATTTTTAGGGGTGGAAGCTCGCTGCTTCTCCGCGTGCTGCCGGTGACGGTAGCCTCAAAGGGACTGATTTCGCTGATCTTTAATTTCGAGCCCCTTTTCTTTAATTCCGCAGATACTGTGAGCCAGAAAGCTTCTTTTAATAGCATTCAAACACTATAAAATTTGACCCCATTCTGGCAACAAATTTAAGTGCAAAATCGGCAAAATGTTTTCAGTTTTTTCGTCAACTTGGCACGCTATTTTTCACTGAAATAAGCAGGACTTTTAATTTTTATCTTCGAAGCGGAAGGGGGACGCAGGGAGGTTGTCCTGATTCACTAAACTGCACTCAGGATTGTTAGCCCAGGCATAGCGCACGGCGATGGGCTTGGTCATGGTCGCTGCACTGATCACCACTTTGTTGTCTTTGATTACCGCTTGAGCCGGCACATAGATATATTCGCTCACTTCTACTTCCTTTTTATTTTCATCCAAAACTTTCGTTTTGATAATAGCGTCAGCGATTTCAAAACCTTTCAGTTCAATCCCGTCTTTGATTTTGAGACCATTTGCGTGTGAAAAACTGACGACCACTTTACTGCCTCTGATTTCGCGACTGACTGGAAGGGGTCCGCTATACTCAACCTTCTTACCGTAAACTGTATTCAAAGCCCATAGTGCAAAACGACGCCCAATCTCTTGTTTATTTTTCGGGTGGATATCATTTTTATCCCCAATATCCATCGTGGTAATCATTCCGGTGTTTGAGAGGCTTAGGGCTTTTAATTGCGATTCACGCAATGTCGGCCACTGAGAACCACCCGCATAATTCGGAAGCTGGGCCCAGCAGAAGGGCAGTTCGTCGTTCCTCAGCTTATTCCAGAAAGTAGGTTCTCCGTTCCAAAGTTTTCTCCAATCTTTGATTAGAGTGGTTAGCTGAGTTTGGTAAAGTAAGCCGCGCTCGACGCTGTAAGAATTAGCTTCACCCTGGTACCAGATGAATCCACGAACGGTGAAAGGAATGAGTCCAGCGATTTTTCCGTTATATAGTTCCCCCGGACCGCCACTGCCTTTGCGTTTCACGATAGGATCGGCGGGTGCTTTAGCGGTGGGTTCAGGTTGACCATCAACCTTTGCCTTTTCTTTAGCTGCCTTCCAATCCGCTAATTCCTGTTCGTATTTAGCCATCGCTTTTACTTCATCGAACGCCTTCCACGATTTTATTCTAGCTTCGGTGTGTTCTTTGAGTTCGGGGACGGCGAGCTGTGCATCGATATCAATCCAGTTTTCAATCGGCGTACCGCCAACTGAGCTTTTAATAATACCCACTGGAACTTTTAATTCCTTATGGAGTTCACGGGCCATGTAATAAAGTGCGGCCGAGTAACCACTGACGGTTTCCGGAGAGCAAATTGTCCACTTACCCTTACAATTATCCTTAGCTTCAGCATGTGATTGGCTTTTCTCGCTGAACTCACGAATCAGTGGATAATTGGCGGCTGCTTTTTCTGCTTCTGGATTTGCAGCGCGTGCGACTGGCCAATCCATGTTAGATTGTCCTGACCCCAACCAAACTTCTCCAATTAAAACATTCTCAAAAACACACTCGCGTGGCTTTGTGGGGTCGGTGCTCGGCTTATTTCCTTTGACGACTAACTTCTGCGCACTCGTATTCGCCTTCATGGAGTCCAGTTTAAGCATCCATTTGCCGTTGGCAGCGGCCTTGGTCGTTTTCTTCTGACCGTTAAATTCAACCGTGACCGTTTCGCCGGCATCCGCCCAGCCCCAGACCGCGACGGGCTTCTCGCGCTGTAGGACCATGTGATCGGTGAAGATGCCAGAGCACTCGAGATTCGCCGCGCGTAATGCGGAAGCCAGTGCTAAGGTTAATACCAATAGAAACTTTTTCATATGAGGGGTGGGGTACTCAATAATACACCCCGCCCCCCGATAAGTTCCAACCCAAAATTACACTTCAACTAATGAGCCGTTACGAATGTGGATCAGGACGCATCTCACTTTATCTTCAGGTATTCCGCATAATTTTGAAATACTCTTACGATAAAGATTCATTTGGCCTTCATATAATTCCTTAAGCACAGCCTCCGAACAGGTATT
>SIAU01000005.1 GCA_009691685.1 Opitutales bacterium
CATCCTATTGCCCAAGAGGGCGAAACTACCGGACCCACCTACTGGCGTAGTCTCGATGAACGTAACAAGTCGCCCGAGTTCCGGACGCGCGCTGAACGCGAATTCTTGGACGACGCTGCGAACATCTCGAAAGTTGAACGTCGCGAATTTTTAATGTTGATGGGTGCATCCTTCGGCTTAGCTGGCTTGGGCCTCGCTGGATGTCGCGAACCACGTAACCACACTTTACCTTACAGCAAACAGCCTGAGAATACGATTCCTGGCGTCGCTACTTATTACGCGAGTTCTTTCCCTGGTGAATTAGCCAATCAGCCGCTCATCGTTGAAACCCATCAACACCGCCCCACCAAAGTTGAAGGAAATCCAACGCATCGTGCGAGCGGTTCAGCTTCATCGAAATTTGCGCAAGCGAGTGTGCTCGATCTCTATGATCCTGAGCGTGCGCAAGCTTCCATTGGCTCCAGTGGCTCAATTATTTCGGTTTCCGAAGTTCGTGATTTAATCCGCCAACTCGCCGCTTCTGAAAAAGCGAATGGTGGTGCCGGTTTAGCATTCTTAGCTCGTCCATCTTCTTCGCCCACCCGTGCAGCCTTGTTTGCGGCGATTAAAGAAGTTTTACCACAGTCTCGTTTTGTTGAGTACACTCCCGTTGCCCAAAACCGCGCTGAAGTCGCCCTCGGTGCGCGCATTTTACCCGACTACGCCCAAGCGCGTCGCATCTTAAGCCTCGATGCTGATTTCTTGAACACGGGTGACGGTGCTGTTGAAAATACTCGTGCCTACTCCATCGGTCGTCGTGCGGATAATGCGGTCGAAGCCGATAAGATGACTCGTCTCTACGTGGTTGAGTCGACCTTTACTATTACGGGTGCCGCTGCTGATCACCGTCTTCGTGCGTCGTCATCACATATTTCTGGGTTGGCGATTTTATTTGCCGCTGAAGTGCTCGCCCAAACCGGAAATAAATCGGACGCTGCTATTTTAACATCCAGAGTTTCGGGTATTTCTGTTCCCGAAGTTTGGATTAAGGAATGTGTAGTTGATTTGGTAGGTGCTAAGGAAAAAGCACTCATCGTGGCGGGTGAACATCTTTCGGTGGATGCCCATCGTGCAGTTTATTTAGCGAACCAAGCACTCAATGCGGCGATTCGCGTTGTTGAGTCTAAGGCATCGGCCTCGAATTCGATCGCCGAATTGGTGGTCCAACCTGCCAATACTTTAATTATCTTGGGCGGTAATCCTGCTTACGATGCACCGGCGGATGTCGATTTTGCGAAAGCAGTGAAAGCCGCTAAAAATGTTGTTCGTCTCGGTTATCATGGCCCAGCCTTTGACGAAACTTCGGCCTTAGTGAAATCAGTCGGTGGCACCGTCATTGCTGCCTCACACTATTTAGAAAGTTGGTCCGATGGTCGCACGCTCGATGGTACTTATGTGCCCGTGCAGCCCATGATTGAGCCACTCTTTCCGACGCTCTCGGAGCTCGATGTCCTAGCTCCGTTTGCCGGAAAAAATCAAGAGCCCTACGCTTTAGTTCGCGAAACCTTTAATCGTCTCGCCAAAAATAATTCTGACACCGCCTTTGCTGCGTGGTTGGCGGAAGGTGTTCTCGCGGAAACTTCAAGTGCCACGAAGAAAATTAAATTAGATGTCGATAGCGTCGGAAAATTTACCGCTCCACCATTATCGTTCAGCTCACTCGAAGCACGTATTTTACCGAGCGTGCATACGGGTGACGGATTATACGCGAATAACGGTTGGTTAGCAGAAGCACCCGATCCCATGTCGAAGACTTCATGGGAAAACGTCATTCTCATCAGTCCTAAACTTGCGGCTAAGCTTGATATCGAACCCAGTATTGGCGTTATCCAAAAAATCGGTGCGCTCAATCGAAACATTAATCAGATAATCGACGGTAAACTCATCGCACACTACGCTAAATTAACCCTCAGCGGTATCAGCATCAAAGGACCTCTCTTTATCATGCCTGGTATGGCTGATTTCACTGTGGGTCTGCAGTTAGGTTTTGGTCGTACGGTTGCTGGCCGCGTCGCCACTCGGGTGGCTGAAAGATTACAAGGCAAAGTGGTGGGTAACGGTTTCAATGTTTACCCATTTGTTACTTCGCAATCCGCCGCTGTTCGCACGGGCGTAACTTTAGAACTCACCGGCGAAAGTCTTCCGGTTTGTAATACGCAAGATCACTGGTCGATGGAAGGTCGCGACGTGGTGCGCGAAGGAAACGCCGAAGATTTACACCATAACGAGAACTTTGCGAAACTCGGAATCGATGGACACTCTCCTGCGGTCTACGGAAAAGACGAAAAACTTTCGGCGGCTGAAAAAGCGGTGCTCACGCCACGTGGAAATTCTGCGTATGAGCATCCTGATCACTCCGTGGCTCCCAACGTCGCCGTTTGGCAAGGTCACGAAAGTAAATTCCCAGTTCAACAACAGTGGGGAATGTCGATTGATTTAAATACCTGTACGGGTTGCAATGCTTGTGTGACTGCCTGTCAGGCGGAAAATAATATTCCAGTCGTGGGACGCGACCAAGTGTTGAAGGGTCGTAACATGCACTGGATTCGTCTCGATCGTTACTTCTTTGACGGTCGTGATAAAGCAGGCACCGCGATTCCTGAAGATCCCCAAGTGACTTTCATGGGTGTCGCTTGTCAGCACTGTGAAACCGCTCCTTGCGAAACAGTTTGTCCGGCTAACGCCACGGTGCACGACGACCAAGGCCTCAACACGATGGCTTACAATCGTTGTATCGGTACTCGTTACTGCGCTAATAACTGTCCGTACAAAGTTCGTCGCTTTAATTTCCTCGATTATAATAAACGCGAAGCGGGTCACTATTACGAAGGACCTCTCGGACCTGCTAAATTACCGAAAGACCCCGCTGACCTTCCGCAGATGCAAAAGAATCCTGACGTTTCTGTGCGGATGCGCGGCGTGATGGAAAAATGCACTTACTGCGTACAACGTATTCAAGAAGCGAAAATCCAAGCGAAAGTTCGGGCCAAAGATTCTGCCAATCACCGCGTTGCTGATGGTACGATTCAAGTCGCTTGCCAACAAGCCTGCCCAGCGGAGGCGATTGAGTTTGGTGATATCACTGATCCGAACTCACGTGTGGCTAAAGCGAAAGCTTCTACGCGTACCTACGGTGCTCTCACTTATTTAAATACTCGTCCACGTACCACGTACCAAGCGAAGTTACGAAACATCAATGCACGCATGCCGGGTGCAAATCGTGTTCCGCTCTCGCGTAAGGAAATGGCTGGAAGAGAAGGGCAGAGTGGTCCGGAGCATGGTGCCCCGGTTCATAAATCCGAAAAACACTCCAACTAATTCTTCCCGAATTTTTAATCCATGGCTTACGCCCCTGATCATTCTTCTGAACGTCCTGCAATACTCGATAAGGTAAATCCTGCCGAGTTGCCCCGTGCTAAACTCATTCTCAATGACCGTGGCTTTCATTGGATCACCGACAAAGTTTGTGGCATCGTCGAAGAGCCCACGCCTCTCTGGTGGAAAGTTCTTTTTACGGTAGCACTTTTCGTCGCATCTTTCACGGGTGTTGGATTATTTTACCTCGTTTCAACGGGAACAGGTGTTTGGGGTTTACGTGCCCCGATTGGTTGGGGTTGGGCGATTGTTAACTTCGTTTTCTGGGTCGGTATCGGTCACGCGGGAACTTTGATTTCTGCGATTCTCTGTTTGCTCCGCCAAAAATGGCGTACCTCGATTAATCGTGCAGCTGAGGCGATGACCATTTTCGCCGTGATGTGTGCCGGTATTTTCCCGCTCTTCCACGTCGGCCGCGTTTGGTTTGCTTGGTGGCTCTTCCCCATACCTAATCAAAATGCAATTTGGCCTCAGTTCCGTTCTCCTTTAGAGTGGGACGTTTTCGCGGTTTCGACTTACTTCACGGTTTCCTCTTTATTCTGGTACATGGGCATGGTGCCTGACTTTGGTACGATTCGCGATCGCGCAACTACATGGTGGAGAAAAGCTTTTTACAGCGTCTTGGCGATGGGCTGGCGCGGCGGCAATCGTCAGTGGTCCAACATGGAAATGGCGTATCTTTTGCTCGCTGGTTTATCCACGCCGCTCGTTCTTTCCGTGCACACCATCGTTTCGTTCGACTTCGCAGTCTCGAACGTTCCCGGCTGGCACACGACCATCTTCCCACCTTACTTCGTGGCGGGTGCCATCTTCTCGGGCTTCGCGATGGTGTTAACGTTGATGCTGCCACTGCGTGCGATTTATCGCCTGCATGATGTAATCAATCAGTACCACATCGATAACATGTGTAAGATTATTTTAGCGACTGGTACGATGGTTGGTTACGCTTATGCCACGGAGTTCTTTATCGCTGCTTATTCTGGTAACGTTTACGAAAAGTTTGCCTTCGTGAATCGTGCCTTCGGTCAATACGCGTGGGCTTACTGGATCATGGTTTCTTGTAACGTGATTACGCCTCAACTTTTCTGGTTTAAGAAGATTCGCGAAAATCACTCTCTCGTTTGGATTATTTGCCTATTCGTGAACGTCGGTATGTGGTTCGAACGCTTCGTCATCACTGTGACTTCGCTGGCGAATGATTACCTGCCATCGAGCTGGGGTTATTACAGCCCGACCATCGTGGATATCTTCACTTTCTTCGGCACCTTTGGTTTCTTCTCGGTGCTCTTCCTGCTCTTCGTAAGATTCTTCCCGCTTCTGCCGATGGCCGAGCTGAAGATGGTCTCACCTCACTCCGATATTCATAAACATTAATTTGACGTCACGAACCATGAATGAACGCAATGAAAGTATCCACGGTGTCGCTTGCACCTTCCGCAAGCCAGCTGACGTCTATCACGCTGCGGAAAAAGTACGTGATGCGGGTTGGAAATATTGGGATGTGCATTCGGCTTATCCGATTCACGGCTTGGATAAAGCGATGGGCCTGCCACGTTCCAAAATACCTCGTCTGACTTTATTAGGTGGGGTGACTGGTTTCATTGCTGGTTGTTTACTCACCTGGTATATGAATTCGTTTGATTACCCTCTCATTGTTGGTGGTAAACCACTTTGGAGTCCGATCTTCCCATTCCCCATCATGTACGAGTGCACGATTCTCTTCGCGGCCTTCGGTACATTCTTTGGTCAGTTCATTTTAAATCGTCTCCCGCAACACCATCACCCTTTATTTGATCTTCCGCAATTTGCGCGCACATCGGATGACTCGTTCATGATTGTTTTGGAAGCTCGTGATTCCCAATTCCATTTAGATGAATCCCGCAACTTCTTACTCTCTTTGGGGGGTCAAGAAATCACCGTTATTCGCGACTAATCCACCATGAGCCGCTACCTTACATTTCTCGCTATCGTTGTTGTTGCTGTGATTGGCTTCCTGGGTTTCCAAGGAAAGACCTCGAAGCAAACTCCGATTTATGTTTTCGACGATATGGACTATCAGCCGAAGTACAAAGCTCAGGGCGAAAACACTTTCTTCGCCGACGGACGCGACGCTCGCCCGCCTGTGGCTGGATCCGTTGCTCGTGGTACCGGTCTTGAACCCACCAAAGTTTTTTCCGCTGAATACCGTCGCGCTGAATCACTCAATGCCGCTTTCGTTACCGGAAAAGATGAGAAGGGCAATTTCCTCTTAGATTTCCCAGCTAAGAGTCTTACCTTTTTATCGTCGGGCGAATTACAACCCTACACGATTGACAGTAAAGTTCTGGAATTGGGTCGGGCGAAATACCAAATTTATTGTGCCGTCTGCCACGGCGATGCGGCCGATGGTAATGGTATTATGAAAGTGCGTTCTGCCATCGAGGGCGACATCGCGATCAACACGATTGCTAATTTACAAACGGCGATCTATCGCGCTTATCCTCAGGGCCAAATTTACGACGTCATTAATAACGGCAAAAATACGATGATGCCTTACGGCGATAAACTTTCACCGGAAGAACGCTGGGCCGTCGTCGCTTACTTACGCGCTCTGCAACTTTCTCAGTTCAGCCCACCAGAAATCACCCCCGCCTCCATCAAGGCCACCGCCAAATAATTCGCCATGAGCGCTTCTCCTTCTCGTTTATCTTCACATTGGACAACCTTCGTTGCCGTTGGCTTCGTTGCCTTGGTTGCCGTGTGGTCATTTGCCTTCCTGGGTTTAGGCGAACATGATCATCGTCCCGCACTCTCTGTTTTAGTCGGTTCCTTGTTTTGGGTTTCTACGTTAATGGGTATGCTCATGTTGATTATGATTACGCGTGTGTTCGACGCGGGCTGGGCTCCGATTATTCGTCGCTCTTGGGAGTTTATGATCAGCGCTTTACCGGTAGTGCTTTTACTGGGGGTCGCTCCTTTAGCATTCATTCCTGAGTTTCGTCACATACTCTGGGAGTGGACGGATGCCTCGCATATTTTACCAAGCGGACACGAAGTCGGCCACGACCCCATTCTTCGGGCCAAAAGTTGGTTCCTTAACGAAAACTTTTTCCTCATCCGTATCGCTGCTTACGTGTTATTTTTCGGAGTGATTACTTGGGCTCTGCGTCACTGGTCTTTTAAACAGGACAAAGAACGCACCGCACAACATACCCATACCTTGCACGCGGTTTCTGCCGTGGGCATTCCTGCGAGTGCCGTTATGCTGACCTTGCTCGCGTTCGACTGTTTAATGGCCCTTTCTTATCACTGGTTCTCGACGATGTATGGTGTGTGGTTTTTCTCCCTCTCGATTCGCTTGGCCTTAGCTGCTACCGTGATTTTCACCTATCGACTATCCAACGGCGGTTGGCTCGATGGACTTCTTAATCAAGCCCACCGCCACGTACTCGGCTGTCTGATGCTCGCCTTCACTGTTTTCTGGGCGTACATCAGCTTTTCGCAGTACTTCATTATTTATAATGCCAATATCCCCGAAGAAACTTTCTGGTATAACATGCGTGAGTTTAATCCCGTCACGGGATTGAAAAGCGATTGGTGGGGTGTATCGATGTACCTCATTTTCGGATTCTTTTTCCTGCCCTTTCTTTTACTTTTATTTTATCGCGCAAAAATTGTTGCCCGTCGATTACTCACCATCGCCTGGATTATTTTTGTGGGTGGTATTATGGATCTCTGGTTCAACGCCGTGCCCCGTCAAATCGTCGATAAGACTGCGCCTGAAGGTTTTACGGTATCACCCTTCATCAGTGGCTATCTCGCCCTAGACCTGCTCGCGATTGCTGGTTTCGGCTGCTTAGTCATCGGATTATTTTTACGTGCCTCCACCCAGGCAGAAACTATCCCCGTCCACGACCCTCGTATTCTCGAGTCTATCAATTACCATGAGTGATAATTCTTCTAATGGAGATCGCCCTTTAATTCCTGGCCAAGTTGCTTCTTGGTTAGGAATTTTAGCCTTCGTTTTCGTCGCCATCTTTGTCATCGCCTACGCGTATGTTGCCTTCAGTCCCAAAACCAATTCTGACGTCGAGCGCCGCATCGCCGAAAAAGCACTACGTGCTGATATTGAATCAAAAGCGAAGGGATTAATTTCTGCTACCGGTTTAAACGCCGACGGAACTTATCGTGTGCCGGTCGAAACAGCGATGTCGCTCATGGCGGCTGATCCTGACTTAGTAAATAAAATGCGCAATTACTCTGCGCCTGGTCCATCGGCACCTCAGCCCGTTTCACTAAATGCCGACGCACCCAAAGTGGCCGATGAAGAAGTAATGAAGCGCGGATTAGCAGTCTACTCACGCACTTGTGTGGCCTGTCACCAGCCTACGGGTAAGGGGCTGCCTCCAGTTTTTCCTCCTTTAGCTGAGGCGCCGATTGTGAACGGTGATCCGACACTATCTATTAAGTTCATTCTTCATGGATTGATCGGACCAGTCACTGTTGCTGGCACAACTTACAACAGTATGATGCCTGCAGTCGCAGGGCTGAACGACCAAGATATTTCTGATGTTACCACTTACGTGCGTGCTAGTTTTGGCAACAATTCAGGCCCGGTGACCGTTGAACAAGTCAAAGCCGTGCGCGATGCCAATGCTTCACGCAACACACCTTGGACCACCGCCGAATTAGGTCTTAAATAATTTTATAATCTTCGATGAGCCAGGACTATTACCGCCAAGCACATTCTTCCCCAAGCGATAAAGGAAGCACCCTCCCTGTTCGTTTATTTTTTGCCTCTGCTTTGGGTTGGTTAATTATTTCATCCGTTCTCGGACTCATCGTAAGTTTAAAATTACAAACCCCTACTTTCATGGCAGGTTGTGAGTGGTTCACTTATGGTCGTTTAGAAATCCTTCAGCGAAATGCCTTTACCTATGGTTGGATTGCGAATGCGATTTTCGGAGTGAACTTATGGATCATGTCAGCACTAGCTCGCTTTGAATTTAAAGATAGCTGGTTGGCAGTGTGTGGTTGGTTGGGCTGGAATCTCGCTCTGACTTTTGGACTCGGGGCCATTTTCCTCGGTCATCTCAATGGCTACGTACTTTTAGAAATGCCCAAGGAAGTGGCTCCAGCTTTATTTATCAGTTTCCTCTTTGCTGCGCTGTGGCCCTCCGTTGCCTTTGTTCGTCGTCCGACCGGACACGTCTTCGTATCACAGTGGTACATCATTGGTGCTTCTTTCGTCTTCCCCGTAGCCTTTGGTATCACGCAACTGTTAGTTCTTTGGTATCCGACATCCGGAGTGCTTCAGGCGCTCATCCATAGTTGGTTCATCCAAAATATCCAATTACTCTGGATTGGGGCTTCGGCGATTGCTGCGACTTATTATTTCATCTCCAAGGAGTCGGGTCGCACGATCTCGGCTTACTATTTGGCCACTGTCGGATTCTGGACCTACTTTCTTTTTGCGGGTTGGACGGCTCCTGCTTCATTACTCGGCGGTCCCATTCCTGTTTGGATTCAATCCGTCGGCGTGACTACTGCACTCATGATGTTAGTTCCGGTAATTATCCTGGGGATTAATTTCTTTGGGACACTTTCTTACAGTCGCGGATTTGCTTACGCTTGGAATAACACGACCCTCCGCTTCGTCTTAGTCGGCATGGTCAGCTTCGTGGTTTCTTCCGCATTAAATATTCTTTTCTCCACCCGCTCGCTGAATGCGGTTGTTCGTTTCACCGATTTCACCGTCGGACAGCAGCAGCTCGTCAATTACGGTTTCGTATCGATGGTCTTCTTTGGCGCCGCTTATTATATTCTGCCACGCGTCACGGGTTCATTCTGGCCGTCGGCAAAACTAGTTCACCTCCACTTCTGGTCCTGTGTTATCGGAGGTCTCGGATTGGCTCTCCATCTTTTAATCTGTGGTTACCCCACGGTTAATAGCGGAGTCATTAGCTATTATTACATCCCCGTTATCTTCTTCGTGCTTTTACAATTGGTGGGACACCTCGCCTTCGCGATTAATTCACTCGTCATGCTCTTCGCTTCTGCGCGAAATACAAACGACAACCCTCACGCTTAAATTGCCCTGATCATGAAGGACTTTAATCTCATTCTCTCCGGTATTTTCTTCACCTTAGCAGCTTCCTTCGGTGGTTTGCTGATTAGCAGTGAAGTCCAATTAGGATCCTTGGGCCGTGCACCCGCTGAAGAGGGTGGCCCGCTTTATCCTGCAATTGAAACAGGTTTAGCGATTCAAGGTCGCCAAGTTTATCTCGAATTAGGCTGCGTCACCTGCCACACGCAACAGGTACGTCCGGCCGGACAAGGAAACGATATTGCGAAGGGCTATGGTCCTCGCCCGACTGTCGCCCGCGACTACGTTCTCCAGACTGAATTACTCTTAGGTAACCATCGTAACGGGCCCGACCTCGCGAACTACGGTGCTCGTGCTAAGTCCGATGACGAAATTCATGGCCACCTTCGCTCGCCCGCCGCAGGTAGCACGATGCCTGCCTACAATTTCTTATACACGGTCGACAAAAATGGTGTCACTCAACCCACCGAGCGCGCTCAAGCCTTGGTCGCGTACCTAAAATCTCTCCGCATCGACTACAATTCGCCTGAAGCGAAATTGAAACAGTAATCCCATGTCACAACATTCTCAAAATAACGATAAGCCCAACCGCTCCTTTGGTGAGCAGGGTAATCTTTCCGATAGTCGCCTCGTCGAGATTCACTCGCACCTCGCCCGCGACAAAGAGGAACCTGCTGAGGGTTTTTCCATGCTGCCTATCGTGATTGTATTTATCTTTTGTGGATTTGGTTTCTGGGCCGGTGTTTATCTGACCCGTAATTCGGGTGAATTTTCAGCGAGCACATTCGATCTCGATGCACCTAAATTAGTCGCCAACATGGGTCCTATGGTTTTTGAGCCTGATCTCGTTAAGGGTGAAAAACTTTATATTCAAAACTGTGCCGCTTGTCACCAAGCCACCGGCTTAGGCGTCGCTGGTGCCTTTCCACCCATCGCTGGATCGGCTTGGCCAGTCGGCAACGAAGAGCGCGTTATCAAAATCGTCCTCGCGGGGTTAGCGGGAGAAATTGAAGTGAATGGCCAAAAGTATGTCGGCAATATGTCCAACATCGGCGCGGGTCTGAAAGACGCTCAAGTTGCCAATATCATCTCTTACGTTCGTTCAGCTTGGGGTAACCAAGGCGGACCAGTCATGGATACTAAGGTGGCTGAAGTGCGTAAAGCTATCGGCGCCCGTGGTCAGTACAGCGGTAAAGAAATTCTCGATCAGCACCCGTTAGAATCTAAATAAGAGATAATAAGATTTATAAACAAAGAAGCCCGAGAAATCTCGGGCTTCTTTATGTTTACTTAAAACAGGCTTAGGAGTGCTTCTTGATGAAGGCAGCGATGTCGCTTTTCGGACGTGCCCCGACGATTTTATCAACCACTTGTCCGTTCTTAAAAAGGAACAGCGCAGGGATGGAGGTGACGCCGAGTTGGGCCGCTAAAGGCTGGTTAGTGTCTACGTCTACTTTGCAGATTTTGACTGAGCCTGACATCTCAGTGGCCAGTTGGTCTAAGACGGGACCTAATTGCTTGCAGGGTCCACACCACGTGGCCCAGAAGTCTACCAGCACCGGTACGGTTGCTGATTTGATGGTAGACTCAAACGTGGTTGCGTCGAGGTTGTCGATGAGATCGGAAGCCATAAAAATTATCCCTTAGTTTTAACGAAGAGTTCTAATAATAAAAATGCAAAAGCCGCGATGGAAGCGACCAAGCCAAGAACGTCAAACGAAGCTTCTAAAGTTGAAACGCTGCCACTGGGTTCTGATGAAATGGTGGGGGCGATTCTTGGTGCGGAGGCTCCAACCATCGGTGGGCGAGGAATCGCAGCGGCAGGCGGGGGAGGAGGAATCGAACCAGCACTCGGAGGAGGGGGTGGAACAAACGCACCAGCAGGCTTATTGAGCTTCAACTTAGGAGCCGAATTAGCATCACCCTCAGAAGATGGGGGCGGAGGAGGTGGTGGAGGAGGGGTCTCTAGGCTCATCGTTGAAGTCAGTTATCAAGTGCTGGAATGGGGGTGAGTCAATCAGTCAGTAAGAGATTTTGTCGTCTTAATCGGCCCGTTCATGTTTACGCAAAAGGTCAGCGATTTCCTGGGGATCGGCGGTTGGAATTGTCCGACCCTTCCGTTGCAGGTCTTCGACGGTTTTAATCACCGTTTCGGTCATTCTCTCGTGGGTCTCATTGGATCCACCCACTAACGAGAAGCCTTCACCCTTGGTAATGCGCTTATGATTATCGGCATGATCCAACCCTAGGCCGAGTAGGTGATGCTGGTTCTTTTGTTTGCCCGCCATAGAGAAAATACCTAAAGAGGAAAATGTAAAATTTCAAACCGTTACCTAATTTGACTCTCCCGTGGGCTCATCAAATTCGGATGGTGTCGCCAAAGGCTGCGAAGAACTGTCGGCCGGGTTTTTTAAAGGCTTGGAGCAGAAAATGTCTTGGAAATTTATTTCCTGTTCCAATTCAAGGGAACCGAGCCGCGTGAGTTCTAGGCAGGCGAGAAAAGTAGCTACTAAATAAGTAATCGTGGGACGTTCGGGTAAGAGACTCGTAAAATTAAATTTCGATTCAGTATTTAATCGATTTAAAATATATTCCATACGATCAGAGACGGTCACGATTTCAACAGCAAGATTACCCGGCTGAATTTTTTCAGCGAGGCGCCGAAGCACTAAATTAAAAGTATTCCAGAGTTCGATGCGGTCGGCGGGCGCGACCGGACGAATCACCGCATCTTCGCCTTGAGGCTGTAAAACATAGCGTGCGAGCAGGCCTTGGCGTTCATCGGCTAATTGGCGAATGATCGCCGCGGTCTCTTTGACCCGTTTGTACTGAATCAGCTGTTGCACGAGGGCCCAACGCGGGTCGTTGCCTTGATCATGGGTTGTCTCTAATTCGTCGGGGCGACTTTCCACCGGGAGCAACATCCGGCTTTTAATATACATCAGTGTCGCCGCCATCACGAAGAACTCCCCAGCTAACTCGAGATTATCTTTTTCTTGATTACGGAGAATGTGGAGGAACTGAAGGGTGACCTTCTCAATCGGTATATCGTAAATATCGATTTCGTTTTTTCTTATTAAGAAAAGCAGAAGATCGAGCGGGCCTTCAAAATTATCGAGACGAATGGCTAAATCGGCTGGTGGTAAAAGACCATCAGCAGGCAGGCTGGAGGAGGTTTCGGTAGGGTCCGACACGTTTAGAATTTGAAGAGGCGCACCCGTACTTGGGCGCCGAGTGAGCCATCATTAAAGGCCGAAACGCGCTTTTGGAAACCGTATTCAATTTGCCAGGAATTTCCAATACGCTGAATCAGTCCAATCGACTGATAAGTATAGGCTTTAGCGAGGGCGTCATAATTAAGGGTCATTATCGCGGAGAAGGTAGAATTTAATTTAACTTCACCTATGATCCAGAGCTGTTTGGCGGGGTCGTTACTTTGTTTCAAATCGAACCAGCCGACGGAGGCTCTCCAGAAATCACCCGAATTAAAAGCGATGGTTTGTAATGACTCAACATTACCTCCGCCGTTTTTGGCGTAACGGGAATAGGAATCAATCGTGACCCAGTTGGCTGGGGTTAAGCGGATATGCGTTTGAACGTCTGAATCCGTTTGGCCGAGTGAGCCATCCGCATTGGACCAGTCTTTGGTAATATCGAAACGAGCTAATTCACGCGTCCCCATAGCGGTATCGCGCGTGGCTAAAGTATTTCTAAATCCAAACCGCCCCATTTGGGTAGCGGTGTTCGCTGCGGCGTCAGGGCGATCGGCGAGATCTAATTCGCGGAAGGCGGAAAAGGCTACATCGCGTTCCGAAAGGGGAATTTTCCCAATCGCATGATCAGCACCGGGTAAATAGCGATATTGGATAAATGGACGAAACGCGTGACGCATTCCGTTGATCGACCAATGGTCGGCTTTGAGATTCCAGGATCCAGTGGCCAGACCTTCAACATCGAAGCCTACTTGACCCACCGCTTTGGAGACCCCGCCCGTATTAGTTAAATTGGATGACCATGAAGTCGCCCGCGCGCCGACCACAGGTTTAAAGGTGAGATAATTGCGGACGGTTAAGGGATAAGTGATCCCGTAGTAGGCATCGTAACGCGCGGTCGACCAAGCTTCGGTGGCGCCTGTTTCGGTGGTGAAATTGGGTAAGGGTAGGGCCGCCGAGGGACGCTCGGTCAGATAAGCAGCCGAAACAAATGCACGGTGATTGAAGGGTGTTCCCGTAATCGCTCTCTCCGTTAAATCATAACGCAGTTCGGGTAATTTTTGAGCAACGTCTTGATAGTTATCAGCTTTCGCAATCACCGTCGCTGAGAGATAGCCTTCTCCGAGTGGTTTGGTTACTTCGAAGCTAGCTTGCGGAAGACCAATCTCGACGATTTCTCGCGGACGGAAGGAGCGGACAAAATTAGGATCCGAGGTGAAATAAAACTGACCTGCAAAATCGAAATCATTCTTGGTGTGTCCGTTGATATTTCCGACAAGAAAACCACGATTTGCATCAGGCGTGCGGCCATAAATATCGTTCTCCACGACATTGCCATCATTGATATATCCCGATTTTAAATCCCCCCGCCAAACTGTTCCATCTTGAGTCGTTTTGCTGTTATCGTAACGAAGGGCAGGACCCATCAGAAAGCCCGATTTGCTATAATAATCTAACAATGCACCGACCCAGAGGGACTTGCTTTGACGGACTAAAGTAGTGGTACGGAGGTAACGTCCTTGAGGCTCCTGCGAGCCGGTATTGAGTTCAAGATCATAAGGAATATCGCGATAACCTTCTTGCCCGTAATAGGGCAGGTAAAAAAATGGAATGCCAGCGAGATGGGGAACGACTCCTTTAAAGGTTAACCAATCCTCTTTATCAGAATAGTGAGCTTCATTGATTTTTAAATTCATGCCATAAGCGTGTGGCTCGTTATTCCACATGCGGACACCTTTCATCGTACGCTCACCGTTTTGAATACGAATTTCTTCCGCGGTGAAGTAAACGGGGTTGCGACCGATTTTTACATTATAGGCTAACACTAAATCGATTTTGGGATTCATGGTTAATCGCTCGCCCATGATCCGTAGATTTTTTGTCGTATAAACGACATCGCCTTCCGCGTTGATAATCCCGGTTTCAGAATTGAAAGATATTTTTTTGGCAGCAAGGTGAGCGCCATTCGCTTCCACGCTGGCATCTACGGCGACGAGAACTTTTCCATTCTCTTCATAAGTAAAACTTTCTCCTTGGATGTTTGAGTTCGTGGCAATCTCAGGTGCGACTTTTGTGGTCGAGTCCGCCGCCATGACTGCGGTGCTGCAGAAGAGGAAGGCAAGGAGTGGGCTGAGAGTTCGACCAGGCATTTGCTCCAGACTTGGCGATTAGGGCATTCTCTCAAGTATTTTCGGGCAATGAGCGCTTGCGGGCATACGATTGTCGTAGATTATTGACCTATGCACCTAAGCCAAGTTGAGCTAACTCGCCTCGTTGAGGGCAAGGAAAGCTCCCCCCACCGCTTTTTAGGGCTACATTTATTATCACAAGGGGGGTTCATGGTGAGGGCATTATTACCCGAAGCCATCAGTTGTGAACTGATGATGGAAGGTGAGAACAAGGGTATCCCCATGAAGAAAATTCATTCGTTAGGGATTTTTGAGGTAGAAATTAAATCGAAATCCGTTTTTCGGTATCAATTCAAAGCTACTTATCGGGAAAAAATTACTCACCTCCTCGAAGACCCTTACCGTTTCTTACCGACCCTCTCCGAATCGGATTTATTTTTAATAGGTAAGGGTGATGATCATAAAGTTTATCATAAGCTAGGTTCGCACCTGGCGACCCTTGATGGAGTCAAAGGAGTTCGCTTCGCCGTCTGGGCTCCCTCCGCTCGCCGCGTTTCCTTAGTAGGTAATCACAATTTTTGGAATGGTCGCACCCATCCCATGCGACTTTTGGGCGCTTCAGGGATTTGGGAAATTTTTATTCCAGGTCTCACCGCTGGTGCGTGTTATAAATATGAAATCCTCGGCCCGGCTGACGAAACTCCGTTCTTAAAAACTGATCCCTGCGCCTTAAGTTTTGAACCTCCGCCGCATCACGCCGCTGTGGTTTGTGATCTATCGACGTTTAATTGGCAGGACTCGGAGTGGATGAAAAAAAGATGCCTGCATCCTTCTCGCCCACAGCCCGTATCGATTTACGAAGTTCATTTGGGTTCATGGCGTCGTGTGCCCGAAGATAATAATCGCTCCTTAAATTATCAAGAATTGGGAACGCAGTTGGCCGAATACTGCAATCGACTAGGTTTCACCCATGTGGAATTGATGCCGCCCACGGAGCATCCTTTTGACGGCTCGTGGGGCTATCAAGTAACGGGATTTTACGCACCGACACATCGTTTTGGCTCACCGCTAGATTTCATGACGCTCGTCGATACCTTACACCGTGCCAATATCGGTGTGATTATGGACTGGGTTCCCGCGCACTTCCCTAAAGACACTTTCGCTCTCGCCCAATTTGATGGTACCTACTTGTACGAACACGCCGATCCGCGTCTGGGCGAACATCAAGACTGGGGTACCTTGATTTTTAATTACGGACGTCACGAAGTTCGCGGATTTCTGGTGGGCTCAGCGCTTTCATGGTTAGACCTCTTTCACATCGACGGCCTGCGCGTTGACGCTGTCGCCTCGATGTTGTACCTGGACTACTCAAGAAAACAGGGTGAGTGGCTTCCGAATGAACACGGTGGACGAGAAAATTTAGCGGCGATTGAGTTTTTAAAACAAACGAATGCCCTGGTGCATCTTTATCACCCTGGCGCGATTACCATCGCCGAAGAATCCACTTCATATCCGGGCGTGACTAAACCGATTGCCGAGGGAGGTTTAAATTTTGATTACAAATGGAATATGGGCTGGATGCACGATAGCTTAAATTATTTTAAAGAAGATCCGCTTTACCGAAAATATCATCATAACAAACTCACGTTTGGGATGCTCTACCATTGGTCGGAAGCGTTTATCCAATCTTTTTCACACGATGAAGTAGTCCACGGAAAAGGTTCACTGATGGGCAAAATGGGCGGGGGCGATTTTCATCATAAAGCCGCCAATCTTCGCTGCTTATTAGCCTTACAGTGGGCTTGGCCTGGTAAGAAATCTTTATTCATGGGATGTGAGTTCGGGCAAGTAGCAGAGTGGAGTCACTCTTCTTCCCTTGATTGGCACCTCTTACAATATCCCCTGCACGAAGGGATTCAGAAGTTAGTCGCTGATTTAAATGCACTTTATAAAAAAGATAAGACTATCGCGGAGCGAGATTTTGACTCTCAAGGTTTTAACTGGGTGCATGCCGATGATGGCGACCAGAGTGTTCTTATTTTTGAACGTCATGGTTATGATTGCTCCTGGGTGGTCGTGGGTAATTTCACACCCGTGGAACGCACTTATCGATTTGGGGTGCCTTGTCTGGGTAAATGGGAAGAAGCGATTAATACCGACTCCAGTTATTATGCTGGCAAGGGTAGTGGAAATTTAGGCGGCGTGGTTTCAGAAAAAATCGCTGCCCATGGTCGCTCGCAATCGATTGAAGTTTGCCTGCCCGGACTTTCCGTTGTCATTTTTCGACAGAAAACAAAAGTCTAAACATGATTCCCCGTTCTGAAGTATTTCGTGCTCGGGTGGAGTCTGACCCCACCAATCCACTCTTCCGTTTTTCGCTAGGCCAAGCCCTCTTTCAGGAAAGTAATTTTCCAGCGGCCATAGAACATTTACATCAAGCGGCGGAGGGTAAGGCCGATTGGATGATGCCTCGTATTCTTCTGGGAAAAACTTATTTGTATTTAGCCCAAAAGAATTTAGCCAAAATTGCCTTTCAAGAAGCACTTCAGCTTGCCGTGGCGCAAGGCCACGAGGATCCCGAAGCCGAACTTCGCCAACTACTTTCTACCCTTTAATACTGATGCAAATCTCTCTACTTTTTAAACTCCTTCCCTCGATTGATTTAGCCATGGCGGCGGTCGCGTGGTTAATTTATTTTTGTACGTATCCCGATTTCGCACGCTGGCGTAGTGAGAACTTTCGCGAGCATCACCAAAGCTATACCAGTCGCGTGGGCTGGGTGGTTGGTCCATTACTCTTGTTACAAATCGTCGGACATTTTCTGTTATGGCGAAATGGCGCCGCGGTGACGGGCTTTGTCTTGGTCGTTCTGACCTGGGTTTTTACGGCGATTTGTTCGATTCCCGCCCACCGTCGATTACAACAAGAAGGCTATAACTTAGAGGTGATTAATCACCTAACGCGGACACATATTGTCCGAACACTCCTCTGGTCGGGCTTAGCGATTTACTCCTTAAGAAATACTGTAGGTTGACACTGGGTAGCGAATAAAAGATTTTTCATTCGTGACCCTTCCGTCCGACCCAGTAAACAAATCAGCTTCGCGCATGACGGCACTGCGTCGCTTTTTCGGCTTCGTCGGTCCAGGATTTTTAGTCGCGGTAGGTTATATGGATCCTGGTAATTGGGCGACTGACTTAGCAGGTGGTTCGGAATTCGGCTACGCTTTGCTGTGGGTAATTTTATTAGCTAACTTAATGGCGATATTATTCCAGCATCTCTGTGTGCGCTTACAGGTCGCCACCGGACAAGACCTCGCGCAGGCCTGTCGGGCGCGCTATTCGCCTGTAGTATCTACTTTCCTTTGGATCTCCGCGCAGATTGGAATTATTGCGATGGACTTAGCCGAGCTGCTCGGATCGGCCATCGCCTTGCAGTTACTTTTTGGAATTCCCCTTTTTATCGGGTCTCTCATTACCGCCTTAGATGTCTTACTGCTCTTGGCTTTGATGCGTCTAGGCTATCGTTGGTTAGAATCGATTGTTGCTGTCTTAGTATTGACTATTGCCCTGTGTATTGGGGCTGAACTGCTGATTGCGCAGCCAGCGATTCACTCCGTGTTACAAGGGTTTATTCCCACCGGAGAAGTTTTTAAAAATCCCGGGATGCTTTTCATCGCCTTGGGAATTCTCGGTGCGACAGTCATGCCACATAATCTTTATCTGCACTCTTCATTAGTCGGCTCACGCGATTTAGGAAAAACGGTGGAAGAGCGTAAACAAGCGATTCGCTTTGCCACCTATGACTCCAGCTTAGCGCTCGTCTTTGCTTTCTTTGTAAACGCAGGATTATTAATCTTAAGTGCAGCGGCCTTCCATCACGCCGGACAGCCTCCCGTCACCGATATTCGAGAGGCCTATCAATTACTCAACGGCGCCTTAGGGTCTACCATTGCAGCGACACTTTTCGCCGTAGCACTTTTGGCCTCAGGTCAGAATGCCACCATCACGGGAACACTGGCCGGACAAATTGTGCTCGAAGGTTTTTTAAAAATTAAAGGTAAGGCTTGGATGGTACGAACATTCACCCGCCTCGCCGCACTCGTTCCCGCACTATTCGTGATCGCCTATGCAGGAGAAGGGAAGGCCGTTGAACTTTTACTGTGGAGCCAAGTAATCCTCAGCCTCCAACTTGGCTTCGCTTGCTGGCCACTGGTGCGCATCACCACTGATAAAAAGCTGATGGGCATATACGTTGCACCTGGGTGGGTAAAATATTTAGGTATTATGGGGACAATTATCGTTGTTTCTGCGAGTATTTGGTTCGTTTTTTCGGTAATTTGAAGTTTATAAATAATTGATAGTTATGATAATATGAAAAATGACTTATTAGATTGTATTCTAATCATTATAATATAACTAAAGAAGTAATCTTAAATAACTTTATGCGTCATCTCGCCGCCATAGCCTTACTTTTTGTTGCCTCGATTGGGAGTGCGGCCGAGCAGCCCATAACTGTACGGGTGGGTTTCTTCCCCAACCTAACGCATTCGCCAGCGATTGCTGCGCGTCAACTCGAGCGTGAAGGTGCCGACTGGCACTTGGCTCACCTACCACCAGGTTCCAAAATCGAATGGCGTTCCTATAACGCCGGTCCCTCAGCCATGGAAGCACTGCTCGCTGGTGCGATTGATCTCACCTACGTGGGGCCATCACCTGTAATCAATGCTCACGTCCGCACCAAAGGACAACAGATTCGTATTTTAGCTCCCGTAGCCCATGCGGGTAATGCTCTCGTGGTGCGTAAGGGTTTGAATTTAAAAACTCCAAAAGATTTTATTGGTCGTCGTGTAGCAACACCTCAGCTCGGCAACACGCAGGATATTGAAGCGCGTGTTTGGCTTAAGCAGGGTGGGCTAAAAATCGCTCTCAATGGTGGTGATGCCCAAATCATTCCGGCGGCTAATGCGGAACTTGTTTTACTCTTCTCACGCGGCGATGTCGATGCAGCCTGGACCGTTGAACCTTGGGTCACACGTCTCACGACAGAATTCGGCGGAGAAATTTTAGTCGAAAACAAAGAATCGATTATCACTGTTCTCGCTTCATCCAAAACCGCGCTCTCCAAAAATAAACGTGGGATCGAAGCCTTCGTTCAATCGCACTACTTACTGCGCGATAAACTTTTAGCCGACCAAGCTTGGCATGAAAAGTTAATATGTAATGGTATCGGCGGTGAAACAAGATCCGCTGCACCCCAAGCTAAATTAATTTCCACTGCTTTGAGTCGAGTCGTCTTTGATGCACGTGAAGACGATGCTACTCGCAAAGCACGTCTAACCAGTGCTTTGACTCAGGCGCTTAAGGATTCACAAGCCTCAGGTTTACTTAATGGCGATGCCCCCATTGAGCCTTTGTTAGAATCGCTCATCGCGGATCCAGCTCCGGCGCAAAAGTAATAGTATCCTCTTATCTTGCCAACTGAGCCGTATAACTCGCATTCTTAATCACCCCTAGTTCAATGATTAACGATAAAGTCATCACCCCTGCGTTGACGCTTCGTAACGTTACCAAACGTTTCGTAGGTGCCGCCGGTCGCGTGACCGCCGTTGAGGATATCTCACTCGATGTGCGTGAAGGTGAATTCTTGGTAATCGTGGGCCCCTCAGGCTGCGGTAAATCAACCCTGCTCAGTCTGCTCGCAGGATTAGAACAAACTAACGAAGGTTCTATTTTACTCGGTGAAGATCCCGTGCGTTTGCCCGGACGTGATCGCCTCGTCATGTTCCAACAAGATGCGTTGTTCCCTTGGTTAAACGTTTTAGAAAATGTTCTCTTCGGTCTGCGCTTAAAGCCCGGTCTAACCGAGGAAGAAAGATTAGAATCTGCCCGCTATTATTTATCCTTAGTCGGTCTGGCCGATAAAGAAAAAGCCCGCCCGCATGAATTATCTGGCGGTATGCGTCAACGCGTCGCCTTAGCTCGCTCCCTCGCTCCTAATCCTCGCGTGCTCTTGATGGATGAGCCTTTCTCAGCGCTCGACGCCTTAACGCGCGATCAGCTCTATGGTGATATCCAGCAAATTTTTACGAAGAGAAAGAAAACCATTATTCTCGTCACTCACAATATTCGTGAAGCGGTCTGTTTAGGTGACCGCGTCGTCTTACTTTCTCCGCACCCTGGACGTATCCGTGAGGTATTTGATATCAATTTACCACGCCCACGTCGCATCAATGACCCTGAATTAGCTTCGCTCGCCGCAAAAGTTACCGCCGCCTTATCTTCACACATCAATGAAGGGGTAAATTCATAAAATGAAACTTCCACGTCCAGTTATCCCCACACTTCTTGCTATTACTTTTCTCGGCGTCTGGGAATGGTATGTTCGTACGGGTCATGTTAATGAGGTTTTAGTTCCATCGCCTTCCCATATATTTAAATGGTTTTATGAATCTTTAATTAACGGCGAATTATTATCGGCCACCTGGGTGACGATACGTCGCTTGATGATTGGTTTTGCGATTGGTGCCGCACTAGGAGTTCCACTAGGTGCACTGTGCGCCCGGGTGCGTTGGATTCGTGATACGCTCGGAGTTCTCGCTTTAGGTTTACAAACTTTACCCTCCGTTTGTTGGGTGCCACTGGCTTTACTTTGGTTTGGCCAAGAAGAATCCGCTGTGCTTTTCGTGGTCGTGATGGGCACCATTTGGGCCGTGGTGATTGCCGTTCAAGAATCAGTACTTTCAGTCCAACCTCTTTATTTAAGAGCAGGTATGACCATGGGTTCACAAGGTTGGCATTTATGGTCACGCGTTATTTTCCCAGCGGCCTTACCTGGAATTGTCAGCGGTATGAAACAGGGTTGGGCCTTTGCTTGGCGCTCCTTGATGGCCGCCGAAATTTTCGTCGTGATTCTCACCGGTTTTGGACTGGGCTCATTATTACACGCCGGACGTGAGTTGCTGCGAATGGATCAAGTCATGGGAGTCATGACCGTGGTCGTTGGGGTAGGACTTCTGGCTGATATTATTTTCTTCGCCCCTTTAGAGCGTTGGCTGCGTTGTTCTCGTGGTTTAGAGCGCTAAAAATATTTTCCCCTCGCTCTCGGGCGTTCGCCTCGCCTAATTGTTAGTCACATGTTTATCGACGAAGCTAAAGTTATTATGAAGTCCGGCGCAGGCGGTCATGGCTGCGTGAGTTTTCGTCGTGAGAAATTTATTCCGAAGGGCGGACCCGATGGCGGTAATGGTGGCAAGGGCGGCGATATTGTTTTGCTCTGCGATCGTAATGAAGGCGATTTACAAGCCTATCGCTGGCAACCACACCGCTCCGCCAAAAATGGCATTCCCGGAATGGGTCGTCAGTGCGCTGGCCCTGATGGTGCTGATTTAATTTTACCTGTGCCCCCAGGCACTCAAGTCGTCGATGAAATCTCGGGTCGCTTAGTCGCTGAGCTCACCGAACACGGCGAACGCGTTATTTTATTAGCAGGCGGCAAGGGTGGAATGGGTAATATGAATTTTAAGAGTTCCGTGAACCAAGCCCCCCGTCGTACCACTCCCGGCTATCCTGGCGAATCGGGTAATTTTCGCTTAGTACTCAAGACCATCGCCGATATCGGATTGGTCGGATACCCTAACGCCGGAAAATCGACGCTCACTAATTTGCTCACGGCTGCCCGTCCGAAAATGGCGCCGTATCCATTTACTACCTTACACGTCAACGTCGGTGTCATTGAATACCCAGCTATCCACGGCCGTATTTTCATGGCCGACATTCCTGGGTTGATTGAAGGTGCTCACGAAAATCGCGGTCTCGGTCACCAGTTCCTTCGCCACATCGAACGCTGTGCACTCCTTGTCTTTATTATCGATATGGCGGGTAGCGAAAATCGTAAGCCCTGGGATGATCATCGTATTTTAGAACGCGAACTCCGCCTGTACTCGAAAATTCTCGCCGGTAAACCGCGCGTGATTGTGGCTAATAAGATGGATTTACCCAAAGCCGCCGAAAATCTAAAACTGTTTAAGAGTAAGGTGAAGGATCCGGTAATTCCGATTTCTTGTTATACCCAAGATGGTTTGGAAGACTTGAAAGAAAAACTTTGGAAAGCGGTGAAGGTTTCACCTGTAAAAGCGAAGAAACTCGTCTCGAAGAAGCCTGTAGCGAAAAAAGCTAAAGTGAAAAAAGCTAAAGCAAAAATTTTGAAACCGAAAACCAAGAAAAAGGTTTTAAAGGCGAAGAAAAAAGTCTCTAAAAAAGTTTCTAAAAAATCTAAGCGCTAAGCTTTATTTATTCGGAGTCTCGCGAAAGTTCAGCGATTCAGAATTGAGACAGAAACGCAGTCCAGTCGGCTTAGGTCCGTCTTCGAAGACGTGACCCAGGTGGGAGTCGCAACGGGCACACACGATTTCAACCCGTTCCATCCCGTGACTGCTATCAACGATATTCAAAACGTTTTCTTTCGCAATCGGCTGAAAGAAGCTCGGCCAGCCGGTACCAGAATTGAACTTTGAGTGAGAGGCGAAGAGCGGTAAATCGCAGCAAACACAGGTGTAAACTCCAGTTTTCTTATTATCGAGGAGGTTCCCACAGAAGGGTCTTTCCGTGCCCTTGGATCGACAGACATGGTACTGACTCGGAGTGAGTTGCTTCGCCCATTCTTCGTCAGATTTGACCACCCGTTTAACTTTTTGTGGCTCACCTAATTCCCCAGGTGAAATTTCTAGACGAACAGTGACAGTTTCAGATGAAGACATGGGTGAAAGGGTGGGCGTTGGGTTAGGTGCGCATGCGGTGAGAGCGAGAGAAATTCCTCCAAAGAGAAGAGCTCTCAGTACCACGTTAGCTAAATGATTTTCCGCAGCCACAGGTCGATGTGGCGTTAGGATTTTTTACTTCAAAACCTTTTCCGTGTAGACCATCATCAAAATGTATCGTCGAATTTTCCAGGTAAGCGTGACTGGCTGGATCAATCAGAATTTTAAGATTTTGGCTGACGAATTCTAAGTCATTATCTTTTTTAACATCAAAAGACATTCCATACTCGAAGCCCGAACATCCACCGGTTTCAATCAAGACACGCAAAGAGGATTCAGGGTTGGCCTGTTGTGCATGAAGTTTGCGAACTTGAACCGCGGCAGCTTCGGTGAGATTGATCATAGGGTTAAAGTTAGGGGTTTGGGCAGGGGGGTCAAACGACCCATTTTCGGCTTATAATTCACAGGTTTGCTGGGTTTCTCGGGTGGGTCGAGCAATGAGGCCGCGGTGTGGCTCGTCTGGATAAATCTCATTCGCACGTGTTCCCATCAGGTGCACATCACAGCATTTTAACAAGTCACCTAAGTTTTCCGTACGACGCATGTCGTATAAAAACTTCCCTTCGGTATCGATCGCGAGTCCGATGAAGTTTAAGAATTTCTTCAGTCGCCCCGCTTGTCGCTCCGAATGCATCGATTGATCACAACACTCATCCGCTAACTCTTGAATATAAGTTCGAACGTCAGAAAGTTTAGGCTGATAGAGAGGCTGACCTTGTTGCAGTTCGCGCCACTGACGAAAGATCCATGGATTTCTTATCGCATGTCGTCCCATCATCATCCCATAGGCACCCGTTTCACGGATGAGCTGCGTGGCCTTAGTCGCTTGGGTGACATCACCATTGGCAATGACTGGACACGCTACTTTTTTAACCGCTTGGGTGATCGCTGGGTAGTTTACTTCTGCCCAGTAAAGTCCTTTGACGGTGCGACCATGCACCGTGAGTAAATCGACCTTATGTTTATTTATTAAATCTAATATCGCTTCATAATTTTCCATACCATCGAAACCGATTCGCATTTTTACGGTAAAGGTTCCGGCAATCTCGGCGCGCATCACATTTAAGATTTCATCGATTTTTGCTGGGTCTCTGAGCAATCCACCGCCCACGTTCTTGCGATAAACCTTGGGAGCTGGGCAGCCCATATTCAGGTCAATCCCTGCGATAGGGTAGGCCTGAAGGAGTTTAATCGTACGAATAATATGAGGAATATCCTCCCCGATGAGTTGAGCGAAGACCGGTCGACCCGTGCCGTGGTTTTGAATGGAATCCAGAATATGTTTTTCCGGGGTCGACGTTTCATGAACTCGAAAATATTCCGTCACAAACCAATCGGGTACTCCGCGACGTCCGATGACTCTCATGAATCCCGTCGTCGTAACGTCTTGCATCGGTGCTAAGACCGAGGGACGTGTGCCACTGACTAACGGTTGGGGGAGGGCAGAGTTCACGATTGTTTTCGGAGTCGGGCCAGAGTCTCAGTCATATCCTCGCAGGCATCTAGGACGACAGGCATAATGAATACCGGACGTTTGGCTTTAACCGCTAAGACGAGTGCATCGCTGGGACGGGCATCGACTTCCGCGACTTTGCGGGCCACGGGTCCAACTTGATTGATCACAATGCGGGCAAAGAAAACGCCTTCTTTCATTTCCACCACGGTCACATGGGAAATGTCGGCATCCAGACCCAGCAGCAAGTGAAGCATGAGATCGTGAGTTTGCGGGCGTTCAGCGACTTTATTAGCAAGGGCCGCCAGAAGGTATTCACCCACTAAAGTATCGACCTGGATAACGATTGTTTTGTTTTCGGTAACAAGAAACACCGCGGTTCCGCCCTTGGTCGGAATCACCTCGATGCTCGTGACGGGAATCGCCTCTTTCTTGTTCATCCCTAATACATTTGGGCTCAGGGCTCGTGGCGCAAGCCTGTGTCGTCGATACTTGAAGAAGTTTGCCTGAGAATTGCAGGAGTCCCCTTGAAATTTATCGTACCATCGTCTTAATGGTCAGGTGCACCCATTTCTCAAAGACGACTTCCTCTTCGATTGGAGTCAGTTGCAATCCAGCGCCATCGAGCCCGATATTCGCCTAGCTTTGAAACAGACCCAAGAACGGATCGAGGCATTCAAAAAACTTTCTGGTCCGCAACTGTCCTACGCTCATGTTCTTCTCGGTTTTGAAAGTGCGACCAAGGATTTATCACGTGCCTGGGGATTGGTGGGTCACCTCGATTCAGTACTTAATTCGCCCGACCTTCGTAAAACCTACAATGCACTTTTGCCTGAAGTTACTGCGTTTTATACTTCACTCACGCTCGACCCCGATATCTGGCAGGTTTTTAAAAATTACGCAAACACCGCCGAAGCAAAATCTCTGCAAGGGATTAAGCGGAGATTTCTAGAGGAAACGATTGCCGACTTTGAAGAGAATGGTGCCGGCCTGCCTCCTGAAGAAAAGAAGCGATTGGCCGAGGTAAATGCCGCGCTCGCCGAAAAAACTCAAAAATATTCCGAGAACGTTTTAGATTCTACCAATGACTGGGAAATTTTTATTGATGACGAAAATCAGTTGAAGGGCTTACCCCCCAGTGCGCTTGGATTAGCCAAGCAGTCAGCGACAGCCAAAAGCCGTCCAGATTCTTGGAGAATCACTTTACAACAACCGTCCGTTTTTCCTGTTTTGCAATATGGAGAAGATGCCGCCCTTCGCCAAAAATGCTGGGAGGCATTGAGCCAAGTGGGTTATAAGGCAAAGTGGGATAACACTCAGCTGGTTTCCGAAATCCTTTCCCTGCGTGATGAAAAGGCCCGTTTATTGGGCAAAAAGCATTTTGCGGATTTTACGACGGCCCGCCGCATGGCCCAAACGGGCGATCAAGCTCTCAAATTTATCGAAGACATGGCGGTGCGCATTCGTCCTAAATTCGAACAAGAAGTGGTAGAGTTAGAACAGTATCGCGCCAAAATTGAAAAAGATGCGGTGCGTATTTTGCATCCGTGGGAGTTTGGTTTCTATTCCGAAAAAATGCGTCGCGAATATCACGGCTTTGATGACGAAGCGCTGCGCCCGTGGTTCCCTGTCGAAGGCGTGATTGCCGGAATGTTTAAACTCTTTGGAAATCTTTTTGGAATTCAGGTCGTAGCACGTGATACGGTTTATGTTGATGCAACGGGGAAGGCCGAAGTCTTTAAAGCCGCTGCTCCGCGCGTGGAGAATTCACCGGTCAGCGTTTGGCATCCCGAAGTTCGATTTTACGAAGTGCATGATGGCTCGCGCCATCTTGGTTCATTTTATACCGATTGGTTTCCACGTGAGTCGAAGCGCGGTGGTGCTTGGATGAATTTTTTCCGGACGGGTGGGCCGCGTTCCGATGGCTCATTTGCGCCACATTTAGGCCTCATGTGTGGTAATTTCACCCCTCCCGTCAATGGTCAGCAAGCGTTGCTGACGCACGACGAAGTCACGACGGTCTTCCATGAGTTCGGACATTTGCTTCACCATTTATTATCCGAGGTTGAAGTAGAATCTCTATCCGGCGTGCGCGTGGCTTGGGATTTCGTAGAGCTCCCTTCGCAACTTTTAGAAAACTGGTGTTGGGAAGAAGAGTCACTCGCGCTGTTTGCTCGTCATCATCTGACCGGCGAAAAATTACCTTCTGATCTTTTAAAGAAATTAGACGCCTCTTCGAATTTCCGTGCTGCTTCCCAATGTATGCGCCAACTTTGTTTCTCTAAACTGGATTTAGATTTACACATTCGCGCGAACGAACTCAAAAATACGGATCTCGATAAACATTGGAACGATGCGATGGCCTCTTGGCAGACTCGCACTTCGCAGCGCGTTCCCTCCATGGCTCGTCGTTTCAGTCACCTCTTCTCCGATGCTACCGGCTATGCTGCCGGATATTATTCATATAAATGGGCCGAGGCTTTGGAGGCCGATGCGTTTACCCGTTTCCTTAAAGAGGGGGTCTTAAATTCTCAAGTGGGCAGGGAACTCAGGGAAAAGGTTCTTGCGAAGGGTAATTCTGAGCCCGCCGATCAGATTTTCCGCGATTTTATGGGTCGAAACCTCGATTCTGAAGCCGTTTTAGTGCGCGACGGATTGGCTTAATTAAGTCCAAAATCGGGTTTTAGCCGTCACCAATTTGCCACAATTGTTTTATCCCCTTGCAGGGGAGCGATTTTTCCTATGCGTAGGGCTTTTAACAGATGAAATTACGTAACATTGCAGTCATTGCGCACGTCGACCATGGAAAAACAACCCTGACCGATCGCCTCCTTTACCAGTCCGGTATGTTCCGCGCCGAAGACCTCGACAAGCTCGCGGGTGGTCAGCACGGCCTAATCATGGACTCGGGCGACCTCGAGCGCGAACGCGGTATCACCATCACCGCCAAAAATTGTTCCATTCGCTGGACCGATCCACGCAATAAAGATGAGTATAAAATTAATTTAATCGATACCCCTGGTCACGCAGACTTCGGTGGCGAAGTTGAACGCGTATTAAATATGGCCGACGGTTGTTTACTGGTGGTCGACTCCTTTGAAGGTCCGATGCCCCAAACCCGTTTCGTCTTATCGAAAGCTTTGGCCTTAGGTCTTAAGCCTATCGTTGTCGTCAATAAAATCGATAAACCTTCGGCTCGTCCTGACGCCGTCGTGGATGAAATTTTCGACTTACTCGTGGCGCTCGACGCTCCAGAGTCGGCTCTCGATTTCCCCGTAGTCTACGCTTCTGGTCGCGATGGTTGGGCCACTGTGGATCGCGCGAAAACTGAAGAGGGTAAACGTCCAAAAGATTTATTAGAACTTTTCTACGCCATCGTTGACCATATTCCTGAGCCTTATGCTGAAGGTTCTTCCCGTGGTGCAGCTGCTGGTTTTAAGAGTCGCGAAGAAGCGCTCGCTAACCCTCTGCAAATCATGGTTACCGCGATTTTGTATAGTGATTACGTGGGTCGTATCGCAGTCGGCCGGGTCACCGCTGGACGCATTAAACCTTCCATGCCGGTCATGCTCATCAACCGAGCTGGCGAACAATTTAAGCAACGCACTTTAGAAGTGGAAGTCTTTGAAGCTCTTGGTCGCGTGAAAGCCGAAGAAGTCACCGCGGGTGACATCTGTGCAGTCATCGGATTAGATCACGTTGAAATCGGTGCAACGATTACGGATATCGAAACTCCTAAGCCCATGCCTCCTGTTAAAGTAGATGAACCTACTGTGACGATGGCATTCCGTGTGAACGATTCACCTTTTGCAGGTCGCGATGGAAAATTCGTCACAGGCCGTCAGGTCGGTGAACGTCTTACTAAAGAACTTGAAAAGAATGTGGCGCTTCGCGTCGAACGTGAAGCCGGTGCCGATGCGTTCCAAGTTTCCGGTCGTGGTTTGATGCACTTAGGCGTGTTAATCGAAACCATGCGTCGCGAAGGTTATGAACTTTCAGTCGGTAAGCCTCAGGTTATCATGAAGCAGATCGACGGCAAAGAATGCGAGCCTGTGGAAACTTTGGCGGTCGATTGCCCAGTAGCTTCGCAGAGCGATGTGATGGCGCTGGTTCTCAGTCGCCGTGGCGAATTACGCTCGATGGATGCCAAGGCTGGTACCAGCGGTTGGATTCACATGGAGTTCAAAATCCCTTCTCGTTCCTTGTTCGGCTTACGTACGATGATGCTGACCACTACCCGTGGTGACGCGGTCATGTACCACAATTTATTGGGTTATGAGCCAGTGAAGGGCGATGCCCCTCGCCGTGCTGCGGGTGTGATGATCGGTGGTGAGGGAGGTCAAGTAACCTCTTACTCACTCGACCGTCTTTATGACCGTGGTGACTTCTTCGTGAAGCCCACCGACGAAATTTACATGGGTCAAGTGGTCGGTGAACACTGTAAGGACAATGACCTCGAAATTAACTTGGTCATCAATAAGAAGCTCTCCAACGTTCGTGCTTCCGGTTCGGACGACATGGCGAAGATTAAGCCGATGCGCCAAATGTCTCTCGAAAATTGCTTAGAGTATATTGAGTCCGACGAATTGGTTGAAGTGACACCTAACTTCATCCGCATGCGCAAACGTTACCTCACGGAAAACGAGCGTAAGCGTTTTGGTAAGCAGTAAGTTTAATTTATACTGAGGGTAAACTGATGGCCACCGTCCGCAAGGATGGTGGCTTTTAGTTTCCACAGAGAACGAGGGAGTCGTGAGGCAACTTTCTCGGGCCATTCGACAATCACATTCCAAGGGCTGACCGCTGAATCCCAAATCATTAAATCATCGAAGCTCGATGCTTGGGTGAGGCGATACGCATCCACGTGGAAAATCATCCGTTCACCCTTGTAAACATTGAGTAAAGAGAAGGAGGGACTGGTGATGTCTTCCGTGATTCCAAAGCCTTTCACGAGTCCGCGTACAAAGGTGGTTTTACCGACTCCGAGATTACCTTCTAATGCAAGGGTAGTGTCAGCTGGAAGTAGTTGAGCAAATGCTTGGGCTGCTTGTTCAGTGGCTTCACCTGAATGGGTGATGACGCCTTGAGTCCAGTCACTCAGTGTCTTCGGTGATTTCATGAATTGAAATCAACAAAACCTTGGGCCCATTTAACTCCGAAGACGGCAAGGTTGCGCACGACGTGTCCAATTAAACAGGGTAGGATGGATCGCTCGGGATTGAGAGGATTGTAACGTCCGAGGTATAACCAAACTGAAATGAAGAAAGTGGCGATGAGACTAATTCTTCCTTGGACGGTGCTAAAATCAAATCCGTGAATCGCACTAAAAATGAGCGAGCCGATGATAATGAGCCCGAGCAATTTGATGCCTCTTAACTGACTCGGTGCGGCGAAGCCACGAAAGACCATTTCTTCAACGATGGCAGCGCCCAGGGTTGCTCCGAGAATATGTAAATTACTAATCGACTGACTAGCAGTGACCTGAAAGTGAATCTCGGCGCAGGTTTCCGCGACGGTCAACAGAAGGATGCCTGAAACAGTGATGAGGATGCCTGAAATAGGGGCCCGCGTCGTACCTGGCCAAAAGAGTTCAGGCCCGGGATTGCTTTGGCGTTTCCGGTACTCGGTGAACCAAGCATACACGACTCCCAGTCCAATGAGTAGATAGACGATATCTGTAATTAAATGGGAGGTCATCGAAGCTTACAATAAGCCGTCTTCTTTGAGGTACTTATCGGTGATGATTTGAATTAAGTGATCGCGAGCTTCTTTAACGGAGTCGACGTAAAGATAGAGTCCACGGTCTTCCGGTGAGACCATGCCCCATTCGTGGAAGACTTCGAAGTCAGTCACACGTTTCCAGAAATCGGAACCGTAAAGTAAGATGGGAAAATTCTTTTTAGTTTTGCCCGTTTGAATCAGCGTCAACATTTCGAACAGTTCATCGAAAGTGCCGAAGCCACCGGGAAATGCGACGAGTGCTTTCGCTAAGTAAAGGAACCAATATTTACGGACGAAGAAGTAGTGGAATTCTAAATCGAGTTCAGGGGTAACGTAAGGATTGTGCTCTTGTTCAAAGGGTAAAGCGATGCCTAGGCCAACGGAGCGACCATGGGCTTCTTTCGCTCCACGATTCGCGGCTTCCATGATTCCGGGTCCGCCCCCTGAGCAAATAAAGAATCTCTGCCAATCGGGAAGACTCATCGACCACTGGGTCATCTCTTTGGATAATTCGCGACAGGCTTCGTAATAGGGTGCGCTCTTAAAATTAATTTCAGCGAGGCGTAATCGCGCCTTCGCTTCGGAGGGACTAATTTCTCCCTTAGTGATCGCTATCTTCACATCTTCGAGTTCTTTTTGTGCGCGATCAATCGGGAGGGTACGTGCAGAGCCGAACATCACGACCGTATTGCGCACGCCGTATTTTTTGAAGCGGTGGTAGGGCTCAGTGAGCTCCGCCATGACTCGCAGAGTCCGGGCCTGGGGGCTCAATAAAAATTCTTCATTTTGATAGGCCTTAACGGGGGTTGGTCGTAAGGGGGCTTTTTCTGGACTCATATTGCGGTATATTCAGTAATTTTAGCTATCTGCCAAGAAGGGAAGTGTGGGGCTTGACACTATTGGTGGGGTCTATTTGGGTAATGCATCTAAATTTATGCATCCCACCTACCGTCCATCCAAGATTTCCCGTGCCCGTAAGTGCGGTTTCCGTGCTCGTTCTAAGACCCCTGGTGGTCGTAAAGTTCTCGCCAATCGTCGCAAGATTGGTCGTAAGCGCCTCGGCGCATCTTAATCGGATGCGTCTCCCGCGGGAGCGTCGAATTCGTGCTTCAGCCGATTTCTCGCGTCTCCGCCAAAATGGCTCGCGGCTCGACTGCGGGCCTTTTCTTTTGAATCTTGGGCCAGGTCAATCTCCGCAAGTTAAAGCCCGCTTTGCGGTCGTGGTGGCCAAGAAGAGTATTCCTTTAGCCGTGAACCGAAATCGTGCGAAACGATTAGCCCGTGAGCTTTTTCGCAGTGATGCCGATCTCTTACCCGTTGGGTGGGAATGTGTTTTAATTGCTCGCCCCAGCATCCTCAGAAAATCTTTTGCGAACCTAAAGAAAATTTACGAGACCGCGATAAAATCGACCGTGAAATAAAATGATGAATCGACTTCGTAACTGCGTGGTTTGGTTGGCCTTGCAACCGATTTATTTTTATCAACGATTCATTTCAAGACCGTTACATTGGTTAGTTCCAGGATCAGGCTGTCGATTTCATCCAAGCTGCTCCGCCTACGCAGTAATTGCCCTGAAAAGACACGGTATTTTCAAGGGTGCATGGCTCTCGATCAAGCGCATTGGGCGGTGTAATCCGGCGGGTGGTTCAGGTGTCGACGATGTTCCTCCTGCCTAAATAAAACTTATATCCCTCGCTCTTTGCGGATGCCCCCCGTAGCTTTGACTATGCAAAACTTTCTGCTCAAAAAAATACGCTCACGGCAGGGAGGAGCTTGGTTATTAGCCTTAACGTATATTATTTTGGGTTCGGTTTTACGTCTCGGGTTTCTCGCGGTCTCGGCTACGGAAGTCACTTGGTCATGGACGACTGCGGTGGCACTCTTGATTGGATTTATTTACGACATCGCGATGGCTGCCTTTTTTGCCGTCCCCTTTGCTTTCATCAGCAGCTTTTGTAAGTCTGAACGTTTTCGCCTATTTTTAATTCCTCTGTGGTGTTTCGGAGTCTTTCTTTTCACTTTCTGGAAGATTTCCGAAATCCTTTTTTGGGAGGAGTTCGCCGTTCGCTTTAACTTCATCGCAGTGGATTACTTAGTCTATACGAGCGAAGTGCTTAAAAATATTCGCGAGTCATATAATATGCCACTCATTTTCGCTGCGGTATTTTCTTTGGCAGCTGGGTTTTATTTCCTCTGGCGTAAATGTGGCTATACCAAGCTTTGGTCGGAAGGGGTGGTTGAGGACTCCACGCCCCGTTGGTGGACGCCGCTGGTTTTGACTCTTTCTGTCCTAATTATCCCTAGTTATAGCTATTTCGTCGGAGAGCATGATCTGAAGGTGACTTCTACTGCTCATTCCAGTTTTGGTGAATGCGTTGTGGCCGGATTACGTCACATGGGTGATATTCAACCTCACTTCGCCAATAGTTATGAAACTGAAATTGCGAAGAATGGTGAGTATTCATTCTTGGCCGCCTTTTGGGCCAATCAATTGGACTGGCGCCGCTTTTATCCTTCACGCGAAAATGCTCCCGCTGCTTTGCGCGAAATTTTAACGTCCGAAGGTAATGAAAGTAAGAAAGCAGACATCACACGCGAAATCAAAGCGTCAGGTTCAGCCCAAAAATATAATGTGATTCAAATCACGATGGAAAGCTACAGTGCTGAATTTTTAAGTTGTTACGGGATTGATCCCTATGCTTCACAAAAATTAACCCCTAACTTGGATCGCATTTCTCGGGAGTCGTTATGGTTCCGACATTGCTACGCCGGTGGAACGCGCACGGTGCGTGGTATGGAGGCTTTAACCTTATCGATTCCACCTATTCCCGGTCAGTCCGTTCTGCGCCGTCGGGGCTGCGAAAACTTAACCACGCTGGGGTCAGTTCTTAACCATCAGGGCTATGATTCGGCCTTTATTTACGGGGGTGATGGTTTCTTCGATAACATGAACTACTTCTTCGCCACTAATGGCTATCGCGTGGTAGATTTGCCTCTTCAATTGGCTGCCGGAAAGAAAACCACTTTTGAAAACGCTTGGGGTGCTTGTGATGAAGACGCTCTTAATTGGTCGCTCGATGAAGCCGACAAATCCTTCGCCGCCGGTAAACCTTTTCACCATTTCATTATGACGACTTCAAACCACCGGCCCTATACTTGGCCAAGTGGGAAGATTGATCCTAAGTTAAAAAACCGTGAGGGTGGGGTGGCGTACACTGATTTTGCGATTGGTGCTTTTCTAAAAGCCGCTGAATCTAAACCGTGGTTTAAAAATACTATCTTTGTAATTGTCGCCGACCATTGTGCGTCGGTCGCTGGTAAGCAAGAATTGGAAATCAGAAAATATGAAATTCCTCTTTTCATTTGGGCTCCGGGATTAATTAAACCGCAGGTGTTTGAGCCGATGATGAGTCAAATTGATACTGTGCCTACCTTATTAGGCTTAATGAATATTTCTTACACCTCGCGCTTTGTCGGTGCCGATGTGATGAAGCCCGATTATCAACCACGTGCCTTCATCAGTAATTACCAAAAGGTGGCCGTGCTTCGTCCGAATGGCCTCTTGACGGTGCTCAAGCCAGTGCGCCAAGTTAAACAATACTGGGCTGATTTAGGTACAGGTAGTTTGAAGGTTATCGAAAAAGATAAAATGAATTCGGAGGCCACCGATGAAGCCTTGCGCTATTATCAGGGTACCGATGAACTCTTTAATCATGGCGGATTACTCAACCCAGCCCACTAATCTTAAGCGACTCATCGCTCCGGTATTATTTTTAGCCGGTGTAGTTGTCTTTTTTGGTTTCCCTTTCGCCCCAGGAGAAAAAGTCGATTTCTGGTTTCAGTCTTTTTTCTGGAACGGCAAAGCTTGGCTCATCCCTCACGGTAATCCCTTAGGCAAAATCATTGCCTATGATGGACCTAAGGCGCTGCTCATTTTATTCGCAGTGTATTTATTAGTAATTATTTTATTACCGAAGTGTGCACCGCGTTGGATGAATCGCCGCCAAGCCATTTATGTTTTTGTATCGATTGCGCTGATTTCAGTTACCTCCACCCAGATTCGCGCGGTAACAAACATGGCTACGCCCTTGGAACTCACCCGCTATGGTGGAACTTTTCCGCACTTATTATTATTTCAGCTCAAGCCAGTAGGGTATCCCTGCCATGCATTTCCTGCGGGGCACGCCAGTGGAGGCCTGGCCTTGATCAGTCTATACTGGGCTTGGTCTAATCAGCCTTATCGGAAGCTCGGACTTTGGATCGGCTTAGGTCTCGGCGGTTTCATGGGCCTGTATCAAATCGCCCGCGGTGAGCATTTCCTTTCACACACGTTGGCGACATTGGGCCTGGCTTGGTTGCTTTCGGTGCTGCTCGCCTTGGCAATTAAGCCGACGCAAACGGCGGCTTAATTATTCGTCCAGTTAACAATATTGTCTGCTCGCTGGAATGAGGGAGGGCTGTTCGTGTCGTCGTTGAAGTAAGTGGTCGTGATGGTACCTGACTTAGGCATGTCTGTTCCGTCCCAGTATTCTACATCAACGGGTGTGCCTTCAGTCGTTGGTTCAACGTAATTGGCTCCGCATGAAACAATGAGAAAGCCAGGATATTTCCAGGCTCCATAAGTATTGTTATAGGCGCCGGTGGTTAAATTTTGAATCGGAGTACTGTCTCCAGGCAGAACACGATAACGATAGTCGTACGCATTACCCCAAGGATCGCGGAACTCATAAGCTTTCGTCCAATCATCCAACCCGAGCGATTTATCGTCGTTCGATGTGACCACGCCGTTGCTTAAAAAAGGTTTCATTTTGCGATTACTTCCACCCGGCAATTTGGTGTCGGTATAATTGAGTAATTGAACGGCATTTCCACCAGAGGATAGATTTACGCTATAAATTCTCTTCCGCCCCGCCATTTGGTCGAAGAAATCTTTACGGAATTGTGCACCGTTGGTATTAGCTGAGGTTGAGCCACAGGGATAATCGCCATAAGTTTTACGATACACTTCGCAGGCCATATTAAGCCCCTGGATTTCGCCGCGGGCCTTCGCTTTATTATTACCATTTCTAGCCGCCTTGAAGAGGCTAAACATGAGCGTGCTGAGAATGCCGATGACGGCAATCACCAGCAAAATTTCGATGAGGGTAAAACCGTGACGGACAACAGAGCGAGGGGACATGGGGTAGGTTATTAAATTAAATATGACGTGAATCGTTTTCGTCTTTTTTGACGTAGCCGGAATCTTGGCGCTGATGATTCACTGCATTCTTTTTTAAGTAAGCCTGGTAAACATCTTCGGCGGACATTCCTAAGACTTGAGCAATCGAAATGAGAAAGTGAAACAGATCGATGACTTCGACGCGGGCGTTTTGTTCATCAAACTTCTGATACTTCGCCCACCACTTCCAAGGCACCGAGTCCGTTAACTCAGCCATCTCTTGCTGCATGGCGCGGAGGTAGTTGAGCGTCCATTTGATTTTCTCTTCCTCGGTCATGCCTTCCGTGATGACCCCAATGCGCTTATTAAGGTCGGATTGCATTTTGAAGATTTCCTCGAATTTATCAGCCATAAGCCCATCAAATGGTCTTAGGGGTTGGGGGCAACCCTGTATCCGTGGCACCTTGCTAATTCGTCTTTGCAGATTCGCTAGAGTATGCCTTGCTCGGGGTGTGCTGTCCGTCCCGACTATAAAACAATTAAGAAAACCCGAGGTTCTTGCCCCGGCGGGGGAGTGGGATTGTGCAAAAGCTGCCGTGGAGAATGGAGCCGACGCTATATTTTTCGGTGTAGGTCGATTCAACGCCCGCGTTCGTGCCCATAATTTTGAAGAGGCCGACTTGCCCTCGCTCATGACCTACCTGCATGGTCGTGGCGTGAAAGGGTATGTTACTTTTAATACCCTTATTTTTCCCGAAGAACTCGCCGAAGCCTCCCGCATGCTTCGTACGATTATTGCTTCAGGGGTAGATGCCGCGATTGTGCAGGACGCCGGTATTTGTCGTCTGATCAGAAAAATATCACCCGACTTTCCTATCCACGCTTCGACTCAGATGACGGTGACGAGTGCGGAAGGTGCGCAATACGCTAAAGACTTAGGTGCATCCCTCGCCGTTTTGGGTCGTGAGGTTTCGATTCCTGAAATGCAAAAAATGCAGACGGGATTATCGGTCAAAAATACGTCGCTCGATTTAGAAGTCTTTGTGCATGGTGCACTTTGCGTAGCGTATTCTGGCCAATGTCTTACGAGTGAATCGCTCGGCGGGCGTTCGGCAAATCGTGGTGAATGTGCGCAAGCTTGTCGTATGCCCTACGAATTAGTCGTCGACGGCGTAGTCAAAGACTTGGGCGACCGTGCTTATTTGCTATCACCTCAGGATCTTGCCGGAATCGAAGTAGTGCCTGATTTAATTCGTGCGGGAATAAAATCTTTAAAAATTGAAGGACGTCTCAAATCACCCGAATACGTCGCAGCGATTACTCGTGCCTACCGTCGCGCGGTCGACGCCGCGTGGGCAGCCCTACAAACGGGACAAAATGCTGACCAAGCTGCTCATCGCATTAATACCGAAGAAGAGTATGCGATGCAGATGACTTTCTCGCGCGGACTTTATAGCGGCTGGCTTCGCGGAATCGATAATCAGAATTTAGTCCACGCACGATTTGGAAAAAAGCGGGGAGCGTATTTGGGACAAGTAGTTGATGTGTCGACGAATGGAGTCACTTTAAAATTACAAGGTCCGCTCAAACCGGGTGATGGTGTGGTTTTCGACCAAGGTAAACCAGCCGAACGCGAACAGGGTGGTTTTGTTCATGGTCTCGAACCTGCACGCGGTGACTTAACTTTTGTGAGATTCGGACGCGAAGATGTGGACTGGTCACAAGTCGCCCCAGGTGCACTGCTGTGGAAAACTAAAGATCAAGAATTAGACAAACGACTGCACGATTCCTGGGATCGTGAACGTCCTAACTTTCGTCGACCCATTTCTGCCAAAGTGATTGGTCGATTGAATCACCCCTTGCGCATTGAGCTTAATGATGGCGAAGGTCACGTGGTTTCGGCGGATTCGTCGATGCCCTGCGTCGCCGCAGAGAAGCGTCCATTAGCTCAGGAATTATTGCAGGAGCAACTGGGTCGATTAGGTGAGACCGGTTTAGAACTTACGGAATTAAAATTAGACTTAGAGGGCTCGTTGATTGTACCGATGAGTGAAATCAATCGACTTCGCCGCGATTTAATTGAGCGCTTAACAGAACTCCGCGAACAACCACCTAAGTGGAAGTTAAATACCTTTAGTGATGAGGCCTATACCGTAGAAAAAACTTCTGAGAAATCTAGTGCTCGTGCCGAGCTTATCACCGTCATTCGTGAGCCCGAGCAACTGGAGCCAGCTTTGCAATGGGGTGCACGTGTTATTTACGCTGAGTTTGAAGACCCTAAAAAATTCCGTGCTGCGGTCGCCCGTGTGCGCGAGTTTGAAAAAGAAACGGGAAAGAAATGCGAGTTCTGGGCGATGGGTCCACGTATCCATAAAGAGGGTGAGGAACGCCTCACTGAAATTGTTTTATCATCCAATGCTGACGGCTACTTGGTCCGTAATCACGATAATTTAAAAGCCTTTGCCGGCCATCGTCGCCGCGGAGATTTTTCCCTAAATATCGCCAATGGACTGACCGCTGAATGGTTGGTGAGTCACCATGGACTTGAAGGAGTCACCGCCTCGTACGACTTAGATATAAATCAGTTAACGGCCCTCATTAAATCGGCTCCGGCTGAGTGGTTTGAAGTTACCTTACACCAACACATGCCGATGTTCCATATGGAGCACTGTGTCTTTTGCGCTTTTATGTCGAAAGGTAAAGACTACCGCGACTGTGGTCGTCCCTGCGATAAGCATCGAGTGAAGTTGCGCGATCGCGTGGGCGCCGAACATATTTTGAAAGCCGACGCTGGCTGCCGTAACACGCTATATAACTCGAGAGCACAAACGGGGGCTGAATACATGGGCGATTTATTAGCTCTCGGGGTGAAACGATTCCGTATCGAATTTGTTGATGAAAATGCTACCACCGTCACGCAGACGCTTGAAAAATATCAGTCATTGCTCGACGGAAAGATTACTGGCACCGAACTGTGGAATGATTTAAAAGTTTTAAATCAGTTGGGTGTAACGCGCGGAACTTTGCGGGCGAAAATTTAAATTTCTTCTTTGAGTCGCGGAAGTAGTCCAGTGATTCGACCCGAGTCTGAAATATTTCTCACCGCCATCGCATAGGCTGTCGGATCGCCTACTAATATAACTTGTTTACGACCGCGCGTGATGGCGGTATAAATTAAATTACGGGCCAACATGATACTGTGTTGACGGAGTAAGGGGATGACAACGGCGGGGAATTCAGATCCTTGCGATTTATGGATACTCACCGCGTAGGCCAATTGCAGGTCGGATTGTTCACTGCGTTCGAACTCCACGCGGGTGCCATCAAAATCAATCAACATATTCCCAGTTTCGGGCTGAATCTCGAGCACGACGCCAAAGTCGCCGTTAAAAATTAACTTATCATAATTATTACGCGTCTGAATGACTTTATCGCCTGTAGTGATTCGACCGGCTTGGGCGTGGGGACCGCGTAATTTTTCTTGGAGGGCTTGATTGAATGCTTGAATACCACCCGTGCCTTTATGCATCGGAGCGAGCACTTGGATATCGCGCAGTGGATCTAGTCTTAATTTATTCGGTAAGATTTCGCAGCAGAGCTGGGTGACCTTTTGTACACATTTTTCCGGATCATCGACGCGTAGGAAGTGGATGTCTTGGGTGAAATCTAATTTATCAAATTCTTCAACCGGGTGGGGCGGATGTGCATCAGAATGTAAAATGCCGTGCGCAATCGTAACAATGCCCGAGCGTGCGCCTTGCCGAAACACGCTATCCAGTCGAGTTACGGCAGCGACATTGGATTGGATGATATCACTCAAAACATTGCCTGCACCGACCGAGGGTAATTGATTAACATCACCGACTAAAAGTAGGTGAGCGGTTCCAGGAATCGCCCGTAGTAAGGCCGCCGCGAGTTTCGTGTCCAACATACTCGATTCATCGATGATGATAAAATCTACGCTGAGTGGATTATCTGTATTGGCGGTAAACCCTCCGGCGCTGGGATCAAATTTTAATAAGCGGTGAATGGTGGAAGCGGCAACGCGTGTCGCCTCATGCATTCGTTTAGCCGCTCGACCTGTCGGTGCTCCTAATAAAATCTTAACTCGTTTCGCTACCAAAATATCGCACAGGGCTTTGAGAATCGTTGTTTTACCGGTACCCGGTCCACCGGTGAGAATGCTGACTTTATTTTTTAAGGCCATCATCACGGCTTGGCCCTGCGCTTCCGAAAAAGTAAAGCCCGCGCGTTCTTGCGCCCATGCGACAGCTTTATCGGCAATGATGGGTGGGAGATTACTTGGAGTATTGGTTAATCGACGAAGAGAGGCAGTGATGGAGCGCTCTGCATTTTCTTGGGCGCGAAGTTGGATGAGTCGAACGCCATTCGTCTCTAGTAAGCAGACTGAATTTTCTTTAATCAGAACTTTTAATCGATCTTGCACGATAGAGTAATCGACTTCGAGTAGTGCAGTGGCTTTTTCTAAAAGACCAACTTCGGGGAAGGCGCTATGACCTTCGCCCTCCAGTTCTTCTAACGTGTGCATAATACCAGCATCTACACGCTGGGGTCCGGCGGTGGGCAGTCCAAGATTTCGGGCAATTTTATCGGCGGTTTTAAATCCGACGCCTTCGACTTCACGACAAACCCTATAAGGCTCATTCATTAATATCTTTTTCGCATCGTTACCGTAAGCCTTAACAATACGTAGGCAGAGTGCGTTGGTCACGCCGTAGGTTTGGAGAAACACCATGACTTCACGAAGAGCCTTTTGTTCTTCCCAGGCTGCTTTGATGGATTTCGCGCGACCGGGTCCGATGCCTTCAACTTCGCGAAGTCGCGCTGACTGATTCGAAATAATATCGAAAGTGCGTACGCCAAATTTCGCGACAATTTTTTCGGCGTAAGTTTTGCCGACACCTTTGACTAAACCACTGCCTAAATATTTACGGATGCCATGAACGGAGGAGGGGAGGCGTGAAGTAAAAGATTTTACACGAAGTTGGGCGCCGTGTTGGTGGTGGCGCTCCCAGAATCCGACCAATTCAACCGTCTCGCCACATTGCACTCCGGAAAGATTTCCAAGGATGGTAATTTTATCACCCGTTTCTGGACTTAATTCCGCAATCGTAAAAAAGGTATCTTCATCTAACCACAAGATACGTTCGACCACACCGGAAAGCGTGATTTCAGGTCCGCGAGATTCTTGGCGCGGGGGCGACATGGTTTAAGCCAATCATTCCTTAGTCTAATGAGCGAAACAAAACCTTAAAATCCAAAGAGTGTTTTTTGCAGCGTGGGCAGGTCGATATGCACCGTGTCGGGACCGTACGGTAATAACTCCTCGACCGTATGACTACCCGTTGCCACGCAATGGATGGCGGCCAGTTTACCGTTTCGTGCGGTTTCGATATCGAAAGGCGAGTCGCCAATCATGATCGTTCTTTCGGGTTTAGCTCCGAGCGTGCTCGTGACGAAATGGGTGAACTCTGGCTGCGGTTTGCGCCAGGGGTGGACATTGGTGCCGAAGACACCGTCAACGAGATGATCGATTTTTAGATAACTGATTATTTTTTTAGAGTTAGTGTCATCCTTATTGGTATAAACGGCCGTACGCACGCCGCGGGCTTTGAGGCCTGTAAGAATCTCTTCACATCCCTCATAAGTTTTAAGCCCTTGGAGCATGACTGATGGAAAATGTTCGCGGAACAGTCTGGTGGCGGTGGCGGCATTCTCCTCGCCCGCTAATTTTTGCACAGTGACGTTGACGGATCCACCCACCGCGCGACGAATCTGTTCGTAGCTGACACTCGGTAAGCCCATCAGTTTCATTACATCATTATAACACTGATGGATGCCCTCAAAGTTATCCACGAGGGTGCCATCGAGGTCAAATAATACGGTTTCGGGAAGTTGGGCTGACATGCTAAGAATAACTGAGACGTTAATGGGCGTCTTTCCAAGTTTGGAATTGAAGAAAAGCGTTTTACCCCTACTTCTTGCGATATTCCCATGACCTTCTCGCTCGATTTAACTAAACCCCTAAGCCGTGTTGGGCTGATTCTTAACCTTGTTTTTCTGACCGTCGTATTTTCCGCAATTTCTTGGTTAAGTTTTGGTTTTATGACCAATACCTTGCCGACTTCTGGGGCTCACGAAGCGGAGCAAGCGATTGCTCAAAAAGTTCAGGATGAAACATTTTCAAAATTAAAATCGGCAGCTAAAGGAAAAGTTTTCGACGAAAAAGCAGCGATTGAAGAAGCCCGAACAAAGGGTCTCGAAGCAGCTACTAAAGAAGCTAAAAAGGTCCACCACGAAGCCGTTGAACTTTGGGCACCGTTTGCGATTTTCCTCCTCCTTTTATCGGCGATCTTCTTCGCTGGTTTTCTGTCCATTGCTTTATTACGTCGCGTGAACGATGCCGCTGCCTCAGCACTTTTAGGGTTCATCGCTATCGCAGGTGCATTCGCCTACGCTACCTTTGTTGCCTTTGAGCCATTCTTAACGCATCACGACCTCACCAAGACATGGGCGCCTGCTGGAATCATCGGTTTAGTTTTGTTTTTACCCCTATTTTTCAAGGGTGAAAATCAAGGTCACACCGACGACGCTCACTGATTTTTAGAGTCGGCTGACTTGGCCGAAATCAAAAACAGTGTGACTGATAAGGCCTTCTTCAATGGCTGCTAAATCGGTGTCTTTTCCTGCGCTAATGACTTCGCCGTCGCTCCAGGCAAAACTGTAGCCGAAGGCTGAAGGTTTAAAGAGTGAGTTATGTCGAACAATTGCTGGAATAGTTTTCTTAACTTTCGTTTCCGCAGTTACCTTGCTCGGATAATTTAAACTATGAACGTGCAATCCAGTGACGGGTTTGCCCACTAAGCTTTTAGCAAACGCGGCGGCGTGATCGCAGGCCGCATCGAGATGAGGCTGTATGCTGCTGGGGCAAACGCTCGGGTTGCGATGAACGATTTCGAAGACACTTTTCTCTAAGTCGAATGAACAAGCTACGGCGGGGAGGCCCCAAGCGCTTCCTTCGGTCGCCCCAGCCAGTGTGCCCGAGCTTAGACACAAGGGCATCGTGGCGTTGAACCCAATATTCATACCGGAAAGTACGACGTCGGGTTTCTTTTTTAAGAGATTCCCCAGGGCGATATTCACGCAATCGGAAGGGGTGCCATCAATCGACCATGCCTCGTGTCCGCAATTAGGGTAGGATGAAACGGTGACTTCGCGATGGCGACTAAACGCACGTCCAATCCAGCTTCTTTCGCCGGAGGGTGCCGCCACCCAAACATGAAAGCCTTGTTTAATGCAGGAGCGGACTAAGTTTTGAAAAAAAGCAGCTCCGATGCCGTCATCATTGGTAACCAGAACCGTGGGAGCTGAAATCATAAGCCGAAGAGTGCTAATACTTGGCTTACGGGCAATGCGGAAGGCAAAGATTATTTCGCTGAAACCTGAGTATCTAATTGAGCAATCTGATCTCTCAAGGCCGCGGCCGTTTCAAAATCTTCATTTTTTATCGCCTCTGCGAGTTCGGTTTTCGCTTTTTGCAGGCGATTTTTTAAATCGGTTTCTGAGGGTTGCGGACGGCGACCCGAATGCGAGATACCTGGCTGAATTCGGGAGAGAGTAGGCAGAAGTTCCTGCGTGTGGGCCTCGTAGCATTGAGGGCAGCCGATACGGTGGGTGCGCTCGAAATCCGCCCAACGGAAGCCACAGGACGGGCAGGATCCCTCGATTTTGGGCATCGGTACCTCGAGCTTTATGCCTAAGATTTGAGAGGGTAGGCTACCCGCCAAGGGGGAGGTCATGGCACTGGGGCAGTGAGCACAACAGGTGTAAGTCATCGCCTTTCCGCCCGCCACTAGAGTAATGAAAAGTGTGGAGGGTTTTTTGCATTGGGTGCAAAGTGGAGAGACTGCTTCCATGGTTAAAACTATAGAACTATTTGATTCTAATACAAGCCAGAGGCTTTCTTTTCGGTTGAAGCCGAGCCAAGTCCGTATTGCCTAGACTACGATGTATTTAACCTTTCTTCCTGCGATACTCGCCGACACTGAAAAAGGCGCGATCTGGTATTTCAAACAAATGGATAGCGCTGGCCTCGCGGTGGCAGGCGTTCTCGTAATCTGTTCTTTTATTGGTTGGGGTGCGATGATTCAAAAATGGTCCGATGTGCGAGAGCTTCGCCGTCGTAATCATGGTTTTGATCGTCGCCTACGTGACCAAAATTCCGTCGTCGCTCTGAATTTTCCCGGAGGCACGAATCTTTCACCTTATGAATATTTAGTAGCCGAGGCCATTTCTGCCGTACAAAGACATAAAGGTCGTTTGGTAAAACAATCCGATGTTCGCCTGTGTATGGGTCACGTGGAAAATGCACTGCAACGTGCCGTGTCGCGTACGATGGTAAAGTACGAAGACAAAATGGTTCTACTGAGTTCGCTCGTTTCCGGTGGTCCATTCTTAGGTCTGCTCGGAACCGTTTGGGGTGTGATGGTGACGTTCGGCGCGCTTACCGAAAAAGCGAGTATTTCACAATTAGCACCGGGTGTTTGTGGAGCGCTCGTTACAACGACGCTCGGTCTATTGGTCGCTATCCCCGCAACATTTGGATATAATTATTTGTTAACGCAGGTGAAAATCATGTCCACCGAGTTAGAAAACTTTGCGAGTACTTTGGCGGATCGTATTGAGCTAGAACTCGAAGGTGAAGCGCGTGTTAACTTCGAACAACTACAAGAACGCGAAGCCTTGCGCCGCGCTGCTCAGGCAGGACAGGGCCCAGCAGTGAGCACGCCTCTACCTACACCCGTTATCCCTGTCGACTCACCGAGCCAGTCAACGGCACTTCCCGGTTGGGAGGATGCGCAATAGTTCATGGCCCGTTCTTTTTCCAAGCTCCGTCCGTTGCATGTGATGAACGAGTTAAACGTCACACCGATGCTGGATTTGTGTTTCTGTTTGCTGATTATTTTTATGATTTCGACGCCGGTATTGGAGCAAACGACGGCCGTTAATTTACCCAAAGCAGAAAAAGGTTCCGGTAAACCAGCGGAATCAAAACAGCAGTATCGTTTCGTATCTATTGGCCGTGATGGATTATATACGATGGGCGGAAAATCTTTAACCAAGTCACAATTGGAGAGTGAATTTGCTTTGATTGCTGGGATGGCGGACTCCACGCAGCCCATCGTTCGTATTCGTGGCGATGCTACTTTGCCTTACCAAAAAATTATTGATGTCATGTCGCTGGCGAAGGCCAAAGGTCTAACCAAAGTAGGTTTAGACACAGAAATTCGCTAACCATGGCAAGTGAGAGCAAAGGAGTCATTGGTTCACTCGCCGTTCACATGGGTATTATCGCGGTTCTGGTGGGTGCGTCGTGGTACGCCGCCCGACAATCAGGAAAGTCGCTCGAACCCGTGGATCCTCTCTTGGTTGATTTAAATGGCATTCCTGGACGTCGCCCAGGCGAGGTTGGCAAAGCCGATGGCGTAGCTCAAGGACAAGAAACGGGAACGAGAAAAGGCGTCTCGATGGTAAAAATGAAAAAATTTGATTTTGAAAAAAACACGCAAGAGCCCGCCGCCCAAAGTGAATCGAGTCGTTCTCAGACTTCGAAAAAAGCCACCAGTAAAAGTCCTTCGAAAACAACTTTGAGTGAGTTTAATAATGCCAAAGGCGGAAAAGGCACCTCCACCAAGGTAGCGGGAATTAGTGGAGTGTCGGTTAAAGCCGGACGGAACTACGGTAAAGGCGATAACGGAGGCGAGGGCGGTAGTGCGAGTGAACTCCAAATTTATGCAGGCGAAGTTAAGGCCCGCTTTCAATCAGCCCTGACCAGTCTCGCTTCTGCTGAGGTCGATTTAGGTTCTGGTAATTGCGGCGTTGTTTTGAAAGTCGACGCAGGCGGGAATGTAAATTTCTCAAGTTGGATTAATAAGCCGAAAAATTCACAAATCGCTACGCTGGTTAAACAAGCAGTTGCGCAAATCGGCAATTGTGGAAGTCCTCCGGGGAAGAAGTCTTTCCAGATCGATTTAACCAGCATTACGCTGAGCGATTTTTAATTTAGCGAACTTCTAAAACAATCTGTACTTCCACGGCCGCACCGAGAGGCAGGCCGTTCACAGAAACCGCAGCGCGCGCGTGTTTGCCGGCGTCGCCAAATACTTTTAATAAGAACTCCGAGGCACCGTTGAGCACTTTGGGGCTGTCGCTAAAGCCGTCGATGCCATTGACGAAGCCATTAACCATGACCACGCGGACAACCGCATCGAGCGATCCGAGGGCAGCTTTGGCATTGGCGAGGGCATTGAGGGTGCAAAGTTGGGCCGCTTCCGCCGCTTGCACTAAATTGATTTCTTGGCCGACTTTACCACCGTACACAATTTTTCCATCACGCATCGGCAACGTTCCCGCTAAGTAAAGCAGGTTACCCGTCCGGACGGCGGGAACATAAGCACCCGCAGCGGCAGGTGGCTGGGGTAGGGTGAGTCCGAGTTCTTGAATGTTTTTTTCAGGATTCATAAATTTACCAATAACTAGGCCAATTACTTTCACGAGACATATTGTGATAAAATAAAGCTAAAATTAGTATGATGAGCGCACCTGCAGTCGTGGGGCAGATGAGAAAAAACCAGGTAGGGTTGGTGAGGAATACGACGATGGGATTGGAGGTAGCAGGTGGATGGACAACTCGAAGGAGTTTCATCAGGGCCACAGTTAATCCGACGGCGATGCCCAGGCTCCACCACTGCGGTCCAATAAACTTTAAACATAATAACCCCATGCTCGCTCCAATGATATGAGCACCCAGGACATTGCGAGGTTGGGCAAAAGGGGAATCGGGATAAGCGAAAACAATAAAAGTAGTGGCACCAAAAGTTCCCAGCAGAACTAAGGTTCCAATTTCTCGATCAACATAAGTTAAGCCAGCGATTATGAGTCCGACCGCCAGAGCGCTCATAAATATTTTTTTAAGGTCCGACCGGGCGGGAGGCTTTTCTTGTCCCCCGATAAACTTTCTAATCAATTTCATTTTTCAAGAGGGACTAGTTTGACCCATTTCAGGGGGTGTTCGCCGAGTAAAGTCGGATACCAGCCTTGAACTTCGGGACGAATCAAAAACTTATTTTTATTAAAAACGACGGGAATAATCGGGGCGCACTCGATTAAGCGAGCCTCTGCTTTGCCGAATAATTCAAGACGTTTCGCCGGATTTTGTTCCACCGCTGCCGACTTAATGAAGTCATCGTAGAGGGAATCACTCCACCCAGTCTGATTTAATTCATTACCACTAATAAACATTTCGAGGAAAGTATTGGGGTCATTGTAATCGCCACTCCAAGCGGACCGGGCGAGCTGATAATCACCCGAGTGCAGTGAGCTGAGATAAACTTTCCAATCCAGATTTTTTAATTCCACCTCGATACCAAGACTTTGACGCCACATTTCTTGGTAGGCTTGCGCGGCGAGCAGGGAAGTTTCTGATGTGTTAAATAGATATTCTAATTTCGGAAAATTTTTGCCATCGGGATAGCCTGCTTCTGCCATCAGTTTTTTGGCTTCGGCAAGGTCTTCTTTCCATTGGGCAGGCGAAGTAAATCCGCCGGTTCCGGTGGGGGTGTAGTAGAAGGCGGGTGATTCGCCCGATCTTAAAACCCGATCGGCTATTTGCTGACGATTAATAACCATGCCCAAGGCGCGTCGCACTCTGGTATCTGAAAGTGCTTTTTGCACAGCCTCATTATTTTTTACCACCGTGTTGATGCGGATGAATGAAACCGACAGAAAGGCATCGAGACGTAAATGCGGTGCTTTGTCGGCGACGAGTTGTACAATTTTGTAAGGAGGAACTGAGCCCGTGATATGCAATTCGCCGCCTTGATACGCACGTTCTTCCGCGAATAGATCCGAGATTGCTTTGAACTCAACGGCATTAAGCGAGACTTGGGCTGCGTCCCAGTAATACGGGTTTTTCTTAACCACGATTTGGCGAGCGACTTCCCAGCTATCTAATTTGAATGCGCCGTTGCCAACGAGGTTACTGGGTCGCGTCCACGGTGTGTGCATCTCGTCAATTTTTCCGAATTTTAAAATCGTGGGAGGGTGAACCGGTAACCAGCTATTGTGACAAACCAGTTGGAGGAAGTAGGGCACAGGATTTTCTAATTCAATAATGAGCGTATGCGGATCGGGTGATTTAAATCCAACTTCTTTGAAGTCCTTGATTTTTCCTGTGTTGAAATCTTTCGCACCTTTGACGCAGTGCAACATCGATGCGTATTCGGCTCCGAAGGTGGGCATCAGAATTCGTTGAAAACTAAAAAGGAAATCAGCCGCTACTACCGGGTCGCCGTTGGACCAGCGGGCATTGTTTCTTAATTTGAATGTCCAAACCTTGCCATCGGCCGAGCTGGACCAGCTTTCAGCTACGCCTGGAATAGTGGTTGAGTCTTGAGGGTCAAAATTCACCAACCCTTCAAAAAGTGAGTAGGCGATACGCGATTCCAGCATACCTGTGATTTCCTGTGGATCGAGTGAGGAGGGCTCGGCGGAATTGTTTATCACTAAAATTCCTTCGCGCGCTTTTTTAGCGACGGTTGTTTCCTTTTCACCACATCCCACCAGGCCGATACAGAGAGCGACCAAGAGGAGAATGCGCTGCTCAAATGCAGGGGTGGACATGAAATCTATTTAGTCCGGGACGGTGTGTCAGTGCAAGGCATAGCTCGTAGCGATTTCATGCAGAAACAAAAAAGGGCGACCGAAGTCGCCCTTTTGGAGGTAATGTCGCAGTCGATTAGATTGCTGAATTACCACGCTCGCCGGTACGGATGCGGATAACATCAGTGAGCGAGGTGATAAAAATCTTACCGTCACCAATCTTACCGGTGTGAGCGGCTTTCGAGATGGTGGCTACGGCTTTCTCGACCTGCTCGTCAGAGACGGCAGCTTCGATCTTTACCTTAGGCAAGAAATCAACCGTGTACTCAGAACCACGGTAAATTTCCGTGTGTCCTTTTTGACGGCCGAAGCCTTTGACTTCGGTAACGGTCATACCCTCGATGCCGATTTCGGCGAGAGCATCCTTCACTTCTTCGAGTTTGAAGGGTTTGATAATAGCGGTAACGAGTTTCATAGTGTTGTGTGTAGTAGGTTAAGTTTGGTTTTCGGTTGAGCAAGTCCACTTATGCACACCCTGTGCCAAGTCGGGCACTGTGGAATTCGGGACTACGATTGCTTATTATTAAGCAAGAGGGAACAAATTTCCGCTAATTTTTCAGCAGATTTTAACCCAGGACTGATTTCAACCCCACTATTAAGGTCCAAAATGTCAGCATTTGACCCCAATGCCTCGAGAATATTTTTCGGCCCCAGTCCGCCTGCCAATATCCAGATCTTATTTTGGTGTAAGTTTTTAAGTTTTTTAAAGCGTTCCCAGTCGCCTTGTTTTCCCGTGCCACCAAACGCATCCGCAGCGTGAGCATCATGTAAAAAAGTTTTTGCTAAAGAAATAATTTCTTCAGGCCAATCCATTCCATTCGGAACTTTTGGTGCTAACCAAATATTTTCGGCGCCTATTTTTTGGGAGATAGCTTGCACGTCACACGCTTTAGTACTCGGATCGAAATGGATTTGCACCGCGGCGAAACCTTCATCGATGAGTTGCTGCGTTTCGCTGAGGGTGGGATTGACCGTAACCGCGATGCGTTGTTCGGATTTTATTTCGCGCAAAAGATTTTTACGCAAAGCTGGATGAACAAAGCGCGGTGACCCCGCCCAACAATTGACGCCAATATAGTCTGCCCCAAAATGATTCACGGTAGCGACATCTGCAGCATGCATGATGCCACACACTTTTATTTTAGTGGAACCTATCATTCTCGAAGTGCGGAAATGACCGCATCGCGAATCGCTTCGGCGGTAGGTGCACTCGCCACCGCGGCCAGAGGAATGCCCGAACGCTTCATCGCATCGGCTGTGGTGGGCCCGATGGCAACTGCTTTGGGTTGTTTAGCTCCTGACTCTGGACGCAATGAGGCTGCCTGGTGAATAAAGGACTCTACGGCTGAAGGGCTGGCGAAAACAATGATGTCGGCACCGCGACGGCGAAACTCTGCGGCTTCAGGCGACTCGGTAACCGGTCTTTCTTCCGTCGCATACACTTTGAGTACATCGACAATCGCCATCGCCTGATCGAGGAGGAGCGAAGCGAGTTCGGGTGAACTCAGATTCCCCGTCGCCATTAAAATTTTCTGATTTTCCATATCATACGAATCCATCATCTTTTTGCCTAAAGAAAGTCCATCGGCCTGTGTTGAGGTGATGTCGGGTTCTAAATGCAAAGCTCTCACCGCTTTTTCTGTAGCGGGTCCGACGCAGGCAATTTTTACTCCTCCGATGGAGCGGATGTCAGCGAAGCGTTCGAAGAAGCGATTGAAGAAGCCGCGGACGCCATTTGGACTGGTAAAAACAAGCCAATCATATTCACCCATACCATCTAAGACTTCCGTTAAAACCATGGCATCGGGTTCGAAGGAAATTTCAATCAAAGGAAGTTCGGCCACAGAGGCACCCGATTCCATTAATAATTCTTTCCAGTCAGCACCGCGTCCTTCGGGGCGTGTTAGGACGATGTGACGATCTCTTAAAGGGAGTTTAGACATGATTAACGGTTCAGTAATTGAGCTAAGATTAAATCTGCTTGTGTTGATGCCATCGTCAAATCCGATGCAATGAAAGGATAGGCGCGATATCCGAAATCGTTCCTAAAGAGGTAGATTTTATTGGCATGATGATAACAAGCAAAGGCGGTGTGACAGCCTTCTCCGAGTTTACTGAGAAAGAGTCGCTCAATCGCTACAGAGAAACTCGTGGATGCGCAGCCCACGGTTTGGTAGCGAGCAACATCGGTGGTGCGACATTGAATCGCCACTGCACCTTGTCCGGCTGCGGGTACCATTTTAGCAATCTCTACAGGTTCGAAAACTAAACCATCCCATTTTTCTATACCTAAGCGACTGAGTCCGGCGGCAGCTAAGTAAGTAGCTTCAGCTTCCCCTTGAACGATTTTCTTAAGTCGGGTGTCCACATTGCCACGTAGTTCTGTCCAAGTGGCATGGGGGAAAATATGAGCACCTTGGGCGCGACGTCGCGGGCTGCCCGTTGCGATTTTGTGCGGTGATTGAATTTGTGTTTGGCGAACGAGCACATCGCGTGGATCGCGACGAGGTAAGCAGGATGCAATCGTCAGACCCGCCGGCATTTCAGTAGGCAGATCTTTCGCACTATGAATCGCCACGTCGGCTTCACCCTTTTGTAGGGCCTGTTCTAATTCAGCGGTAAAGAGTCCTTTGCCGCCTTGTTTTTCTAATGACCAGGCCGCTTGTTGATCGCCCGTCGTGGTTAAGATTTTAATTTCCGTTTTTACCTGTAAAGATTTTTCTAAATGTTGTGCCGCATCCCTAGCTTGTTGAAGGGCTAGTGGACTACCTCGAGTGACAATGATAAGAGGCGAGGGCATTGTTGATTAAGCAGTTTTAATTAATAACATGACAACCCAACTCAAGGGCACGAGTAAATTGGAGGCTAGCAGAACGATGCTCGTTACTCGGAAAAAATCCCAACCGCGTCCGTAAAGTGCCATGTAGGCACAGATGGCGCCCGCGAGTGCGGTAGGAATACCAATCAGGGTACCGACGATTAAATCACGACCAAAGGGATCGCTTCCGATTCCCAGATAAACGCGACCACCTTTATAGGTCATCATGATGGAAGAGACCAAAGCGACCACAGCCATGAAGATTGCCAATGACTGGATCAGGCGATGGCCAGGAATTTCTTCGTCGGTTTGTTTGTCCACACAACTATCCAAGCCCCTCCGGTTGAGACTTCCAAGTTTCAAGTTCAGTTGCCGACGATTTTAAGGGGCTTAAACGTCTTTACTTCTCTAATTAATGGCCCAGGCCTTCTTGTTCCTTAATGTATTCTTGCTTCAGTCCCAGTGCTTCGGGGGCATGTAGAACCAGCATTTTCATACGAATGTCGCCGGGAATCTGACGTGCCGTTAATTTCGAAACTACAATCATGAGTGTAATCGAAAGAGGCACGGCCCAGATAGCGGGTTGTTCGCAAAGAATACGAGCGAGGGGATGGGCGACCCAATAATCGGCAATCGATTTAGAAATTAAATGATCGGCCCAATACCCGGCACGTTCTGCTTCGGGTAATTTCTTGGCGGCGGCGTTGGCGACATCCGAAATCGAAGTGAGGGAAATTGCAACGAGAGCGGAGAGTCCGCCGACTAACATTCCAGTGGCTGCGCCTTTCATCGTCATACCGCGCCACCACACACTCATGAATAAAAGTGGGAAGTAACTGGCTGCCGCAATGGCGAAAGCTTGTCCGACCATGAAATTAATTTCGAGCGCTTCGACTTGTGTGCCGAGTCCGATGGCCACGGCACCAATAATCACAGCAGCCCACTTGAAAGCAGTGAGGCGTTGCTCGGGTGTGGAATTGGGTTTCAGCATTCGACCATAAACATCGTGCGCGAGTGCACTGGTCATCGA
>SIAU01000035.1 GCA_009691685.1 Opitutales bacterium
ATGACCTGCTGAGCGGCTTCTTGAGTCGTCCCACCATAAAGATAAAACATGCCTTGATCAGCGGTCTCAACCCGCGTTGCACCCACAAAATAAGCTAAGCCCTTTTCTTCACGTACGCGTTGAAAAAGTCCGCTGGCCATACCGCTTAACAATTCCTCAATCACATTAGCAGCTGTAACCATCGCAGGTGTAAAACCACAGTGAGGAAAGGCTAAATACACGACCGCTTGTTCACCTACTGCACTGAACTGATCCTGACTACCGGGCTTGAGGGTATGAGGCTGAAGCGTCGCTTGTTTAAATGCTACTTTGGGCAAGATACCAAAATATTTCTTAACAAAATCGAGGGCCACGCGACGCTCAAAGGAGCCACTGATGCCGATGATTAAATTCGAAGAGACTACTAACTTTTTGTGTAATTCAATGATATCGGATTGTTTTAGTTTTTCGATGGTTTCGGGTGTACCACAGGCATCGATGCTCAAAGGGTGATTTCCGAAAAACTGTTTCAATAGGCGGAGTCGGGCCTTCTCCACAATATCATCTGCGGCTTCTTTACAGGCGGCAATCGCACTGGCTTTTTCTGACTCAAAAGCGTCGCTTAATATTTTAGGGGTGAGAATACCGTTCTTAACCAGTTCAGCGATTTGTTCGAAATCAGAACTCAACGCTTCGCCCCACAATCCACAAGAGAGTTGCGAACCAACATCGGCAAAGGTTGCCCCGATACGATCGACGATTTGGGCGACTTCTTGTCGGGTATGCTGGACCGTATCGCGAGTTAACATGGTTGAAAGAATTCCGGTCGCACCTCTTTTAGCGTCATCTTCATAAGCAATACCGGCCGAGAAATAGACCCCGAAGCCAGCCTTCGGTACGGAGTGATCTTCTTGCAGAACAACCCGCACTCCATTTTCGAGCGTAATGACTTCGAATAAATCAGGAGTTTTAATTTTAGGTTTTGTATCTGACGTTGCCGTAGACTTTTTAGCATTCATCACTGCAAAAGTTACAGATTCAGGTTTCAAATAATTGCGACCGACCTGGGTGAGATCATCGGGAGTTAATCGTGCCAACTCTTCGACGCCGCGCAGTGGCCAAGCGTGGTCATAGCCAATACACGCCGCATAAGCACTCCGAGCGGTCGCCGCATGAATCGTTTTAAGTCCATTAACCATGGCGACGACCGTTTGTCGGCGTACTTTTTCGAATTGAGCCTGACTCACTCCCTTTTCCTGAAGCTCATTAATTTTTTCCAAAATCGATTTTTCGATGACTGCGTGTTCGGCGTGCGCATCGCCAATCCAACTCAACCAAGCTAAGCCAATGTCCTTGAGTCCCATGGCATGAGCATCCACCGCGTGAACTAACTTTTTAGTTTCACGAAGTTCGTCCCACAAAATGGAACTATTACCACTGCCGAGTACGCCTAAGAATAAATCGATGGCGCTGCGATCCTGGGCGAAGAATCCCGGAATTTTCCACGTCGCTACGCCCTTACAGATTGAAACATCGCGAGCGACCACAACGCGGCGAGGTGCAGCCATCGGCGGCTCAATCACGGGCACTTCTTGAATCACGGGATTTCTGGAAAATCGTCCAAACCATTGTTCCACGGATTTAAAAACTTCATCGGGGTCCATCGAACCTCCCACCGCTAAGACAATATTTTCCGGTGCGTACCGGCCTTTGTGATAGGCCCGCAAATCATCGGGGGTGATTTTGACAAACAGGTCTTTGTGTCCGATGATCGGATGGCGCATCGGATGCACATGGAGTGCTTCCTCTAAAATTTTTTCCGCGAAGATGCTATCGTGTTCATCATCACGCATGGCGATTTCACGTAAGATCACCTCTCGTTCAACTTTCGCATCTTCCTCACTGATTAGGGGAGCAAAAATCATTTCGGAGATGGCTTCCATCGCCGTTGCAAATCCTTCCTCGGGCGCATCGACATAATAAACCGTGCGATCAAAGGTCGTGTACGCGTTTGAACTTCCACCCACGCGGTGAATGGCTTCGGTGAGTTCACGATTCCCAAAGCGGGCGGTGGCTTTGAATACCATGTGCTCCAGATAATGTGAGATGCCTGATCCTTCCCACCTGCCCTCTTGAGCACTTCCGGTGCGCACCCAAGCTTGCACGGTGCAAAGGCCAATCCCGGGACGGTGAGTGTATAATACTTCGAGGCCATTGGGCAAAACTCGTCTCAGTGGGGCCGGCCCAGCGATTTGCGTAAAGTTAAGTCCTTCTAAATAAGCCATAGGTTAGACATAAGCATAGTTCAGAGAGGCGCAAGTTCGACTCGCCAGATTCATATTTAAACCGAGAAATCAAATGCGGTTGAGAAGATTTACGCTTTTTCTGAGGATACTATTACAATTTCTTTGCACCCCTTGCAGTTAATCGCACAACTAACCCTTCAAAGTATGTATATCCCACCCGAAATTCGTTCCCAGCTTGAAGAAATCGAGCGTCGTTCAGGATATCTTTGGAAATTTCTAGATGTGGCCGGTAAACAGGCTAAAATTGCTGAGCTGGAAAATCAGATGACTGCTTCCAACTTTTGGGACAGTCAGAAATCTGCCCAAAAAGTTATTTCCGAATGTAATAATAATAAAACCGTCGTGGCGCCGCAAGTGGCGTTCAAACGCAAACTTGAAGACACCAAAACTTTAGCGGAGATTATCGTCGAATCACCCGATGGCACCGTGGATGCTGAAATGGAAGAACTTCGTAAATCCGCCGCCGATCTTGCGTTAGAAGTGGCCGATCTCGAAATCGCTTCATTCCTTTCTGGTCTCCACGATAAATCTAACGCCATCGTCACTATCAAAGCAGGTGCGGGTGGCACCGAGTCGAACGACTGGGCCGATATCCTTTTCCGAATGTACACGCGCTGGGCCGAACGTCGTGGGTTCAAAATTGAAATTGAAGACGTCGCTGAAGGTGATGGTGCCGGAATTAGCCAAGCGACCTTCCGTCTCGAAGGTCCCAATGCCTACGGTTATGTAAAAGCTGAACGCGGCGTCCATCGTCTCGTCCGTATTTCTCCGTTTGATGCGAATGCCCGCCGTCACACCTCGTTTGCGTCGGTCGACGTCGTTGCGGAAATCGATGACGATATCGAGGTCGAAATCGAAGAAGCCGATCTCCGCGTCGATGTTTATCGTTCGAGCGGCAAAGGCGGACAACACGTGAACAAAACTGAATCCGCCGTCCGTCTTACCCACATTCCTACAGGCTTAGTCGTCGCCTGCCAACGTGAACGCTCTCAGGTGAAAAATCGCGCGCTCGCCATGAAAATTTTACGTGCCCGTATTTACGAAAAATTATTGGATGATAAACGTACCGAGATGGAACGTTACTACGGAGAAAAAGGCGATATCGGTTGGGGTAATCAAATCCGCTCCTACGTATTCCAGCCTTATCAGATGGTGAAAGATTTACGGACCGGTGTTGAAACGGGAAATATTCAAGCCGTGATGGATGGTGACATTGATGCCTTTATTAATGGTTGGTTGCGAGCCGGTGGACCCCGCACGCGCAATAAAGATATTAAAATCGACGACTAACGCCATGCCTTCGCAACAAGTTCTCCGTCAAAAGTTATTAGAGCCACCTCTTTTTGCAGAAAAGATTTGGAAGCTTTCGCCTGAACCTTGGCCGATCTCCGAAGCACAGTTAAAAGAAATTAAAACCATCGGGGCGGCGTGCTATAGTTATCAGCAAGCGTTGGAGCGTCTCTATGTTCGCTCGTTCACCGATAAAAAGATCTTAAGAAATCGCGATATCCACGCCAAATGGGTATCGACTTATTTAGACCGTTTTAAACCTCAAGGACTCATCGATCACGGGAGACACCGTATGATTAAAGGTCAGACCCCTTTAGTTCTCCGACCCGATTTGCTGATCACCGACCAAGGCTTTACGATGTCAGAACTAGACAGCGTACCCGGTGGGATTGGTCTCACTGCGTATCTCAACGAAGTGTACGCAGAAGATTTCCCCAACTTAATTGGCGGTATCGATATGCCGAAAAAGTTTTATCAAACACTACAACGGCTCACGCCTAACGTTAAGTTTCCATTAATCGCCATCGTGGTGAGTGAAGAGTCCGCCACCTATCGACCTGAATTCGAATGGTTGGGTGAAAAACTGAGAAGTGACGGTCACGATGTTCATGTCGTCGACCCCTCACAAATCATGCAGATGAGTGATGAATCGTATATCCCGGTCGATGGTGCCCCGAGAAAAGTGGATCTGATTTATCGGTTCTTTGAGTTGTTTGACTTGGCTAATGTCAAAGGTGCCGACGGATTATTTAATGGTATTGAGGCAGGAAAAGTCGTGCTGACTCCGCCGATGAAAGCATTTCAAGAAGAGAAGCTCGGTCTAGCCCTTCTGCACCACCCTATTCTCTCGGAGTTCTGGAAAGAAAATCTCCCTGAAGATCATTACGAAGCTCTGTATAAAATTGTTCCCAAAACTTGGATCATGGAACGCACAGAACTGCCACCCACCGCTGTTTTACACGCTCCGCAGATTAATGGACGTCCGATACGCGACTGGGCTGAACTCGCCGAAGCCTCACAGCGCGACCGGAACTTTATTATCAAAGCAAGTGGCTTCCATGAAACCGCTTGGGGTGCGCGCAGTGTCACCCTCGGCAGCGATGTATCACGCGAACAGTGGCTCGAAGCGATTGAGAATGCCTTGGATCCTGAAAACGAAACTTTCCACGTCTTGCAGGAATACCACAAGCCAAGACGACTCTCTCACCCCGTTTACCATGAAGATGGTACCGTAACTAACGCCGAAGGACGTGTTCGTCTCTGCCCTTATTATTTTGTGAATGGTGAAACCGTTGAGCTCACCGGTATCTTATCCACTTTCTGTCCGGCTGATAAAAAGATTATCCACGGCATGAAAGATGCGGCCTTATTGCCCTGCCAATTAATCACGGCTTAATTCAGCCGTGCCTTGCCAAAGTCTAAAATAAACTTAGTTTTGGGTTATGCGAATGCTTGCCCTGTGTCTCCTGCTACTGGGAGAACTGATGCCTGCAACATGGGCAGCGGCACATACCGAAGTTGAATTGGTTAATTTAAGTGCAAAAGTTGAACCAGGTCAGCCCATCCGAGTGGGCTTAAAATTTAAGTGTGAACCTAATTATCACATTTACTGGAAGAATGTCGGCGATGCAGGGACCCCGCCCACGATAACCTGGAAAGAGAATACCGGTGTAAAATTCGGAAACACCTTTTGGCCAGGTCCGCACCTTTACGACCAGAAAGGCATCATCAATTTCGTCTACTCCGATGAAACCATCATCATATTCGAAGGTAAGATTTCACCCACTGCCACGGGTGAAATTAAATTTGAAGGACTGGCCGAATGGTTAGAATGCAATGAGAGCGGCTGCTTTCCCCAGGAAAAACAGGTAAGTTTAACGTTGGATTTAGGGGCTAAAAATAAGGTTACGGAAATTGATGCTAAATATTATCCGGACTTAAATCCCGCGGTTTCAACGGTGGGACGGGTTGATAATAATCAATTATATGTAGATACCCCCAAGAACTTAGATCTCAAAAAATGGTTTCCGGAACGTCCCTTTATCTCAGCCTACGGCGTCGCCACAGCTCTGTATCTCCCGAACCAAATTAAATTTAATCTGCGTGACGCGCCGGAGCCACTCACCGCCGGCCCACTCAGTTTCGTCGCCGAAACCCCTCAAGGAAAGTTTATCAAAGTTAATGTAAGACTCAGTGCAGAGGAACCGATGACGACCAGCGAGCCTACCCCATCGGCCAGCGACACGCTCATGTGGCAGCCGTGGTCGATTGAAGCTCAGACCAAAGCCCTGAATAAAGATAAGATTGTCTACATAGATTTTACCGCACGTTGGTGCGCTACCTGTCAGGTCAATAAACGTGTATATAACGACGAAGAAGTCATTCAGAGTTTTCAGAAGAATAACATCGTGCTCCTTCGCGCCGATTGGACGAAGAAAGATTCCGCTATTTCGGCTGAGCTCCAAAAATATAAACGCGAAGGGATTCCTCTGAATGTCATCCTAAAAAATCAACGAGAACCCATTAGTCTTTCCGAAGTTTTAACCAGTATGGAAGTGCTCAGCGGCATTGAAGCTGCCGTCCTTAATCAGCCCTATAAATCGAGCGATGCCTCCCACCCCTTCTGGGTCTGGTTACTTCTCGCGATGGGTGGAGGATTTATTCTTAATCTCATGCCCTGTGTGTTCCCGATGATTGGCATCAAAATTCTCGGCTTTGTTAATGATGCCGGTGCTAGAAATAAAACTATTCTCCTCCATGGTTTACTCTATACCCTCGGAGTTGTCGTCAGCTTTATTGGTTTATCTATTCTGATTCTGGTTTTAAAAAATACGGGCAGTGCCGTCGGTTGGGGTTTTCAAATGCAGTCAGCGAGCTTTGTTTTAGCGACGACCGTATTGATGGTCATTATGGGTTGGAGTTTCTTGGGACTCTTTGAAATCGGTTCCAGTTTCGCTGGGACAGTTGCACAGTCTAATCAGTCGACCGGATCTTGGGGCGCCTTCCTCTCTGGCGTGCTTGCTACCGCCGTAGCGACGCCTTGCACAGCGCCTGGACTCGGTGCCGCCCTCGGATTCGCTCTGGATGCCCAACGGAGTAATTTAGAGACGATATCGCTCTTCATTGCGATGGGTCTCGGCATGGCCTCACCTTATTTATTTTTATCCGTCTTTCCTAAGTTAACCCGCTTCCTCCCCAAGCCAGGCGAGTGGATGGAAACCTTGAAAAAAGTTTTAGCCATCCCGCTCTTCGCCTACGCCGCTTACTTGCTCTGGGTGCTCAACGGAATTTCGACTAATACAAATTGGATTCGTGATATCTATATCGGGTTAATTCTGGTTTCCATCGCATGCTATAGTTTTGGAAAATGGGGTGCCGTTCACCAACCGGATAAGACGCGTAAAATCGCCGTATGGACTTCGGCGATTCTACTCGTAGCGACCTTGAGCTATCTGTTTAGCCAGATACCTAATTAGAGAGCGCTGACTGGCGCGGGAGCAGAGCCAGAACCAGCAGCAGGAGCTACAGGCTTCGACGCACCCGAACGAATGGGACCAGAGTAATTAGCATCTACGACAATTGCTTTACGATCGCTGGAACCTGAATCACGACCAGCAGCAGTTTTATCGGATTCTTGTTCGCCCAGCGCGAGCACTTCAATGTTCGTCTCGGTGCTACCGACTTTAACTAAATATTCGCGCACGGATTGAGCACGACGATCGGAGAGACCTAAGTTATATTCTTCGGTACCAAATTGGTCGGTGTAACCGGCAATGATGAGTTTGGTATTTCGAGCCTGACCCGAAATCGCATCGAGCTTCGCACGCTCTTTGGAATCGACGGTGTATTTATCAAAACCGAAATAGACGGTCGTTAAAATCGCTTCAGGGGGAATATTTCCGCTGCGAATCGCTTCAGCCATCGAACCGAATCCCGAACCGCGCATTTCCATACCAGCGTTAGAGGCGGAATTGCTACCGCCCCAGTCAGAGGGCATTTTAGAAGGACCACAACCGACGAGGAAAAGAGAAGCTATGATGGAAAGGGTTAACTGTTTCATATGGATGATTAGAAAGAGGAAAATTTTGAGTGTCGCAAGCCTCGACTGACCTAGTAGCGAGGGATTTGGGTGTCGACCTTGAGGGACCACTGTTCAATTCCACCCTTTATATTCGAGACTAAAGGGTAACCTTTTGAACGTAAAAACTGCGTGGCTCGCATGCTTCGGCCCCCGTGGTGACAAATAATCAGCACGGGATGATCGGTGGGAATACTCGCCAAGTGATGCGGGATATCCGCCAAAGGGATTAAGCGGGATAGGGCAACGCAACAATACGCATGCTCGTCGGGCTCTCGCACATCAATCAACAGCGGTGGCTGCACTGAACTCAATTGTTGATGAGCTTCCGTCACCGAAATTTCTAAAGGCGATACTTTCATATTTAAATTTGGGGTTTCACAAAGGGTAGTCTGATAATTTTCCGCTATGATTTCAGAAATCTGGGGCGACTTACCACAAACCGGACAATGGCTGTCTTGTGAGATAGAAATTTTTTGACTTCGGCCCTCTGCCACGTTGATGACGAACATCTGAGAGTGCTGACGTTGTTTAAGTAAAATGGCTAAAGTCTCCGCAGCCATCCACGATCCGATGACTCCACACGTCGCGCCCAATACTCCCGCCTCCGAACAGGTCGGCACAGAATCAGCATCAGGAATCGTGGGATAGACACATCGATAACATCCCTGTTGAGGTAAAAATGTACCCACCTGACCTTCGCCTCTTAATACACTTCCGTGAACTAAAGGTTTCTTGGCCAACACACAGGCATCGGCTGCCAAAAATCTCGTCGCGAAATTATCAGCGCCATCAACCACCACATCATAACGACTCACCAGTTCGAGAGCGTTTTCGGCAGTGAGTCCTTCGGGGTGTAAAATAATTTCGGCGCCAGGATTTATCTCCTTAAGCGATTCGGCGGCGGAAATCGTTTTGGGTAATCCGAGCGTATCGAATCCGTGAATGATCTGACGGTGTAAATTACTGAGGTCGACCTTATCAGGATCGGCGATGCCGATGGTACCGACTCCGGCGGCGACCAGGTATAAGGCAGCAGGCGACCCCAGACCACCCGCACCGATTAAAAGGACTTTTGCATTTTTAATATGAAGCTGACCACCCTCACCCACTTCGGGCAGACGCATCTGGCGAGCGTAGAGGGCGCGCTCATGTCCAGTGAGTGTTACTACCGTTTTCATTTAGTCTATTCATCGAATCTGGTGCCTTATGTCAAACCCCTGCATAGATTATAAAAGTGGAGATTGAAAACCCCATCAGACTTTACAGGGTCTGGTCGTGGGAAATGTTTATCTAGGCATCGACTATGGAAGCAAACGCATCGGCCTGAGCTATGCGGACGATCTCGGCATGGCGTTTCCACTTCCCGCCGCAGTCGACGAAGAACTGGCCGCACGATTCGAACACATACAGCGCGAAATCACCCGACTCCGCGTCACCCACTTAATCCTCGGCTATCCCCTCTCCCTCGAAGGCGAGAAAACGAAGAAGTGTTACGAGGTGGATGACTTCGCCGAAGAACTTAAAAAACGTTTCAACCTTCCGATTGAACTCATTGATGAGGGTCTGACCAGTCAGGCCGCCGACAGTATCAATCATCACAAGAAACCAAAAAATGCTCACGAACGCACCCAACAGCGTAAATCGGGTGAACGTGACTCTCGTGCGGCAGCGATTTTACTGCAGGACTATCTTAACAGTAAGGGAATTGGCCAGAGCACCAATCTATGAAAACGGGAAAGACAGACTTAACTGAAGAAAGATTTTTGGTGACCGTGGCCTATGATGGATCGGACTACATGGGCTGGCAGATTCAAAATAATGCACACACCGTCGAAGGTGAACTCCGTGCTCGTCTGTCCCGTATCTTTAAAAAGCCCGTGGTCATTCATGGAAGCGGAAGAACCGACGCCGGCGTGCATAGTGTCGGTCAGACTTTTCACTTCGACGCTTTCTGGCGTCACTCGCCCAAGAAACTCCAAGACGCACTCAACACCGGAGAACAGGCAGGAATACTCATCACCAAGATTCAACGCGTTCATAGTAAGTTTCACGCACGGTATTCGTCCAAGGGTAAGCGTTATCGCTATGAAATTAATGTAGGTTTTTCTTTACCTTGGAAGGCACGCTATTCACTCGGACGCGATTGGGATAAGCTCGACGTGAAGGCCATGCGTCGTGCGGCCAAACTCCTCATGGGTAAGCATGACTTTCGTGCGTTCGGCGCGACCCACAGTCAAGGCATGGAAACTGAGCGACCCGTTAAAGAACTCCGTCGTCTCAGTATTATTTCTAAAGGTAAACGTATCACCGTGGTCACCGAGGCGGATGGTTATTTATACAAGATGGTACGTCGACTGGTGGGCGGACTGCTTCGAGTCGGCGAAGGTAAGATGACCCCCGAGCGTCTGCTTGCCTACCGCGAAGAAAAAACGATTACCTCTGAAGTTCCCACGGCACCGGCCCGTGGTCTTTTCATGGATAAAGTATTTTACGACCCCAAGAGTCTTAAAAATAAATCTTTATAACTTCAGTCCTAATTCTTGGCAGACATCGGGACGCTTCTTCGCTTTTGCGATGAACTCATCCACGCCGAAGTCAGCCACCACAAAATCACCGTGTTTAAATGAAGGACATTTGGATTGTCCGGTGAGCGCGACCATTTGACGCATCTCATGCATATTCGCGATGACATCACGGACATCGACCTTCACGCCTTGTTGGGCAAACCACTCGAGTGCTTTTACACACCAAGGGCAGCCGGGTTTAACATAAAGAATGGGTAACGGTTTCGACATGATTCTAATTTATATCGAAAATTATAAACTGCACTTAAATTATTATTTCTTATCTTTACGGGCCAAAAACGGTGAAGTTTTAGCCGCCACGGGTCGAGGCACCTTTACGACTGCTTCATCGCATCGAGAATAATTAAGCGCGTACACTAAAAGCAGCTGTTCGTTCTCATAATAAAACAACGCGAGTTGTTTATACTTCACGGCCAAGTCCCACGCGGGTCTTAAATCCATCACCACCGCCCATCCCTCTTCATGTGTGTCGAGATCCTTGGAGTATCCAGATATGCGATGGATGCGATGACCGCCCTTTTTCAACTCAGCTTCTAGCTGTCGGTCCGCCTGGATGTTTTGTGCAGGCGTCCAAGTTTCACCCGTGGTGGCGTACGCCGTAAGAATCGCAAAACTCTTTGGCCAGTCATTCGGAAAATTTTGATATTCAAAAACCGTGCTCTTATATTCTTCTTCGTAGGGGTAAGGCATTATTTAATAATATTAGAATTCAAACTAGCCATCGTCACTTATTTTGCAACTTTATGACACAACACTGTGTTAAACTGAGTGTATGAGACTTTTACCCTTTAGCCTATCTCTTGTTCTAGTCTCAGGATTACATGCTCACGGCCTAGCGCCCTCCAAGCATGCGGAGATGGGTGCGTCGATGAGCTGGTTTATTAGTCCGATACTTTTAAGTAGCACCACCACTCCGGCCTCACCCTCCTCATTCACCGGTAAAGATTTCATGACGAGCGTGTTCAAGACCACCGCACGCGTTAAAGTGTCATCTAACGATAAATATCTTTTAGTAGGGTCCGATGGTTTTCCCGATCACCCGATGATGATTGGGATTACGAATTGGCAGCAGCAAGTTCCCCTACCTCAGGCGTACACTGGCACGAACCTTTGGATGATTCCGCTGAAACCGGTGAAGGCGGATAAACCTACATTGATTAAAGGAAGATTTCTTCGCGGGGCGATTGCCTTGGCGGCTAATGGAATCGCGATTTTTAATCCGCAAAATAATCGCGGTGAAGTAGCGCAGGATATTGGTGAGCTCGACAAATGGGGCGGTCACTGCGGTCGCGCGGATGATTATCACTATCACATTATTCCGCTTCACTTACAGAGTGTCGTCGGTAAAGGAAATCCAGTCGCTTATGCGCTTGATGGTTATCCTGTTTATGGAGCGACTGAGCCTGATGGTTCGACCTTAAAGAAATTGGATGAGTGTGGTGGGCACGAGGATGCTAAGTATGGTTATCATTATCACGGCTCAGCGAAGTCACCTTACACCTTCACTGGATTTCACGGAACCGTGACGGAGGTGAGCGGTCAGGTCGATCCACAGCCGCGTGCCTCTTCACCACGTCCGGCCAACGGTCCACTCCGCAGTGCGGTGATTACGGATTGGGCGATTGAAGGTGAAGGTAAGTACAAACTCGGTTTCACGCTTAACGGCGAAAAAAGATCCATGAGTTATGTTCTCAGCAGCACCCATTTAAAAATCGATTTTGATAATGGCAAAGACGGCAAGACGACTGAGACCTATGATTTGAATACCAAGCGTGGTGGTGGTGGAGATAAGCCAAGTGATTCAGGAAAACCCCGTAAAAAGGGCCAGGGACAATAGATATTTCTTTTCCTTTTCAAAACAGGTGCATTAGGTTATTCCATCAGTACGGGCCTATAGCTCAATGGTTAGAGCAGAGAACTCATAATTCTTTGGTTCCCGGTTCAAATCCGGGTGGGCCCACCACTTT
>SIAU01000036.1 GCA_009691685.1 Opitutales bacterium
ATCTGGGACGGGATGATGGCTGGAAAAAATTCTTATCTCGCTGGGCCATTAGAAAAAAGTGGATTCGAGCTGCCGTTTCCTGATTCAACATGGATTAAGTGTGACTGGGAAATGATTGCGCAATTTAACCCCGACGTCATTTTGTGGATAAATAATAATCCGGTTGATGGACCGATCACCCTGTCCCCTAAACATTGGAGTGAGTTTGCGAAGTTGCCCGCAGTTAGAGGGGTAAGTGCCGTAAAAAATAAAAACGTCTATTCTACCAACAGTGGTTGTAACTGGTTGCCTAGTAGCAGTTTATTGAATGCCTGCTCTAAGATGAATAAGCTCTTAAACGAGAGCGATATGGAGCATCATTTGACAAAGTAGGCTAAACTTTTATTTTTATGAGTCTACATACTATCCTATGAAATCCTCATTCCTCCGTTTATTAACCTGTGCTGCTGTCGCCTTGGCGATTACTTCTGTGACGAGCTTTGCTGCTGAGACAGAAAAAAAGAAGGGCGACGAAAACTCACCCTGCTGCCCTAATGATGCTCCTAAGAGCCAAATCTTTAATGGCGACAAGTGTGGCGATAAAAAAGACGAGCCAACCACTGCTCCTGCCACTGAACCCGCGAAAGGCGAAATCTCAAACCACTGTGGTGGTTGTGAGAAAAAAGACGGCGAAAAGTGCCCACCTGCCCCTACTGAAACTCCTAAGGTCTAATTCAGTTTAGACATTGATTTTAAAGGGCGAACTTTCGAGTTCGCCCTTTTTATTTATTCCCATTCAAGCCGAGATCCCGACGAACAAACTCAGGGAAATCTTGGCGAATGGTAAATTTCATTTTCTCTGCATAAATAAAATCTTCAACGCAACCGGCACCACTACGCACCGCGCAAGATTTTATTCCGGCATTTAATCCAGCATCCCAATCGGTAATGCGATCACCTACCATCCAGCAACGTGCGGGATCGAGTTCGTGTTGCTCAATCATTTCTAAAATAAATTGAGGACTGGGCTTACGGTACAAAGACGGCTCATCTGGTTTTTCGGGGGCGGCTTTGATTTCTAAAATTCCTGGGGCCGGCAAATCCAGCAGCTCCAGCATGCGTTGATTGCAGGCATGGTATTGCTCCCAGGTGAAAATCCCCCGATTGATTCCACTTTGGTTGGTCAGAATAAAAAGCTTATAGCCGGCTGATAAACAGGCCTCGAGGGCTGGTTTCACCCCAGAAATAAGGATTACTTGGTCAACTTGGCAGGTGTGGTGGTGGTCTTCGATGAGATTTCCATCCCGATCGAGGAAAAGGGCGGGCGATTTGGCCATACCCCTAGCCAATCGAGGTAAATTAGTAGGGCAAGCCATTGAATGGGGGCTTGACCGTGGGGGCAGGGAGACTCTACATCTGACCCTCAACCAGAGCAAAACCATGGCAAATCCGAAACGCAAACAGTCAAAACGTCGCAGTCGCCTTCGTCGCGGGGCCAATCAGTTCCGTGCTCCCAAGCTCGTACGCGATGCTGAATCAGGCGCCCTCCGCCGTTCACACCGTGTCGACCCAACCACCGGTAAATACCGTGGTCGTCAAGTCCTCGACACCGAGGCTTAAGCAATTTTTACGGGCAACGCCCGTTCAATCATGAGCGAAGAAATCACGCCCACTGGGAAAAAAATCGCCCTCGATTGTATGGGTGGCGATTTAGGTCCTTCCGAAGCCGTCGCGGGTGCAGCCCTTGCACTGCGTGAGGGCTTTGTCGGGCCCAACGATAAACTTATTTTAGTAGGTCACGAAGATAATTTGCGCCAACTCGCCGCCGAGCACCGCATTCTTAAATCTAAGCGCATTGAATTTAAACATGCCGCGACGGTGGTGAATCCCGATGATGCAGCGATGACCGTCATTAAATCTAAACGCGATTCATCCATGTTGATTGCTTTAGATATGCTGAAAGCAGGACAAGCTGATCTCGTTATTTCTACTGGTAATACCAAAGCACTAGTCGCAGCCGGAACCATTAAAGTGCGACCCATGGAAGGCGCCGAACGTCCTGCCCTCGCCGCTATTATGCCCCGTCGTGAAGGCCACTTCGTGATGCTTGATGTGGGCGCAAATCCTGAAGCCAAACCTGAACATTTAGTCCATAACGCCGTATTCGGCTCCATCTATGCACAAAGTGCATTAGGCATCACCCATCCACGCGTGGGTTTATTATCCGTGGGCACCGAAGAAGGTAAAGGCGGCGCCAGAATTAATCGCACGCACACTTTATTAAAAGCGATGGGCGATAAAATTAATTATATCGGACCCGTGGAAGGGTTTGATGTATTTGGCGACGCTTGTGATGTCGTGGTCACCGATGGTTTCACCGGAAATGTTATTTTAAAAACTCTGGAAGGTCTGGTTTACATGGTGAGAGATATGGTCGGCAAAAAAGTGAAGAGTAATCCCGTCTACCTCGCAGGCGGTATCGCCATGTTCCCTCTCTTGCGTGAACTTAAAGGAAAACTTAAGCCTGAAAAATACGGCGGAGCTCCTTTATTAGGACTCTCAAGTTTAGTCATGAAAGCTCACGGTTCGAGCAATCGTCAAAGTATCGCCAGTGCTATTCGCCTAGGCCTCGAAGCCGTGGGGCATGATGCCAACCGCCGAATGTTAGTCGCTTTAGCGGAAGCAAATGCCGTAATTTCTTCGACTCCAGAAGAAGAATGAGGTTTTAGTGTTCCCTTCTTCCCCGCGGAGGGCTTACTTCGACTACTTGATGAACCCGGCTCAATCCTCAGTCTTCATCCGTTCACTCGGTGTCCATACACCCGAGCGAAAACTGACCAACGACGACTTATCGAAGATCGTCGATACGAACGATGAGTGGATTAAAACACGCTCAGGGATTGCCGAACGTCGTATCGCCGGACCCAACGAAAATCCTTCCGACATGGGAGCAAAAGCGGCCGCCCAAGCCCTTAAAAATGCCGGACTAAATCCTGAAGACATCGACCTTCTGATCGTGGCGACCATGACGCCCGACGTCCCCTTCCCTTCAACGGCTTGTATTCTTCAAGCTAAACTCGGACTCCGTCGCGACATTCCGGCCTTCGATGTTTCCGCCGCTTGTTCTGGATTTATTTTCGCTCTTCAAGTGGGCACCGATATGTTGCGTTCGGGAAATTACCGACGCGCTCTCGTTGTAGGAACAGAAAAACTTTCGGGAGTTCTCGACTGGCAAGATCGCACCACGTGCGTACTTTTTGGTGATGGAGCGGGAGCCGCTATTTTAGAATTAACCGACACTCCGAATGTGGGCATTCTCGGAAATATGTTAGGCTCCGATGGAACCAACGCTGAGCTCATTCATAGCGTGGCGGGCGGATCCGCTAAACCATCAACACCCGAAACGATTCAAAATCGCGAACACTGCCTGCGCATGAATGGCAAAGAAGTTTTTAAACTCGCCGTGCGGGTGATGTCCGAATCCTGTCAGCGCGTTTTAAACAAATGTGGAGTAACCTCTGATCAAGTGGCCTGGTTCATCCCCCACCAGGCGAATGCCCGTATTCTCGAAGCAGTGGCGGGCCAATTGAATGTCGGGCTTGAGCGATTTCCTTCGAATTTAGACCGATTTGGGAATACTTCGGCTGCCTCTATTCCCCTCGCCCTCGAAGAGGCTTGGCGGGAAGGCAAAATCAAACACGGTGACCTTGTCCTGCTCGTCGCTTTCGGCTCAGGATTAACCTGGGGCGCAACACTCCTTCGTTGGCATGAACCTAAAAAATAAATTCTTCAGCATCCTCGCTCTCGGCCTCACACTCACGTGTCAGGCCGAGCTGATTCACACCGGACCTCGTTGGACACTCAAAGAAGGCACCACTTCAGTCGTCAACGCGCCGACCACCTTACCTGAGTTGTTAAATCAAATTAACGAAGCCCAGGCCGCGACGGATGCGAAAGATTATTCCAAAGCTTTATCACTCTGGAATAAAATTGCGGAAACCCAATTTGGCCACGAAGGCGAAGCGATTGCCCTAATCGCGAGAGCAAAAATTCATATTGCTCGCAATCAGTTTGAGCCAGCCGAGCGCGAAGACTTGGATGAATTTTTCAAACGTCACACTAACTACGTCAATTTCCAAGACGCCATCGATTTAGATTTTATCATCGCTTCACGTTTGGCGGACGGAGCTCGCCCGCAATTGGGTGGTTGGTTTCCTTGGTTTAGAGACCGATTACACGCAGTCGTCGTTTACGAAAAAGTCGTGAGAGTCGCGCCCAATGGAATACTCGCCGACATCGCCCTGATTCGCATCGCCCGCCTGAATGCGGAACAAGGTCGTACCGCCGAAAGTCTTGAGGCCCTCGAACGTATTGTGAGCGACTATCCTACTTCGAAATACGCACCCGAAGCCCTCGAAAGACTGGCTAAACTACGCAGCGAAGAATCACTCGGTCCCGATTGGGATCAAGCGAGCACCATCGATTCGGCAGACCACTGGAAGACTCTCGCCGACCAATATCCCAACGATCCACGCGCGAAAATCGCACCAGAACAAATTAAAATCTTACGCGATCGCGCGGCACGGGCCCGACTCAATCTTGGAAAATTCTATTGGTACAGCCGTAACAATCCTGAAGCCGCTAAACTCATGGCCAATGCCTGCCGAAGTATTTCGCCAGAATCCGCCGCTGCGGTGGAAGCCCAAAATTTACTCACGGAAATCGAGAAAAATCCTAGTCCGCCCACGACCCTTGCGGATAAATTACTCGGCGCTTATCCACGTCCCACGGCCCGCACCGACAACAAACCCGTCACGGTGGGCGATGAATTGGATGCACTGGGTTTCCGTAAAGAAACGATTAACCCGGCAACCGAAAGTTCCCGTCCATGAGCTTGCGCACCCTGTTTTTATTTCTGGGTCTGAGTTTAACCATCAGCCAAACTGGCTGCTCATCCTATGAGCTCGGCGGACCGAAGCCCGCGTTCTCGACGATTGAAATTGCTCCCATCAAAAATACCACTTCACGCATCGGGACGCAGGTTGTGCTTGAACAAAAATTAATTGAATCCTTTACCGCCGATCCGCGCATTAAAATTGGTCCAGGTGGGGCGAAATTAGAAACCGTCGTCACTCGCTACACTCACCAAGGTCTCACCACGAAATCAATCGATAGTTACACCTACAGTAGCTTTAATATTTCGATCACCGTACGTTGCACGTTAACCACCCACAACGGAACTAAAGTTTTGTTTAAGGACCGAGAATTCAGTGCCTCCTCAACCTTGCAGCCCAACAGTGATGCCTCCGCGGAAGAGCGCAGTATCGCACCGGGTTTATTTACGGATATCGTTAGCCAAATACGAGAAGCTGCGACCACGGCTTGGTAAATATGAACTCGCCCATCATTGCCCCTTCCCTGCTCGCCGCTAATCACGGTGAATTTGCACTCGGGATTAAAGCGATTGAAGAAGCCGGATTAAAGTGGGTTCACCTCGATATTATGGATGGACACTTTGTGCCGAACATTAGCTTTGGTCCACAGGTGGTGGCGGATTTAAGATCGCGGACCAAACTGCATTTCGATGTGCATCTGATGTTACAAAATCCGGATCGTTACATTGCACCTTTCATTAAAGCGGGTTCGGAAACGATTACCGTTCACGTTGAAGCAGATCACGACGTGGCCAAAACTCTGAAAACGATTAAAGACGCGGGGGTCCAAGTGGGTATTGCGATGAATCCCGATTGCGACCCGAAGAGACTTTTACCTTATCTTGATTCGGTTGACCTCGTACTGTGCATGACAGTTTTTCCTGGTTTTGGCGGACAGTCTTTTATGCCCTCGGTACTTGAAAGCATTAAGTTCTTAAGTAACGAACGAAAAAATCGTGGTTTAAATTTCCGCTTAGAAGTCGACGGCGGCATTAATACTGAGACTGGTTTACAATGTCGCGCCGCGGGAGCCGACACTTTGGTGGCAGGTACCGCTTTTTACAAAGCACCTGATCGCCGAGCTTTTATCGCTGGATTAACCGCTTAAACTTCCGCGACCGGCGTAGAATCTGCGCCTAAACTCTTCTCCTTCTGCAGTCTTAACTGGCCACAGGCGGCATTGATATCATGGCCTTTTTCTCGACGTAAAGTCGCGGTCACACCCAGGGCACGTAGTTCTTTAACGAAGCGATCTTGGCGGGTGATGGAAGGTCGACGCCAATCCAGTCCCTCCACCGTATTGTAAGGAATTAAATTAACGTGGGCGTGTAGTTCTCGGGCAATCACCGCTAATTTTTGGGCCTGTTCGAGTGAGTCATTAATCTCTTCGATGAGAATAAATTCTAATGTCAACATGCGGCCGTGTTCACGGGCAAAAGTTTTAGCGGCGGGAATTAATTCTTCCAGCGGGTACTTTTTATTTATGGGCATGATTTTTTCCCGCACTTCATTGGTCGCTCCGTGTAAACTAATCGCTAAACGAAATCCTAAAGTTTCTTCCGCTAATTTTAAAATCTTAGGAACGACTCCTGAGGTTGAAATCGTCACGCGACGCGCCCCAAAACCAAAGCCCCATTGGGCGTTTACAATTTTTAGGGCCGACATCAAATTATCATAATTGGCCAAAGGCTCTCCCATGCCCATGACCACAATGTTATCGAACGAAGCTAAACCTTCGGCGGCGCGAGCAGGATCGGCTTGATCTTCGATGCGACAAACTTGCACAAGTTGCGAAACGATTTCGCCAATACTCAAGTCACGCTTCCAGCCATCGAGACCTGAAGCACAGAATTTACAGCCGTAGGCGCAGCCGACTTGGGTGGAGATACAAATGGTGCGACGCGATTTATCCTGGCCGACGCCTTCCATGGGGGCACGGATGATGACGGTCTCGATTAAAGATCCATCGCGGAGTCTTTGTAAAAGTTTCTGGGTCACATCTTGGGACGTTTTGTGTCCAAGCACCTCGGTTGAGGTAAAATCGTAATTTTCGGCCAGCCAAACCCGCAAATTGGCCGGCAAATTAGTCATTATCTCCGCGGATTCGGCACGGCGGGGATAAATCCACTCAAAAATCTGCCCAGCCCGGTATTTAGGGTGACCGGCTTCAGCGAGCTTAAGCCCCAAGGAGTCCGGGGTTTCCCCATGAATGGAGGGTTTTGGAGGCTTAAAGGCCATGGTTGATTAGGACGAGTTGCACTTATTTAGGTGGCAAAGACGATGGGCCTTCCTTCCGGCTTGCAAGTAAGTTTTGTTACCCTCAAAACCACAATTTGCAATGAGTAACAAGGCCCTTAACCCACACGGTGGTAAAAACCACCTCATCCCAGAAACCATCAGCCTAGTCACGGCTGGTAAAAATGGTTTTTGCTTACACCAAGCTTGGGGTATCGGAATCATTCGTTCTTACGACGAAGCGACGAAGCGCTTCACCATCGACTTCCCTGAGCAGTCCAAAAAAGGACACGTCATCGACGTGGCCTTTTTCTCCAACGGTAAAATTGAAATTTTAAATCCCGAGAGCATCCTCTCCCAATCCTACGCGGACGGCGCCAAAGAAAAAATTGCAAAATTGGTCGCCGACGATGTACCGACTTTAATCAAAAGCATCTTAGCTGAATACCCAACCGGCGAATGTTCTTCCTACGCTCTCGAAGCACAATTGGATCGCGTCTATTTCGCCTCTTTGGCTGCTGGTAAAGATCGCGCAACGGCATTCAAAAATTGGTGGACGAAAGGTCGCGCCGCCATTCGCAAAGATCGCGCCATTTTAATTCCTGAACGCAAAGGTGGAGCCTACGCTTTACTCGAAGCCCCCAAAGACGTGGGTGAAGATCTTTTTGCTCAGTACGAAATGTCACCCATCTTCGAACGCAAAATTGCTATCCTCGAAGAACTCGCCGACAGCCCAACCAACGAAACACGTTCGGCAGCGAATGAAGCTAATTTAGCGAAGGTTTCCAGCGACCTCAGCAAGGCCCTCAAAGGTCTCACCGGTTCCCGTCGAAGCACCCATTTACCTAAGATTTTATGCGCGATTTGGGATCGCGATAAGTTCTTCCGCACTGCGGTTGAAACCGTCGACACCCAAAGCCCAACGGCTTCGGAAATCATTGCTGAAAGCAGCGACTCCGACCTCGCCACCATCGCCTTACACATCCCTCACACGAGCGAAAAAATCCGGGCGTTACTCGATTTAATTCGTGCACACAGTGGTGAACGCTGGGCCGATCGCGCTTTCGATTTACTCCGCAATCGTGATATCGGTGGAACCAAAACCGGTTCCGCTAAATTAGTTTCCGAATGCATCTCTTATCTCTGCGACGCGGAACTCGCCGACAAAGTTGCTAAACGTTTCAGCGAATGGCTCGATTCACGCGACCTCCGCCCACCAGTCATTATTTGGATCATCAAAAATCGTGAGTCCAAAAAATATGCAGAGATAGTTGCCCCCTTGGTTAATCCTAATCTGCTCGGTGCCATCTTAAGCAGCATCGACATCGAAGCGCTCGAGTCTAATTCAACAGCGCGTATTCCTCTCGTCACCGAGTTGATCAACGACAAAAATATTTTGTCTGACATCTTGATGCCCCATGGCAATAAAGTAGATATCGAAACCATCTTCGACCTCGTGCGTATCATGTTACGTAATCAAGGTTTCGACGAGACCACCAAGAGCAAACTTAAGGCCCGCTTCCACCATATCGAACCCAGCGTCGAACAAATCTGGAAGAGCCAACAAGACGAAAACACCACCGAAGAAAGCACTCTCAAGGTTTCTAACGAAAGTAAATTAGCCCGCGAAGCTGAACTTATCGATATCGTTCAGGTCAAACTTCCCGCCACGAAAGAAGCGATTCAGATCGCGAAAGAGCACGGTGACTTACGCGAAAACTCTGAATACAAGATGGCTCGCCAAGATCACGACACCTTAACGGGACGTCGCGCTGAATTAGAAGCGATGCTCAAGAAGGCTGAAGTGTTTGATTTCGCTACCGCCAAGACGGATAAGGTTTCGATTGGCACCAATGTTAAATTACATCGCGAGTCTGATAAGACTGAAATCACCTACACCATCCTGGGTGCTTGGGATGGCGAACCCGAGCGTAACATTCTGGCCTACATCACTCCTTTAGCTCGTCAGTTCTTGAATAAGAAAACCGGCGAAGAATTTACCACAAATATCAAAGGTCGCACCGAAAAGTGGAAAGTCCTTTCGATTACGCGCTGGGCCGATAAAAAATAAGCCGAAGTTCATTCTTTGGTCGCGACGAAGCCCTAGTTTTCTAGGGCTTCCTCTTTTGACACGGACGCAAACCTACTGCAATCTCACCGCATGCCCGACCCTTGGGAATCCATCCGCCTTCTTTCTGATCCCACCCGGGCACGGATTATTTTCCTCATCAGCCGAGGCGAACTTTCTGTAGGCGAACTTCAAGAGATACTCGGTATGCGCCAATCACGCATTTCGACACACCTCGCGCTGTTAAAAAAATCCGGACTAGCCCATGACCGTCGTGATGGAAAAAACTCTTTTTACGTTTTAGCCGATAATTTACCGAGTGGGGTTCAGAAAATGATTGAGGCGACCCAGCAAGCCACCGCCCAAGAATCGCAAACCCAAGCCGATCAACGAGCCCTCAAGCGCTTAGCGGAAAAACGTCGCCGTAAAACGGAACAACATTTCAACCTCGTCGCTGAACGCCTAGGGAAAAACTATTGTCCGGGTCGCTCCTGGGAATCCATCGGACAAATGTTATTTTTATTAACCCCGAAAGTTAAAATTGCGGACCTCGGTGCGGGCGATGGTACACTCTCCCGATTACTCGCCCGCCAAGCAGAATTTGTTTACTGCATCGATAACTCATCTCGCATGGTGGAATTAGGTCGAAGCTTAGCGAAAAAAGAACAAATCAAAAATCTAGAATATGTTTTAGGAGATATCGAAAAAGTTCCCCTGCCGGATAAGAGCGTGGATCTTGCCCTGCTCAGCCAAGCGTTACACCACGCCGAAAATCCGAAAAAAGCTTTGGCTGAAGCCTATCGTATTCTTAAACCGGGTGGCCGCTTACTGATTTTAGATTTACGTGCCCATAAGTTCGAGAAAGCACGCGAACTCTACGCCGACCGTTGGTTGGGGTTTAATGAGAACGACCTGCATGATTGGCTCGAAGAATCTGGGTTTATTAAGACCGAAGTGAGAATTGTCACCAAAGAGTCACAAGAGCCTGGCTTTGAGACAATTTTAGGCACGGCGATACGACCCGCTAAGTAATATTTTAGGGTTAATACTCATTTATCACTGCGAATAAGTTTAGGTATGGGGACATTGTTAAGACTTGGCAAAATTCCCCCGTAAAGGCACTTTTACAGCCTACTTCCGAGAGTTCCCCAACTCCTCACCCCGATGGCTTTATTGGCTCCACGATCCTTTCGATTTTTAGTAATTGCGACCCTCGTTGCCCTATTCACCGGAACCTTCGGCTCCACGCTTTGCCTGGCTCAAAATAAAGCGGTAGCGGCGAAACCAGCGGAAGACCCCCTCACTATTCTTTTCACCAAAGCCATGTTGGCGATGGATCAGAAAAAGTATGATGAAGCGCTGAAGAGTTTAGATGAACTTGAAAAGAAGGCACCCAAACTGGAAACCAAATTGGCAGCGGTCGTGCAATTCAAACGTGCCTCCTGCTACTACCTAAAAAAAGATTGGGCGAGAGCCGAGCAGGCAATTAATTTATTCCTAAATAAGTTTCCCAAGGGCACGGAAGATTTTTTTGATATTAATGATAATAAAATCGGCGTCGTTCGTTTAACCTTAGTTGAAGTATATGGCGGGCAGTCCAAGTGGGAAGAGGCCTTAAAACTTTTAAGTGAACTACGCACCAGCCCGCTCGTGCAGCCCCAAGACCGGGTGAGTGCCTACGCTCTCTCGGGTCGCATCATCATCGAACAAGCCAAGAGTGGCACCGATGCGGAAAAGAGAAAAGCTTACGGCCAAGCTTTAGAACTTCTTAAGAAAGCCATCGCAGGTGGCTTGGGTACACCTGAAGCGCGTGAAGCCGGCAACCAACTCGTCGAAGTTTACACCAAACTCGGCCTCGTTAAAGAAGCTGAACAATTAAAAGCCGAGATTGATTCCAAAGGATCAGGTTCACCCGCCGAAATCGTTAGAGCCAACTTCCAACGGATTGAAATCGGTGATGCTCGTTTCGCGAGTGCCGAAGCCAGCACCGACGAAAAAACTAAACTCGAGCTGTATCGTCAGGCCCTAGCCAGCTATCAAGGCGTCCTACGTCGAAATAATATTACTCGCTCGATTACTAAGGCGCTGGAGCAAAAACAAAACGAACTGGATAACCTGCTGCGGGTGACTAGCACCGTAAGTGATGAAACCAAAGCGAAGATTGAGACTGTGAAAGCTGAGCTCACCCAGTTCCAGAAAATCGACAGCGAATTTTCCAAGAATAAAGATTACGACGCCCTCATCGCCTATCGGATCGGACTTTGCTTATTAGAATTAAAATTACCCTGGGAAGCCTTCGTCGGTTTCCGTGATATTTTTGATAACTCTCCTAACTTCACCAAAGTAACTGGGGCTTATTACTATTATATTTTGGCCCTTCGTGAAATCGGACGAAACACCGAAGCCCAAGCGAAGTGCAAAGAGTTCTTACAAAAATTCCCTGAAGCCGAACAAGTTTCCGAAGTCGCCGTGATTCTTGGATCCATTTCCCAAGACCGCGAAGAATACCCTGAAGCCATCGAACATTATAAGTGGGCGAAGCAGAATGTTAAGAAGATGGACCCTTTCACGATGGAGGAACTCGATTTCCGCATCGCTTCATCGCATTTTGCACAGGTCGACTGGGAAAAGGCACAAGTCGCCCTGGATGAATTCGCGCGTAACTATCCGAAGTCACTCGGCAAGGAACAAGTCACCTACATGCGAGCTCTTTGCTGGTTCTACCAAGGTAAATACAAAGAGACCAAACTAGGGTTTGATGATTATCAGAAACAATATCCCAAAGGTGCGTTCTTGCCCGACGTTCGCTACCGCCAAGCAATTATCAAGTACGGACTCAATCCACCGGAAATCGCGGAGTGTCAAAAAATCTGCCAAGATTGGTTGAAGGACTACAGCGCAAGCAGCGTTCCCGAAGTACAAAATCAAGTTCCCGAAATCCATACGTTAATCGGCGATTGT
>SIAU01000037.1 GCA_009691685.1 Opitutales bacterium
TTTAAATGGAATTAATTTACAAATTTCAAGCGGACAGAGTCTTGCGATTGTCGGTCCGAATGGTGCTGGAAAAACCACCCTGCTCAGATCCTTGGCGGGTTTAATTCCTCACGCCCGTGGCGACCTCAGTATTCGAGGAAAAAAAACTTTAAAGATTTCGCCCATCGTCCTTTCCGAATTTTTGTCTTACTTACCACAAAATCCCACCTGTGCCTGGGATTTTTCCGTAAGTGATTTCGGTGAGCTCTCCACGCATCCTGATTTATTTAAACACTGGATTAATCGCTTTAAGCTTAATGAAAAACACGGTGCACCGTTATCCCAACTTTCGGGCGGAGAGAGAAAATCTATTCATCTGAGCTTAGCCTTCAGCGTGCTGGGTAATCCTTTACAAAAAATATTATTATTGGATGAACCTACCACCGCCCTGGATCATGACCGCGCTCACGTGGTTGCCTTGGCCATCAAGGAATTTACCGAGGCGGGAGCGGCGGTTTTATGTACGACGCATGACCTGCCCCTCGCTCAATCCTGCAAAGAAATTTTAGTTTTAGAGGCCGGGCGAGTCATCCAAAAATGTCCACCCGGGAGTATTTCTACGGACGCGTTAATTAAGCTGATTGGAAATAAATAATCAGGCACTCGGCAACAGCTGACCCGCACGCGCTGACGCAAATAAGTATTGTTGAGCCAACCCGGCGGCTGAACCGAAGTGAATGCGCCCAAAGGTTTCGAAATCTACAGGGCGTTTATAATTCAATCCGTAAGCAGAGGATAAAGCCTGCACAATCCATGTATCCACTGGAAAAGATTCTAGTCTCTGAAAGCCAAACAACGCTACGCAGGCTGCGACTTTGGGGCCCACTCCTGGTAGAGTTTGTAACTTTTCAATTAGGTCTGGCGTCGAAAGTTTTTGAAATTCTTCGACCCACTGCGGTTGTGATTCCAAAACCCGGGCTGTGTTGCGAATGAAGTTTGCCCGATAGCCCAGCGCACAGGCTTTTAATTCGGCATCCGTGGCTCGAGCTAAAACTGACCAACTGGGAAGCTGATTAAAGGAACCCGCGATCGGTTCGCCCAGTTGATTGGCTAAACTGGCGACCATTTTCCTAATCTGTAAAATGCGCTTATTCGAACTACATAAAAATCCGATTAAAGTCTCATGGGGGTCGTGTTTTAAAATTCTTAAGCCAGGAAAATTTTGGAGGGTGCGATCGAGTACGGGGTCCGAACGCCAAGGCAGATGGTCGATGAGCATTGCCTGGTGACCTTGGGCATCGAAATAACGTAAGAGAAAATCCTCGGAGCACGGCGCTGAAGTACAAGATTTCCACTCTAAACTATTTTTGTGATGTCGGATACTCACTACCGATTTTTCTAATGGACCGATCCATTCCTCGGTAGTATTTTTTTCCCAACGAAAAGACTGTCCGCCATCCAACTGTTCGGCTAAGGTTGTTTTAGCGATGAGTTGAGTGAGGGGAAGAGTCCGCCACTCTGTCCACGCCAAGGCAGTCATAAAAATTACTTGGTTTCTAAATCGATACGCGTTCCCCAAAGGAAACTATGTTCGGAGGCCAGCACTTTGCCTTGGCCATCCAACACGCTTAGGCGCCATGCAATCGGAGTCCAGCGACCCAAGCCGGCGTCTTTACCGGTGAGACCAACCACTAACTCACCGAACGGAAACTTCGGGAGTAATTTAAGAGAAAAATCATAGCGTTCGGGGGCCGATTCTTCGGTACGCACAATTTCTAAAACGAGGCGACCGTCGCGGGGCGGATCCACATCGAGCTTAATATAAAAATAATATCCAGCGCGGACATTTTCCACGGTGCGGAAAACAATATCCTGTCCGTGGTCTTCTTTCGTTGAAAAAAGTTCAGACGCACGAGAAACGTCATCTTGAGAGCGACGGCGGGTGTGTACGTAGGAGATGCCTGGCACCTCTACGCAATTGGGCGGGGGTGAGTCACAAGCCACGAGTGCTAGTGCGCAAAGCACAGCCCTGATAGAAGTTGTGATACCCCGACAGTTCACTTCTTGGACTTCTTCTTACTCGCAGCGGCACGGGCCTGCTTGATACGGTCTTTTTGGCGCTCAAGGTAGGCGAGGCGACGACGACGTTTGATAACTTTGTTGGATTGCTGACCCATAGTGAATGCATCCTCACTCAACCTTTGATGGGGTCAAGGACAAGGTGCACTAAACCCCTTTTTTGAGGGTTTAGATTTTTTAAAAAACCCTTCGCTGGCTGCCTGGGTAGGGATCGAACCTACGACCAAGTGATTAACAGTCACCTGCTCTACCGCTGAGCTACCAGGCAATGCGAAGGACCTGAATGAAGGCAATAAGGGGGGCTTACTGTCAAACATATCTCATTCACTTCATCACCTTGTTTTGTCTGATTTATTTAAAACCCTCTATTCTTTGCGTGTAGACCCTAATCTCTGGACAGTTCATGGGCTTAGCCTTTGCCTTGTCGCATGCAGTGGTCACCTTTACCCGAAACCCCCAATGCGCCAGGCGTCGGTGGGGCTTATTTAGGAACGGCCGGAAAATCACTTCTCTTGGCAGGTGGCGCAAACTTTCCACAAAAGCCAGCCTGGGAAGGCGGAGTAAAAATGTGGCACGACACGGTTTATGCACTCGGTCCACGCAGTCGTAAATGGGAAGCCATCGGCAAATTGCCCCGTACCATCGGTTACGGCACTGCCATTTCCATTCGCGAAGGTTTGCTCATTATCGGTGGTGCCAATTCAGAAAAACATTTTCCCGACTGCTATCTTCTCTCGATTGAAGACGGAGAATTAATCACAAAGCCTTACCCTTTTCTGCCGCGTCCGCTCGCTTACTCCGCGGGCGCACTCTGCGGAAGTAAAGTAATCATCGCCGGCGGCACCGAAAAACCCGATGCCACCGCTGCCTCTTCGGCGGCCTACGCACTCGATCTCGCCAATCTCACCGGCGGATGGAAAGAACTTCCACTCTGGGGTGGTTCGGGTCGCATGCTCGCCCAAGCTGCCGGCATTAAAGATACTTTCTTTTTATTCGGTGGCTTCACTTTAAACAACGGACCAAAAGGTCTAGTCCGTGAATATTTATCCGACTGCTACGCCTTCACGCTCGGTAAAACTTGGAGAAAATGTGAATCATTACCGACTGCCTTAGCGGCAGCACCGACACCCTGCCCGGTGATTGGAGATGAAATTTATTTACTCGGTGGTGATGACGGAAAACTTTCTGGAAAAATCGAAGCGGCGAAACATCCCGGATTCTCCAAAGAAATTCATATCTATAATAAAGCATTAGATACGTGGACTAAAGGTGGTGAATTATCAGCGGCCGTCATTGCCACCGGTTGCACCCCTTGGAAAACAGGCTTTGCCGTCGTGAATGGCGAAACGCATCCCTCGCGCCGATCCGCTGAAGGCTGGCTGGGTACTGCAGAATAAAAAACGGCTGCTTCCTTTCGAAAACAGCCGTCTCAGTTTTAACTTAGTAAATAATTACCAAGAACAAGTTGTACCTGCGTATTGGGCGTGCTGACCGAGTTCTTCCTCGATGCGGAGGAGTTGGTTGTATTTAGCAACACGATCCGAACGGCAAAGTGAACCCGTCTTGATTTGACCAGCGTTCAAGCCGACAGCGATGTCTGCAATCGTCGCATCTTCGGTTTCGCCCGAACGGTGTGAGATGATGGCGGAATAACCAGCGCGTTGTGCCATCGCTACAGCGTCGAAGGTCTCGGTAAGTGAACCGATTTGGTTCACCTTCACGAGAATCGAGTTAGCAGTCTTAGTCTTGATACCACGTGAAAGGAATTCGGTATTAGTTACGAATAAGTCATCACCGACTAATTGTGTATTCGCACCCATCGCATCGGTGGCTTTCTTCCAACCAGTCCAATCGGCTTCCGAGAAACCGTCTTCGATGGAAACAATCGGATAACGCTTTTGGAGGTCTTGATAGAACTTAATCATCTGCTCCGAGTTACGCTGAGATTTGTCAGACTTGTGGAAGGTGTATTTACCGGTTTTTTCGTCGAAAAATTCAGAAGCAGCGACGTCGAGCGCGAGGAAAACTTCCGAACCTAATTTATAACCAGCAGCTTTTACCGCAGCAGCAATCGCTTCGAGCGCAGCTTCGTTGGAAGCTACTTTAGGAGCGAAACCACCTTCATCACCGACCGAAGTGGAGAGGCCTTGAGCTTTTAAAACTTTCTTCAGGGCGTGGAAGATTTCGGTACCCATGCGGAGTGCTTCGCTGAAAGATTTAGCACCTTTGGGCACGATCATGAATTCTTGGATGTCGACGGGCGCGTCGGAGTGAGCACCGCCATTCATGATGTTCATGAGTGGAATCGGTAAAACTTTAGCGTTAGGTCCACCGATGTAACGGTAGAGAGGCTGACCGAGGGCTTTCGCTGAAGCGTGAGCAATCGCCATCGATACCCCGAGGATTGCGTTCGCACCTAATTTCTTTTTGTTCTTCGTACCATCGAGATCAATCATTGCGCGGTCGATACCAACTTGGTCTTGGGAATCTTGTCCGACAATCATCGGAGCGATTTCTTCGTTCACGTTCGCAACAGCCTTCAAGACGCCTTTACCATTGTAGCGCTTTTTAGGATCAACGCCTTTAGGGAATTGTTTAGCGCTTACATCGGCATCACGGAGTTCGTGGGCTTCGTAAGTACCGGTCGATGCACCCGAAGGTACCGCGGCACGACCGACCGCACCACAAGCGAGGTGCACATCGACTTCGATGGTAGGATTACCCCGAGAGTCTAAAATCTCACGGGCTTTAACATGGGTGATGGAGGTGCTGTTCATGGAAGGAAATTAATCACCTATAGGGGTAGGGATAACAGGGGTATTAGTGCGAGAAAAAAGAAGAGGTTTTAACTAAAATCCCCAAATCCTCATGCCTCTCCCCTTGTCACCGTGCCCACTTGCCAACTTGTCCCCTGTATATGTGTTGGCAGGAGCACAACCACATCGCGTGCTTGTATCTTTGGATTTCCCCTTGTCCCCGTGTCACCTTGCCCACATGTCCCCTCAACTTTAAGTGGTGGGAGTAGGCGGACTTGAACCGCCGACCTCCTGAATGTCAATCAGGCGCTCTAACCAACTGAGCTATACCCCCAAAACTTAGAAAAGGTAACAAAGATAGGCAATCGCTCGCTGGCAAGCCTTCAATGCACATCCCCCAAATATCGAGCCGACCCACCCGCTGTTTTCAGTGTGATTATTTTGCTCAAACCGGGAGGAGAAATGGGGTGCTGGTCTATTTTACTCAAAGGTATCCAAAGGAAACCAACCTGCCGACGATCCTGTTCTTTGCCCGCACCAATCGAGGCAAAGTCATCACACGTACAATAAAACACCGCCTCCACCTGATGGAAGTGTCCGTGAATGCGATGCATAGAATGATTTTTCCCAACGTACTCTCTCACGTAGGCAAGTTCTTCGACAATCACGTTCAATCCAAGTTCTTCGTGCACCTCGCGCACGACCGTAGACCGTAAAGTTTCTCCGTGATTTTGTCCGCCCCCTGGTAAAACTAAAAATTCTCCTTCATCACTTTTTATCCGAACGACTAATAACTCATCATTACGCACAATGATCGCTCGAGCGGCGGTTCGTACCCCGGATGAATCTCGATGCGAAGATGAAGCCACGCTCGTCAGCGTAAGCAATAGCTTGTCTTAGAAAAGCCCAAAACCTTTTAACCTAAAAACTTAGGGTCGATTTCGTGATTCCCGTGCACGGCCTTCACGTCATCCAACGCCTCTAAAGTCTCAATGAGCTCTAAAACTTTCTTGGCGATTTCTGCATCCGTTACAGACACCGGAATATTAGTAATATAAGCAATTTCACTCGATTCGGGCTTCATGGCTTTTTCCTGCAAAGTCTTCGACATGCTATCATAAGCGGAGACTGGGCAAAGGACTTCGAAGTGATCGCCGTGGTTGATAATATCGTCCGCCCCAGCCTCTAAAGCGATTTCCATCAATTGATCTTCGGTGGTCTGATTCGCCCCAATTAAAAATTGTCCCTTGCGTTGGAAACTATGCGAAACCGCGCCTGTTTGGGCCATATTTCCGCTATTATCATTGAAGGCCTGGCGGACCTCTGCGGCGGCTCGATTTTTATTATCGGTCGTCACTTCCACAATCAGACCCACGCCACCCGGCGCATAACCTTCATAAGTGATTTCATCGTAAACAACGCCGGGAATTTCCCCGGTGCCTTTTTGAATCGCCCGCTTAATATTATCGGTGGGCATATTCGATGCCCGTGCCTTATCCATTAAGGTGCGCAGACGCACATTGGTTTCCGCATTACCTCCGCCCGAGCGAGCTGCTAAAGTAATTTCTTTCGCCAACACGGAAAAAACTTTTCCGCGTTTCGCATCAATCACGGCTTTGTGCCGTTTCGTTGTATGCCACTTACTATGACCAGACATAAAAAATTAATTTTTAGCTTTCTTTTTCTTGGGAGAGACAACTTCCACGATGGCATCCGGCGTTTTACTCATTCCCATCTGCAACATGACCAATAAATTTTGTAAGGTCATGTAGAGTGATAAAGCGGCAGGCAGGGAATAACAGATGACGGGGAATAACAGGGCCATCGTGTACATGATGGTTTTCTGGGTATTGTCGACCGAAGGAGTCGGCGTCATCCGCATCGACAACCACATGGTCACACCCATCAGAATAGGCAGTAAATTAAAGCCGAAACTGCCGATGTGGAAAAGTGTATCCGGGGTAGAAAGATCGTGAATCCAAAGGAAAGGTTCTAAGCGTAATTCCACAGTGGTTTGGAACGCTGTATAGAGTCCGAAGAAAACTGGAATCTGGATCAAGATGGGTAAACATCCGGCGAAAGGATTAATTTTATGCTCGGTGTAGAGCTTCATCATTTCTTTGTTCAACTTCTCGGAATCGTTTTTATATTTTTCGCGAATCTCTTCCATCGGACCCTTGAACTGCGTCATCTTTTGTGCGGTGCGCTGTTGAGCGGCAGTCAGCGGCCAAGTAACCAGTTTAATAATCACCGTGAGTATGACAATGGCCCAACCCCAAGACCAGCCACCGGTCCAAGTGAGCAAAGAGTGGATGCCACCTAAACAAGCGAGGAGCAGTTTACAAATTGCACCGAAAGAAATGAATCCAAGAATTTTGGAGAACTGTAAGACAGAAGCTTGGTCATCAGGCAATGCGGCTAAGCGTGCATATTCTTTAGGGCCCACAAAGAAATCGCCTTCCGTAGTCACGCTCAAGTCAGCGGCGGGAACGCCTTCCCAATAGGCGAAAGCTTGAATGCCTACTTCTTGACCATCAAATTTTACTGGACGAGCGACAAACTCGGATCGATTACCACGGAAATTAGGCTCTACTCTGATAATCGATGCAAAAAACTGATTGCCGGAAGAAACCCAATTAAAGGGCTTACCTGCAGCCAAGGCAGGTTGCTCTAATACGGCGCGGTGTGCACCGAGACCCAAAAAACCACTGGAGTCACGGAATACATCAGTGCCCACGTGGGTTAAGTCTTCACCATTATCAGCCAACACCGACATAAATTGATACGCAACATCCCCCTGGGTGTGGTGCCAAGTTCCGGTAGAGTGCCATACACGTGTTGGTACCGCACCCGAGGCTTCTACCTTCGTTTGGAAACGAATAGAATAAGGTTCTACGCCTGAGTTTTCAGCTGCGGGTAAAGTATAAGTGCGGGTGACCTTCGTACCGTCCTCCAACTTGCCTTGGTAGACTACGGAAGTAGCGCTGCTCGATACTAATTTAAATTCAGAATAAACAGGCTCAACGCGATTGGTCGCACGATTCGTTACGCCCAGCGTCATCGCCGAATCTTCATTGCCGGCGTTAAATAAAATATTTTCTTTTTTAGAAAGATCAGCGGGCTGTTTCAGAAGTTCCGCATTTTCAATCGCACCACCGCGTGAAGTAAAAGTAACCTTCAGATATCCGTTATTGATTACCGTCTTCTGGGCATCCGCAACGGATATCGCAGATGCGCTCACACTCGAGGGAGCGGAGATAGCAGCGGCGACTGTCGGCGCAACTTGCTTAGCTGGCGTTGAAGCGGGAGCAGGGTCATTGGGTTTTGAAACAGCGAAAATAAACATCGCGGCGGCAATACATCCGACACCTAGAAATAAGTTTTTACGGTCCATAGAAATATACCCCTTTGGCTAGGGAACGGAACCCACGGGTGCAAGGCACAAGGCAGAAAAATCTAAATTTTCCTATATTTACCCTTTTTCTGGGGAGATTTTTACGAGCCGGGCTTTGTCGCAGGAATCTTGGCCAATTCGGGCGGCAATTGGTCGGCCGGATAGGTCGGGAAAGTTAATTCCAATAAGGAGATAAACGGAGCGACAAATTTAGTCTGTCCACCCGATCGATCCACCAAACAGGTTACTGCCACTGGTACAGCTTCATGTTGTTGGATAATTTCCAAACACTCTTGGACACGTCCACCTCGCGTCACCACATCTTCAGCAATCAATACCCTCTCCCCTCTTTTAAAGGAAAAATTGCGACGCAAAACTAACTTATCGTTTTCTTTTTCGACAAAAATAAAGCGCACCCCTAATTGGCGAGCAAGTTCTTGTCCGACGACGAGTCCGCCCATCGCGGGAGCCAAGACCACATCACAGGGATGGTCTTTTAATTTAGGACGTAAAAGTTCAATCAAGCGAGTGACCTTGTCCATGTACTGACAAACCTGCGCACACTGGAAAAAATGTCCGCTGTGCAATCCGGAACGAAGAACAAAGTGACCATTAAGTAAGGCACGTGAATCTCTGAAAATTTGTAAGACTTCCTCTTGGGTCGAACTCATCTTCTTAAATTAGCACCAATAAACCTCGTGGGGCGAGACGATATCGGAAAATTCATATTAAAAAAGAAACTCTCGCCCCTTTTCGGTGATTAACTTAATAACCCACCATGGAAAAACCTGAGTCCATTAAACAAAGCCAGAATCTCATCCTGATCATGATGACTTTATTTCTGGCTTCACTCGCAGGTCTGTGGCTTTGGTCGAATAAGACAAAGCAAGCCCCTCTCGGAGATATGGTTTGGATACCGGGCGGAGAATTCGAAATGGGCACTTTAAACGCCGGTGAAAAACACTCCGAAGAAAGCCCTGCCCACGTGGTCACTCTCAAAGGCTTCTGGATGGATACGACCGAAGTTACCAACGCGCAGTTTTCTCAATTCGTCGAAGCCACCGGCTATGTGACTGATGCAGAAAAAGATTTTAGCGCTAAAGACTATCCCAATGCACCTGCCGAAGCCTTAAAGGGCGGATCCCTTATTTTTCAATTAACACCAGGCGTGAACCCTCTTCAGTGTGGACCCGAAGGACCCACCCCGTGGTGGAAATTTACGGCGGGAGCTACTTGGCGCCACCCGCAAGGCCCCGCTTCGGATATTAAAGATAAAATGAATTATCCAGTAATCTGCATCACCTGGAAAGACGCACAAGCTTACGCAGCTTGGGCAGGCAAAAGATTACCAACTGAGGCCGAATGGGAATTTGCCGCGCGGGGTGGATTACAAAATAAAAAATTTGTCTGGGGTGATGAAGAAAAACCTGATGGAAAATTCATGGCCAACTACTGGCAGGGACAATTTCCAGGAAAGGATAATGGCGAAGATGGCTTTACCTCTATCGCGCCGGTGAAATCTTTCCCGCCCAATGGATACGGCCTCTATGAGATGTCAGGCAATGCCTGGGAACTGTGTGAAGATTGGTACAGTCCAAAGTTTTACGATATTTCACCTAAAGATAATCCGCTCGGGCCAGCCGCCGGAACCTATGACCCAAAGGGCACAGGATTTACGGAACGCGTCATGCGGGGCGGTTCCTGGCTCTGCGACGATGGATACTGCTTCCGCTACCGACCAGCTTCTCGCTCAGGCATTGATTCGATCAGCTCAACGAATCACGTAGGCTTTAGATGTGTGAAAGATAAAGCAGAAACTACTAAATAATTTTAGTCTCGTTCCTGATAATCTAAATCTTTTCCGTAAGTCTCTTCCATTCCATTCACCGCTAAGAAGGCGAGACCGAAGCAGAATAAGCCTAAGAGCGCAGCGGCTAATTGACTGGAAACTTGATACGAGGTGAGCGTGCCGAAAGTGAATGACATGATCACGAGCGAGCCACGAACAAAATTCGGCACTGTGGTTGCCACGGTCGCACGCAAATTGGTACCAAACTGTTCCGCCGCAATCGTGATAAAAATAGCCCAATAACCCATGCTTAAACCCATAATGAAGACCAAGGTGTAAAACTGCGTAGCCGTCCAACCACGTGAAAAGTAAAGGAACGTCACGACACAGCCGGCGCTAAAGATTAAGAAACTCGTGACGATTTTCTTGCGCGAACCTAGCCACTGACTGGCCAAGCCACTGGCTAAATCACCAAACGTTAAACCTAAATAAAATAAAGCGATTGCCCGATTAGTGAGCACATCTTTAATTTCAAATTCTGGAGCAAAGACCCTTTCGGATTTCTGAACCAAAATTCCAATCATATACCAAGTCGGCAACCCAATCGCAATACAGCGAATGTAACGCTCGAAACGTATCTTATTAGTAAACAACGCAAAGAAATTACCGCGCGCCACGACCCCTGGACCGTCCGAACTTTTAGCTCGGTGAAACATACCCGACTCCGCAACCGACATTCGCGTAAATAAAAGACAGAGTCCCAAGCCACCTCCGATAAAATAATTGGTCTGCCATGAGACTAATTCAGCAACGACTCCCGCCACCACCGCACCCGAAACACCGACGGCGGCAATGAGTGCCGTACCATAACCACGCCGTTCTTTCGAAAGTACTTCGGAGACCAGAGCGATACAGCCGCCCAGTTCGCCCGCTAAGCCAATGCCCGCGAAAAAACGACACGCTGAATAAATCTCGATGTTCGTAGCAAAGCCATTGGCAATATTCGCGAGGGAATAAAGCAAGATTGAGCCGAAGAGGGTCGCCAGGCGCCCCACGCGATCGGCGAGAATTCCAAAAAATAACCCCCCAATCAACATACCCAACATCTGCCAATTCATCGGATCGGCGTACCACACAATTTCACCTTTAATATTAAAAGTATCCAAGCTGGCATTCTTGACCGCCATGCAAAGCGTGAGATCGTAAATATCGACAAAGTAACCCAGCGCACCGACCACGACAACGGGTTGTAAGAGGTCCTGCCGAAGAGTACGGGGCGTTGCGGGGGCGGGAGTTTGCATAAATTATTCTTTGAGTCCGTGTAAATTAGCCATGGAAATACCCGAAAGCATGGCTCCCGTCACGCCAAGAAAACCTTGGTCCGTTCCAATGATAAAAAGGTTTTCTAAATCCGTCCGCCCATCGCGACGTTTAACCGGCGATCCATAAATAGCTCCGTTGAGGTGACCCGTAAACTTGCGCACCGTACGCGGTGTAAACACATCACTCGAAGTCAGCGCCGTATCATGCACGGCATCTGATATCGACGGAAGATGATTACGAGCGACGCGATTGAGCTGATTCAACCATTCGGTTTTTTGGGCCAAATATTCCTCTTCGGGCAAACGACACCATCCATCATGATTGGCCAGCGCTGTAACTCGTAGCCACCCTTCATCTAAACTTCTCTCACTGCCATAATTATAATTATTGGGAATGCAGATAACACCCGACTTCGGATCGACTAAACCCTTGGGTGATTGATAATTAAAACGCTCTTCGTCACAGAAAAAGATAATCGTCTCTTTCCAATTAAATTGAGAAAACTCTTCTGGCTGATACGTGGAAATAGTTTCGAGATAGCCCAATCGACCAATCTCGCCTTGCGCCACTTGCGGGGAACAATCGGATCTTAAGCGCTGCGTTTCAACCGCCCCTGCGGATGAATAAATTTTGTTCGTGGTAACTTCAGTGCCATCATCAAGAATCAAAGCGGTGGCGCGGGAGCCACGAACCACAATCTGTTTCACTCCGCATTTCATCCGACGGTCCACTTGGTGTTCCCGACAGCGATCCAAGAG
>SIAU01000038.1 GCA_009691685.1 Opitutales bacterium
CTCGGTAAAAAATTATATGATCTAGATTTGTGGATTACCGGAATGCGTCGCGACCAAAGCAGCGAACGCGCCTCCACTCCGTTACTCAGTATTGCCTCTCGACCCGATGGCTCCGACGTCTGGAAACTCAATCCTCTCGTGGACTGGAGTCGCGAACAGGTCTGGGCCTACCTTAAGGAACATCAATTACCGCACAACGTCTTACACGATCGCGGCTATCGCTCCATCGGTTGCTGGCCGTGCACCCAAATTTCAAATTCTGGCGATGAACGCGGCGGGCGCTGGCCTGGCTTCGAGAAAAAAGAATGCGGAATTCACACTAAAAATATTAAAAAATAATTAATCATGTCACGTAACGCTCAAAACGATCACCTCACGCGACTGGAGCAAACCTCCATTCACATCTTCCGTGAAGCCTTCGCCAATTTCCGCTCGGTCTGTATGCCTTGGTCCATGGGCAAAGACTCCAATGTGCTGATTTGGTTAGCCCGCAAAGCTTTCTGCGGAAAAATTCCTTTTCCTCTCTTACACATCGATACCACTTACGAGTTTCCCGAAATGTATGAGTTTCGCGAAAAAGCCAAAGAGATTCACGGGGTTGATTTAATCGTCCGGATTAACGAAGACGCGATTCGTCGCGGGATTGGTTACGCCACGCATGATCCCGTTACGGTCACTCACGAACTGAAGACCGTTCCGCTCAAAGCGGCGATTGATGAATTTAAATGGGATGCCCTCGTGACCGGTATTCGTCGGGACGAAGATCCCACGCGTGCTAAGGAACGCTGGTTCTCCCCTCGTTCCGCCGAAGGCGTTTGGGATTATAAAGATCAACCGCCCGAGTTCTGGGGACAATTTGCGTCGACCGCTCCCGAAGGCGGACACGTCCGCGTACAACCCCTCCTCGAATGGACTGAACTTGATATCTGGGAATACATTCGTCGCGAAAATATTCCTAATCCAACCCTTTACTTCGCTCGTAATGGAAAACGTTTCCGTTCACTCGGTTGCCACCCCATCACGCACCCCGTCGACAGTCCCGCCAGCAATATTGATGAAGTGGTCGAGGAATTAAAACTCACTCGCGTCAGCGAACGTGCGGGCCGTGCCCAAGACCACGTCGGTCGTAACTCGATGCAAGCCCTTCGCGCTAAGGGCTTCATGTAATTCCTTATTCTTTTTTCAAATGTCTCAAACCTCCCCTATTTCTTCAGTCCAAAAATCAGCTCAACCTGATATCGAAGACATGCGCAAAATGCACGTCGTTGTCGTCGGCCACGTTGACCATGGTAAATCTACTTTCGTCGGACGTTTATTACACGACACCGATTCTCTTCCTAACGGAAAACTTGAACAGGTTCGGAAGAACTGTGCCGCCGAGGGTATGGAATTCGAATACGCCTTCTTGCTCGATGCTCTCATCGAAGAACAAGAGCAGAACATTACCATCGATACGACCCGTATCTTTTTCCGCACGACTCAACGTGCCTACGCCATCATCGATGCTCCTGGTCATAAAGAATTTCTCAAGAACATGGTAACGGGTGCAGCGAGTGCTTCCGCTGCGTTATTACTCATCGATGCGAATGAAGGCGTGATGGACCAATCGCGTCGCCACGCTTTCTTACTTTCACTGCTCGGCGTCAAACAACTCGTCGTGCTCGTGAATAAAATGGATTTAATTAAGTATGACCATTCGACCTATGAGAAAATCAAAGTCGAGTATACTGCGTTCTTAAAATCACTCGGCTTAACCGCCGTGCACTTTATTCCGATTGCTGCTAAACATGGCGAAAACGTCGTCCAGCGCTCCGACAAGATGTCGTGGTGGAAAGGTCCAACGGTTGCCGAAGCTCTCGATAACTTTAACCATGAGGATGACCTCACTGGCCTACCCTTACGCCTGCCCGTGTCCGACATTTATCGTTTCGATCATCGTCGCATCATCGCCGGGCGTGTCGAAGCCGGTGCCATCCGCCCTGGGGATGAACTCATCTTCCAGCCAGGTGGCCGTCGCAGCACGGTCCGAACTTTCGAAGATTGGCCTGGTCACTCACGCGAAGTCGTCGGCACCAGTGGTTCCGCTAATTTCAGTCTCAGTGAACAAATCTTCGTCGAGCGTGGCCAAGTCGCCGCTCACCCGAATCAACAACCACGCGTCGGTCGTGAATTCCGTGCCCGTATTTTCTGGCTCGGCAAAGAACCCCTCCAACAAAATAAAACCTATCGCTTACGCCTGCTGACTCAAAACGTCGAAGCAGTCATTACGAAGATTGAAAAAATTACCGATGCCTCCTCGCTCGAGCCGATCGTAGCAAGTACCGTTCCTCGCGATACCATTTGCGAAGTCATCGTCCGCTCCACCCGTCCGATTGCTTTCGATTTACACAGCGAATGCGCGATCACTGGTCGCTTCGCGATTGAAGATAAAGGACGGATCAATGGCGGCGGAATTATTTTAGATGCGATAACCGAAAAAACCTCGGGCGAAGGAAAAGTCACGGCTGCGGAACGCACCGCACGGGCGGGACATTCCCCTGCCGTGATTTGGTTCACCGGTCTTTCGGGCTCCGGTAAATCCACGATTGCTGAATTAGTGGAACGTCGACTTTTCGACGCCGGCAAAAAAGTTTTCCGGGTCGATGGCGATGATTTACGCACGGCCCTCAATCGCGACCTCGGCTTCTCCGCGACCGACCGTGCGGAGAGCGTCCGTCGTGCCTCTGCCGTAGCTGGACTCTTTGCGAACGCTGGACACATCGCCCTGGTCACTCTCATCGCCCCTCTGGCGGCCGATCGCGCCAAAGCGCGTGCTGCCCTAGCGAATCACGCCTTCATCGAAGTCTTTGTGGATGCACCACTCGAAGTCTGTGAATCCCGCGATGTCAAAGGACTCTACGCCAAGGCTCGTCGTGGTGAGATTCCTGAATTCACAGGCATTTCTTCACCCTACGAAGCACCCGAGGCCCCTGAGGTACACATCCGCACCGATAAACTTTCGACCACGCAAGCCGTCGAATTAGTCATTAACGCCCTCGATAAAATTCTCGAATCGAAAGCCGAAGACTGGGAAGTTTAGTCTGCACCCTGAGCGGGCGTTGACTCAGCACTTTTTAAGCTTATGTTAATAGAACATGAAGTTGCTGCATATCGATGCATCTCCGCGTACCGTGCGCTCAGTGACTCGGAAACTGAGTTCGGTATTCGTGAGCGCACTTCGGCTTAGTCACTCCGACCTACAAGTCACCCATCGCGATGTGGGACATAACCCTCCACCTTTTATTTCCGACGCCTGGATTGGTGCCGCGTTTGCCCAAGGTGATTTCGAAGACCCATCCATGAAAGGCGCCCTACACCACTCGGATGAATTAGCGACGGAGTTATTAGCGTGTGATGCCCTACTCATCGCCTCACCCATGCATAATTTTCATGTGTCCGCTTCACTCAAGGCGTGGATCGACCAAGTCGTCCGCACGGATATGACCTTTAAAATTACCGAAGAAGGCCCGGTTCCTTTAGTTCGCGGTAAAAAAGCACTCGTGGTTACCTCACGAGGCGGCTTTGTGGCGGGTACAGCTTATGATTTTCAAGAGCCCTATTTGCGTACCATCTTGGGTTTCATTGGCATCACCGACGTTACTTTCATTCACGCTGAAGGCGTCAACAGTAGTGATCAAAATCGCGATGACGCCATCACCACAGCTTCCGTAAAGTTGGTCGCGCTGGCCGAAACTTGGTAACAGCGTCATTCGTGAAAACGAATGCGTCGCTTCGGCACGCCATTCGTTTTCGGTAAAACTTTTTCCTGCGTTTGAGAATTCTCCGACAGCTGCTCGGATTTACTTTTCCACTTACGTTCAAAGCCCGTACTCGCCGGGCGAACCATTTCCTTACCGAGTTTAGCATTAATCGTATCCACCGCTTTCATCAGACGATTACGCGATGATGGTACCGCCGTGCCCAACCCAGGAAGTGTTTCCTGAACAACATCCTTCGACGATAACTCCGTTAAGATTACGCCTGCTTTTTTATAAAAATAGCCTTCTTTAAAAACACGTTTTAACGCACGCTGGGCCATCGCACCAATCACCCCTAAATCATCAGTCAGAAAATCAATCTCCTCTGTTTCACTGGTGCCGTATTGTTCGGCCTCTTTCTGAAAACGATTAGTACCAAAAAAGACGGTGACGGTTGAAGTGGCTAGATTTTCCTGACGTAGTTTCTCCGCCGCACGTACGGCATGCGTAGCGATGGCTTCGGATAAATCAATGAAGTCACTCACCGGACGGCCAAAGGAACGCGAGACCATGATACTCTTACGCGCCTCTGCGTTTTCGATGATCTCGTGACAAGGAATACCCCGTAATTCCAAAGCGATACGCTCTCCGACTACTCCAGCCAGTCGTCGAATAAAAGCTGGATCCGCCTCCGCTAAGTCTTGGGCCGAAAGAATGCCATGACCACGTAGTCGTGTGGCCAGCCCCTTACCCACGCCCCAAATATCGCGCGTCTTCACTCCCTTTAAAAACTCTTCACGACCTGCGGGTGAAGAAGGAACGACGATGACTCCGCCCGACTCCGCATCGCTCTTCGCTCTTTCATTAGCGAGTTTACAAAGAACTTTCGTCGCACCCATTCCGATGGAAACAGAAATGCCCGTCGTCAATAAGACATCGTTACGAATTCTATGACCTAAGGCACGTGCGTCTGCTTCGGGCATATCGGGAAAACCTAAAAAGGCTTCATCGATCGAATAAGATTCAAAGTCGCGTGCCTGTTTTGCTAACACCTCCATCACGCGTTCAGAAAAATCTCCGTACACCGAAAAGTTTGAGGAAAAAACTTTTACCGAGTGTGCTTCACAAACTCTCCGCACTTGAAAAAAAGGTGCGCCCATCGGAATGCCCAAGAGCTTGGCTTCACTCGATCGGGCGATGACACAGCCGTCGTTGTTGGAAAGAACGACAATCGGTACTCCGATGAGCGCCGGATTTAGTGCCCGTTCACAGGAGGCGAAAAAATTATTACAATCGGCAAGGGCTCGTAACATATGAACATTTGTTCATCTATCCGTTTGCCCATCTTTTCAAGGGTAAAAGTGAACCGGCACAAAAAAGGCGGGTCCTTGCGGCCCGCCCTTTCGAGTGTCTAACCTCAGATTACGATGCAGTTAAGGCGGTGACCTCAGCGCGAATCTTCTCCGCCAGAGCGGTCGAGAGGTAACGCTCACTGGGGCTACAAGCGATCGTGACGATGCGCTTACCAGCGTACTCCGGACGTTTAGCTAATTGGAGACAGGCCCAGATATTGGCACCGGACGAAATACCCACAGCGAGACCTTCGCGTGCGGAAACATCAAGCGCAGTCGCAAAGGCATCTTCGTTAGAAACTTGGATGACTTCGTCGATTAAAGATAAGTCACAATTCTTAGGAACGAAACCGGCACCGATACCTTGGATCTTGTGAGGAGCAGGTTGCACAGGCTGCGAATTGCGAGTCTGGGTAATGACAGGACTAGCAGAAGGCTCAACCGCGATAGCGAGGAGTTTAGCGTTACGACCTTTGATGACCGATGCCACACCCGTGAGGGTTCCACCAGTGCCCACACCCGAAACAAAAGCATCAACTTTACCATCGGTGTCCGCCCAAATTTCTTCAGCCGTGGTGCGACGATGAACCTCAGGATTTGCTGGATTATCAAACTGCATGGGCATGTACGCGGTGTCGCCAATTTCTTGACGAATCGCTGTCGCACGCTCAATGGCACCACGCATCCCCTTGGCCCCGGGGGTTAAAACGATTTCTGCACCGAGCATACGTAATAAAACGCGACGCTCAACCGACATCGTTTCGGGCATCGTTAAAATACATTTATAACCACGAGCGGCGGCCACAAACGCCAACGCAATACCGGTGTTACCAGAAGTAGGCTCAACAATCGTACCCCCTGGCTTCAAGCGGCCATCGCGCTCACCGGCTTCGACCATCGCACGACCAATACGATCTTTAACGCTCGAGAGTGGATTAAAGTACTCGAGCTTAACCAAAATTTCAGTGTTCAAACCTTCAGTCACTTTGTTCAAACGAACCAGAGGCGTGCGACCGATAGTTTCTAAAACGTTTTTGTAGATGGGCATAGCGTAATGTTTAGTTAATGACTAATATATATAGCAAATCACCTATTTACGGGCAACCATAAATAAACGAACTCTAAGCCAGAAAAACCCTTAGTAACGGCGTTTGGGGGCAGCAGGCGGACGAGGTGCAGTATCGCGTAAACGGAAAATAATGCGGGCTTGGGTCAAGTCGGATGGGCTCATTTCGACTTTCACGCGATCGCCAGGATTAATTCTGATAAAGTTTTTACGGAGGCGGCCCGAAATTCTTCCCAGCACCACGTGCTTATTGGGAAGTTCAATGCGGAACATTGTTCCAGGTAGGACCTGTAGGATTTTGCCTTCGAGTTCGATAACGGGTTCTTCTGCCATGCCTTGTAGGCTCTATCCATGCAGGGAAAGGGTCAAAGTCAACACCTCGTATAAAAGAAAGTCATCCCCGCTTGCCAGCAGCCGTCGAGTTTAGATTGTTGCAGTATGGAAAGTGAAAACAGCTCAATTAGACCGCCTTTAAGCTGTCCGTTCGATAAGCTTCATCCATCGCAATTAGTTCGTGATGATAAATTTTTTATGTCACTCGCATTCAATTTAGCCGTGGATGCTTGGCGAATTGATGAAGTCCCCATCGGTGCCATTATTGAACGCGGCGGAGAAATTATTGCGGCCGCCCATAATGAAGTTGAACGGGCCAACGATCCGACAGCCCACGCTGAAATTTTAGCCATCACCCAGGCCGCCAAAAAAATCGGTGACTGGCGCCTCAACGACTGCACCCTCTACGTCACCAAAGAACCCTGCCCGATGTGTTCAGGCGCCACCATCATGAGTCGACTCGGGCGCGTAGTCTTCGCCTGGGGCGACCCCAAAATGGGTTGTTTAGGTGGAGCAACCCCCCTCCATTCGTTACCCAAACTCAATCACCGCGTCAATGTCACCAGCGGCATCCTCGAAGAACCTTGCCGTGAAATCCTGCAGGCCTATTTTAATTTAAAGCGCGGCAAAGATTTACCCCCTTCGGCTTGACCCACGTCAAAATCACCACTGGTTCAAAATGCTTCGTCGCCACTTCATCCTTAAATCCTCCGCCCTCGCCCTCAGCTTAAGCACTTTAAAAATTTTCGCCTCCACTTCCCCAAACTCCATGAGCTACACCCTCCCCTCCCTCGCCTATCCTACCAACGCACTCGAGCCACACATCGATGTTGCCACGATGGAAATCCACCACGGCAAACACCACAATGCCTACGTGACTAACTTGAACGCCGCACTCGCGAAGGAACCTAGCTTCGCCGCTGGCGCCGATGTGCATGCCCTCATCGCAGATCTTTCCAAAGTTCCTGAGTCTATCCGCACCGCCGTTCGCAATAACGCCGGTGGCCACGCTAACCACACATTCTTCTGGAATTTACTTTCCCCAAATGGTGGCGGCGAACCCGTAGGTGCTCTCGCTGACGCGATCCATAAAACCTTTGGTGGTCTCGAAGGCGAAAAAGGCCTCAAGGCTCATTTCAAAGCCGCTGCGACCGGACGCTTCGGTTCCGGCTGGGCTTGGCTCGTTGTTAAAGCCGATAAATCTCTCGCCGTCACTTCGACCCCTAACCAAGACAGCCCACTGATGAAGGGTGTTGCTGACGTTAACGGCCACCCCGTCCTCGCGCTCGACGTTTGGGAACACGCTTACTATTTAAAATATCAAAACCGTCGTCCTGATTACATCGATGCTTTCTGGAAAGTCATCGACTGGAAAAAGGCCAACGAACTCTACGTTCAAGCCATCGGTTAATTTAAATATTAACTCATCAAAAAGGCGACTCACTCGAGTCGCCTTTTTTGTGCCCGCTTATCGTCCGCGTCGAATTTCCGAACCCGCAAAGCGAATCGAAACTCGCCAGACTTTTTTGACGCGGGTCTGAATCTGTCCGGTCTTCACGTCAAACGTTTCAGGAATCTCGATGCGGTGCAGATCGACTACGGCGTGGAAGCCACGCTCCGAGAAAATGTCGATAAACATCGCCAGCGCCAAGGGGTCTTCAAAGAGTGAAGCCTCACTGTTAATGTGAGCCTGACCCGAAATCGCGTGAGCGTGGATGATCGGTAAAAACTTATGTTGAATTAAATCTACCACTTCGCGGAAAAGTTTTTTGTGACGTTCGGTATAGTCATCCAGACGTAAGACTAACTCCTGACGAGCGTGTTGGCTGATTTGATTCGAAAGGGGGATACTCGAAATAATATCGTACGTCTCTAGCGAAAGCTCGAGCGAGCTCTGGTACTGCAACTCCTTGATGATCCGCGCCTGTACTTCAGGAATCGAACCTTGGGCGTTGATAAAATGGTAATGGAAAATATCGCGCAGTGACTGCAGTGGCTCGTAGGTGCGCTCTTTAAATATGCGGTAGCGATTGCGGGCCGCTTCCGCCGTTAAGTCCGTCTTACGGACTTCGGCTAAAGGTAAACCTTCGGCTTCGGCTTTCTTATTAAACGCTAAAGTCTGCTCACCACGCATTAACTGACGACGCACCGACTCATTCTCATCGATGAAAAGAACTAAGATATGGTAATGCGGCTTGGGGAATTTTATGGCGTTCGCGGAAGCTCTGAATTCATGACGCAATTCGTTCAATCGCGCAAAGAGATGCTTCAGACATTCGACCTGAACCATCGAACGAGGAAAACCATCCACAATCGCCCCATTGGTAAATTGTGGCTCGAGTAATTTTCTGAAAAGTAATTCGACGACTTCACGATCGCCCGCCAGCATTCCCGCATCGATCCGTTTCCGTGCTTCCGCACTCGAAAGTAAGTCGCTAATCACAATCGGGGCCGCCGCATAATCACGATACTGCTGAATAAAGTCAGTGTTCGTACCCTTACCTGCACCCGGGGCACCATTGAGCCAGAAGATTTCACGAGGGAAAAATAGTTTTTCGCGACCCATCTCGCGCTCGAGGCTTGTCCACACTGACTCAAAAATAATGTGAGCGTCCTTCACCTCCAAGTCGGTGACTTTATTGTTAGCGGAAGGTGCAGGTGCTTCACTCATGTTGGGCAAACGAATTTGTTAGGCTTTTAGACTCTCTCTGCCAATCAAAAACCCTCGTTACGGCTTTCCGCTCTTATTTTGAACCTCGTCCGAGCCAGGTCTAACCACCGGCAATCCCGGGGCGTCGGAACGGTTGCGGCGAAATTGGTATCGATTGATATCCTGCATCGATAACTGATCAACCGTCTTGGAAATAACTCGGTCCGATGGACTCGAGGGCGTTACATCAAAGCGACTATTCTTCTCATTGGGTAATCGAGTATCGATACCTTTTACTGCCGCCAGCCTGCCTGATACTTCCGCAGTTTGGCGCTCAATGGATTTTACTTCGATAAGATTTTTGTTTCTTAGCTCACCACGATCAAAGGTATCCGCCACTTCAACCTCAGCTTTTTTACGTCCGTAGACATCATACTTACCATGCCACGAATCGAAAGTAATAATATTCTCACGCGAATAAGGGGTGTCGGAATTTAACTCAGCTTTGTTCGTATCAAATTTCTTATCGGCGACATTCGACATTTTAGAAGTATTTTTGAGCGCCGAATTAAAATCAACCGATGAGTCTACTTGTTTACTTCCGCTATTACCCGAAAAACCAAAGGGAACTTTTCTTCCATCACTCGTCGTCATACCAGCCGAGACCGATGGACTTTGCGAAACTGGCTTAGGACTCTCGGTATTTACCACGACTGGCCTGTTGACTGGTACTGCGGGCCTAGAAGAAGGAATCTGCCCAACGATATTAGCCTCAATGATTCTTCCATTCTCATCATACTTAATCGATTGAGTGCCCTCTACTCCACCCTCGGAGGTGGCGGTAAATCCTGCTAGACGTGGATTCTCAGGCTTAGTTTGAGCCCGCAGCTCTAAGCCGAAACCGCACACCGCCATGAATAAGACTGAAAGATATTTCTCCACAGTGAATTCAATCCTCACTTATGATTGAGGAATCGGCAGTGGTTTCGCCTTCCAAATATGCGTGGCGTAATCGCTAATCGAACGATCCGACGAGAATTTTGCGCAGCGGGCGACGTTGCGTATGGCCATGGCCGCCCAGCGACGACGATCCGTAAAAGCAATCTCTGCCTTCTCCTGGGCTTCGACATAACTTCGGAAATCGGCTAAGACCAAATAAGGATCACCCCCCTCAACCAACGAGTCTGCCACGGGCGATAAGGCGCCCGGTTGCTCAGGCGTGAAGGTATCAGAACGCAACCAGTCAATGATCGCAGCCAATTCAGAGTCCTTATTTAAAACCTCTTGGGGCGAATATCCATTTAAATGGAGTTGCGCGACTTCTTCCACCTGCAGACCGAAAATAAACATATTATCGTCACCCACTTCTTCATGAATTTCGACATTCGCACCATCGAGTGTTCCAATCGTGACTGCTCCATTGAGCGCTAACTTCATATTACCCGTGCCGGAGGCTTCCTTCCCGGCAGTCGAAATCTGTTCGGATAAGTCGGCGGCAGGAATAATTTGTTCAGCTAAAGAAACACGATAGTCTGGCAAGTAGACCACTTTTAATAAACCGCGCACGCGGGGGTCGTGATTAATGACCATGGCAACGCGGTTAATGGCGTGGATAATGTGTTTCGCGAGCGCATAACCCGGAGCAGCCTTCGCCCCAAAAATACAAACTCGAGACTGGAATTGAGTGTGCGGATTATTTAAAATCTTTCGATACAAGTAAAGGATGTGCAGCAAGTTAAGGTGCTGTCGCTTGTACTCATGCAGACGCTTAATCTGTACGTCAAACATGGCATCGGGCGAAACTTCCACGCCCACCAATTCTTTTATTTTGGCCGCTAACTTTACTTTATTAGCATGTTTAATCCCCATGAACTCGGCTTGAAAATCGGGTCGATCTGCCAAAGTGTCGAATTTCTTTAGTCGAGATAAATCAGTTTCCCATCCGTGACCCGCAACCTCATCACAAAGATGACCTAAAGCTGGATTGCAGCCGCGAATCCAGCGACGCGGAGTGACACCGTTCGTCACATTAATAAATTTTCCTGGCCAAAGTTGATCGAAACTGGCGAAGAGATGTTCGCGTAATAAACGGGTATGCAATTCGGCCACCCCATTGACATGATGCGAGCCCACCACGGCGAGGTGCGCCATGCGTACACGTTTGACCGAGCCCTCTTGGATAATCGAAAGTTCGGCTTTCTTTTCGTTGTCACCCGGCCAGCGACGATCCACCGCTTCTAAATGTCGGCGGTTAATTTCATAAATAATTTCGAGGTGCCGCGGGAGGACTTTTTCGAAAAGGGGTACGGACCAAGTTTCCAGCGCTTCAGGCAAGAGAGTATGGTTCGTGTAACTGAAAATCTTCGTACAAAGATTCCACGCGTGATCCCATCCAAGACGATGCTCATCCACCAATAACCGCATTAATTCCGCGACCGCCACGGAGGGGTGCGTGTCATTTAATTGCACCGCAATCTTGTCGGGCAGATGATCGAAACTTTTATTGAGCCGAAGATAACGACGGAGAATATCCTGCAACGAACAAGATACGAAAAAGATTTGTTGGACTAATCG
>SIAU01000006.1 GCA_009691685.1 Opitutales bacterium
GGAAAGAACATCCGTGCGATGAAGTGAATTCATTTTGCGTTTCGCGTCATTTAGGGCTTCGCGACCCATTTCACTCATCCCTTTTTGAACTAATTCACGATTCCAGACATGGACGCGCAGGTCTTGGGGAAAGAGATTCAGCAATCGCTCGTTTAAATCATTTTCATCTTTTGCATTTTTAACGCATTCAATGACTTGCTCAGGGTCGACCGCTAAGTGGAGACATAAAAAGCGATCGAAGCCTTTACAGAAATTTCTTTGATAGGATTTAGGTAACTCGCCTTTAAGATGTTTACGAATCTTGCCCAGGAAGCGGGGAAGGTGGAGTAAGCCGGTGGCAGGATGTGGAATATAAGCGGAGGGTAAATCGTAACAGATTTCGCCGGTCGCTTCGCTAAATCCGTTCGGGCGTGGAGTCGGAGAATCGGTCATGGATTTTTAATTTCAACCAGGGGTTTGAGGTCTTGGGCAATTTGCACCGCCGCCTTTGCAAAATTTTCGGACTGAGCATTTACGTAGTCGATGGGATTCTCGGAACGTTTGGCTTTCCATTGTCCATGTCCCTGACTCAAAGATTTCCCTTGGGCATCTTCGATGCGGTAATGTAACTGGAGCACCGTGGCTTGAGCGGTGAGAAACATGGCTTCAACATCGATAAAGAGAACTAAGTAATTTTCGTTGGGTGTTTGGAGTTCGAAAGGTAGGCCGGTTTGTTTGGTAAGATTGCGGCCAACGATTTCGCTCACGGCGCGATCGAGTGAGGCAATCCAGCGCTGTGAATCGTCCAGCTTGATTACTCGAGTTTCATCCGCAATGACGATGGTCGGGCGTCGCATACTCACCGGAATATTAGCTCGGGGTATGAAAATAGTCGGACCTTTTATCGTGGGTGTGGTTACGGGCCCAGAGAGTTGATGAAAAGTTACGGATTCACTTTTTTGATCAAAGGTAATGCAGCCCGTAGTAACGCACGTTACCCAGATTAATATGAATAAGGTAAATTTATTCATTTAGATTCCTCGGGCTTAGGGCTTTCGGCGGGTGTTTCATTTATTTTCTTTTGTCCCCGACCTTGAATAATTGTTTCTGGATTACGTTCGATGAAGTCAGCTAAAGAACGAATGGCGGTGGCGGCTTCGGAAACATCGGCTAAGGCGGTATCTAATTCGCGTCGGGTTGGCGAACCGGGCTTGGTTAATCCGCGAACATTCTCCGCAGTTTCGTTCAGACGTTCCAAGGCCTTACGTCCAGCTGCAGCCATGGATTGAAGGTCATCCGCGACCGGATCCACTTTAGCATTAAAACGTTTCACCAGTTCGTCGACTGATCGCATGGCGGCCGAAAAATCGGATATCGCACGGGCAATCGCGGGATCACCGGTGATTTTCACGATATTATCGGAAGCCGCGACGAGATTATTATTTATTTTTTGAAATTCAATTTCGGAAGCGCCTTTATCAATGCGTCCGAGAATCGAGTCTACTTTTTGGGTAATGGCGATGAAGTCGACTTTGCTTAACTGATTAAGGGTTTGGGAGACGGCTTTGGTGAGGGCGCCGAGATTGGAGGGTAGGGTGGGAATTTCTGCGGTGTCCCCGCGCAAATCACGTAGCTTATATTCACTGTCGGGGAAATAATCTAACTCAACATAGAGTACGCCGGTAATGACGGACTGTTGTTGTAATTTTGCACGCAGGCCTTTTTCAATAGAGCCACGTAAGCCGGTCTTATCTAAGAGCGCTTGATCTAAGCCGCGACGTGTCAGTAAATCGGGCGTGAACTCCATCACTACGGGAACCGAGTAATCGCTGGGTGCTTGGGCGGCAGTACGCAAAAGTACTTGCGAAACTTTTCCGATGGTGACGCCTCGGAATTTAACCGGCGCGCCGATATCGAGTCCGCTGACAGAATCTTGAAAGTAGCTGACGGCCGTTGGTTTCGCACCGGAAAGACTGCCGGCACCGAGCAGGATAAACGCCGCGATAAATAAAAGAATGCCGCCTGCGACAAAAGCGCCAATAAGTGATTTGTTAGCCTTGCGACGCATGATTATTTAGGGGTGACGACTCGAGAGAAGAAAGAGTGTGCTTTAGCATGAGACTTGGGGTCAAGGAAGTCTTTTGGTGGAGCGTAGGCACCCATTGTTAAGGTATCAGAATCGAGGTAAACGCAATAGTCCGCGGTGTGTAAAATGCTGGGGACCTCGTGGCTAACGAGGACAATGGAGGTGTTGAAAGACTCCCGAACCTTGAGAATCAAATCGTCTAAACGTTCGGAGGTCAGGGGATCCAAGCCCGCACTGGGTTCGTCTAAAAATAAAATTTCGGGATCGAGCGCCATAGCGCGGGCGATACCAGCGCGCTTGGCCATCCCACCACTGATTTCGGAAGGCAGTTTATCAATCGCATCGGATAAGCCAACGCAGGCTAATTTATATTCAGCGAGTTGGCGGATTTGACTCGAAGAGATTTTTAAAAACTCGCGCATCGGCATTTCGATATTTTCGCGAAGCGTGAGAGAGGAGAAGAGAGCGGAGCCTTGAAAGAGAAAACCGGATTGGCGGAGGGTTGCTTCACGTACTCGACTATCCGCTTGGCTTAAATCGACTCCCAGTAATTCGCAGCTTCCCGACATCGGTTCATCGAGTCCGCCTAAGACGCGCATCAGGGTACTTTTACCGCAACCACTGGGCCCGACGATGGCGAGAATTTTTCCACGTTCTAAGGTGAAGGAAATATCTTTCATCACGCTGACGTCGCCGTAGCCAACGCAAAGTTTAGCGCATTTTAAAATGGGGGCAGTGGCGTCCATTAATTAAAAATTATATAAGTTGAAGATGACGGCGAAAATCGCGTCAGCGATGACGATGAGCGTGATACCGAGCACGGCTGCCGAGGTCGCAGCATCGCCCACGCCTAAAGCGGAACGTTGGGCAACATACCCACGATAGCAACCCGCCCAAGCCGCGATGAAGGCGAAGAAGAATGATTTAATGAAGCCGACCAAGAAGCTTTTGAACGTAATCGCTTTAATCGCCTGATTTAAATATTGATCGATACTGAGGTCGCCCGCACAGGCTACAATCATACCGCCAAAAATGCCGACGAATGTAGCGAAGAGACTTAAGAGCGGCACCATCAGTGTTACGGCCAGAATGCGAGGCACGGCTAAGTATTCTACGGGATTTATTCCAAGGGCACGCAAGGCATCGGATTCTTGACTGACATTCATGCTGCCGAGTTGAGAGGCAAAAGAGGTCGAGGTTCGTCCACAGGCAATGATGCCCGTCATGAGAGCCCCCATTTCACGGGTCATCGCGAGGGCCACTAAATTAGCGACATAGACGGTGGCACCCACTTGGCGTAATTGGATTAATCCGACATAGGCCATAATGAGCCCCGTTAAAAAACCGAGTAGGGCGACGATGGGCAGAGCATCCACACCCGCGGTTTGTAACTGCAACGTGAAATCAGCCCAGTTGACTTTGCTTCGGCCAATCAATGTTCGGAATAAACCAGCACTCGTTTGGCCGATATGGTCCATCGCGCGACCCCACGAGCTATAACTTTCGATTCCCCATACGCCAAAATTTTCTAAGAGATTGGGTTTTTCATCTTCGGATTTCCATTGAGTATTTTTTTCGGCTAGGCGGACGAGGGATTGCAGTCGCTTAGGGAGTTCAGATAAATCTAGTTCTCGAATATTTTTAAAATTATGATGAATCCAGGCGGGGAGTGCGGAGTCGAAATCGTCTAAGCCGTCACTGACAATTTTAACATGATCGCCCTTGAAATTTAGACTAGGAAGTGGCTGATCAATCCGCCAGGAGCCACCTATTTTGATAATAGTCAGTCCCCCCGTCTGGTTTTCGGTCGAAATGCTGGCCTGACGTGCTGATTTCTCTGTCATCCTGATAATCAGATACTTGGGCAACCCTCATTAAACAAGCAGAAAGGCATTGTCCCTCGTGCCTAATATCGATTTGCTAACCCTCCTTTAAATGCGCCGAACGTTATTCCATTTAGTCTGGTCGACTGCCGTATTGGCCCAAAGCTCGGCCCCCACGCTGCGCCTCTCACACGATTCGGATGGCATCCACCCGATGGTCGGTGTCACGGAGGAAAATGATAAATTTGGTACAAAAGGTACCGATAAATATTACACGCAGGGTTTACGGATTAATTTTCAAAACGACCCGAATTTTTATTGGGCTCTGACTCAAGAAATTAATACGCCGGACGATACCAAAAATCCGGTTCCGAGTGATACCGATCAACCTTATTCGGGTATCTTATATTTAACTTATGGTTATGGTAAGGTGTTGGAAAGAGGTGGCCGTCGCGATTGTCTCTTTACGGTGGAAGGGCAAATCGGCGTCACGGGTCCAGCTTCGGGTGCCGAAACTATTCAAAGCAAATTTCACACCTTGATTGGTTCAGCTGTTCCCTTGGGTTGGGGTACACAAATTCCCAATGAGCCAGTGTTTAATTTAAATGCAGAATTTAAAAGGAAAATAATGTGGGACGATACGGGAAGGAATATGCGTGATCTGATTGCTCGTGGGCAAGTACAGTTGGGCACCATTCGCACCGAGTTAGTGTTGGGGGCTCAAGTGCGCTGGGGTTTAAATCTTGAGGATAGTTGGGGGCAGGGAACCATTCGGCACAGTAGTGTCTACAATCCTAATTATCATTCCGACGGATTATACCCACGCACCTTTTCGTCCTATTTTTTCACGGATGCGCAAATGGAGTTTGTATTTAAAAATTATGCAACCGATGGAACTACCTTTAGGGAATCTGCCCACGTGACTCGCACAACCCTCGTTGGCCAATTCCTCATCGGTGCCACCGCGAGCATCTATCGCACATCCATTACCTACTATCTGGCCGTACGGACTAAAGATTTCGAAACACAAGCAACCACACACTACTTTGGTGGATTCAAAGGGGTCATTAGTTTTTAATTATGTCAAAAAACATTTTTGCCGTGGTCGATATTGGGTCTAACTCACTCAAGGTGACCGTGGTTGATAGCCATGGGATAAAGGAGTTGGGTCGATCAACAGAATCGGTGAGACTTTTTCCATCGGGGGAAAGCCCGGTGAGACTACACCCCGACAAACTTGAACAGGGCGCTCAGGCGGTGGCTCGTCTCGTAAAATTTGCGCAAGATAAAGGTGCCCAAAAGATTGTTCTCCTCGGAACGAGCGCCGTCCGCGAGTGTGTTAATCGCGATGAGTTCTCTGCTAAAATCATGGAACTGTGTGGCATGCCCTTGACGATTATTTCAGGTGAAGTCGAAGCGCGCTTAGCAGCCCAGGGCGTACGCGTGGATCCCGTCTATGCTAATTACCGAAACATCCTCGCCTTTGATTTAGGTGGAGGAAGTTTGGAGATCAGTAAATTGCACGGTAAACAATGTACCTTTGCCCGAAGTTATCCACTGGGCTCCGTGCGTTTAACGTCTCAACTACCAGCCAGCCCCGACGGAGTAATCGATGAAGAACATCAATTAAGCTTTCAGATAATGATTCGCTCTCAACTTCAAGATGCGTTGTTGAATGAAGCAGCCCGAGACTCTTTGCTGGTTGGAGCAGGTGGGGCCTTTACGGCGATTGCACTTTATCTCGAAGCCATGGGCGAGGCACCGGTGTCGGGTCGACTTCCTGTATTACGGATTCGCGAATTAAAGGACCGAATCTGTAATTCAACGTCGGATGACCGAAAGCAGTTAAAAGGCATTCCAGCTGATCGGATGGACATTATGCCAGCGGCATTACTGACAATTTGTGTGCTCGCCGATTTGACTCAGGCTGAAGCCTTCTATCTTACTCACTATGGAGTTCGACAAGGAATGATTCAACTACTCATCGCAGAAGACGCCACACATTCATGAAATATTTTTTATTGTTCATCGGATTTTTCATCGCAAATCAATTGAACGCTCAGACCCTAGAGGGGAAAATTATTTCGGTAGATGTCGCTCAATCCACGGCACAATTTCAGACCAATAAAGAAATCAAGACCATTCAATTACTGCCGGGCGACGCCACCCTTAACTGGTCGCAAAAAATCGTGAAGTGTACTTTGGTGCAAAATCAGGGAGCGATTCGTGCGGACTTAATCTTTCCTGCCGACCCCGAAGAGCTGCGTCAAGTGGCCGAGGTGACCGATGCCTTGCGCCGTGATACCGTTGAACGCGGACGCATCGTCTCACGTGGCGCCAATGATTTAATGCCCCCGATGGCTCTGTGGAATCAAAACGCTAAACTTCTGTTCAAGAAGGATTTTCTGGGTCAGCCTTTGGCGATTAACTTTATCTTTACGCGTTGCCGTAATGCACTGATGTGCCCGGCGTCTACCCAATGTATGAAACGGTTGGCCGAGGAGTTGGATAAGTCGCCGCAACTCGCGAATGTTAAACTCGTATCCGTGAGTTTTGACCCGCAGAACGATTCGCCGGGAATATTGAATACCTATGCTGCCGGTTATGGTATTAATTCTGCCCGCCATAATTTTCTGACCGGTGATGCGAATCAGATTAAAGATTTGATGCGTCAGTTTGGTATCGTGACGACTCAGTCCGATGGCACTATTATCCACAACGCCGCACTGGTTATCGTCAGTCCCGAGGGCCGAATTATTCATCGTCGAGAGGGCGCACAATTTGACCCGGTCGACGTCGCTGATTATTTCCTTAAGTTAAATCAAGTGCCTCCCGCGAAATGAATAAACGTCTTCAGCTTATTTTAATTTCCGTACTCGCACTCGGCTTATTTGTTCTGTTGAAATCACTCCCCGATACGCATTGTGCGTTATTACATGTGGACCACCAGCCGGTCTTAGATAAAGGCCTAGAGTTCTGTGGAGTAAATGAGCAGGCCAATTTCTACCGCCCTAAAGATTTACAATTTCCGGTAAAAGCGGAAATTAAATTTAATCAGAAGGACGGCGAGCTGCGCTTAATCAAAACCGATGGTAAATTGTATTATGATTACGAAATCGGCCTATCGCATACCCAGAAAGTGCACTTACATTTAAAACAAAATACCGGCCGCAACGATTACATCCATTTACATCCCGTGTCAGATGATTTTGGCGTTTGGCGTTTTAAATTTCCCGAGGAGTTCTTAAGAGGAAATCCCGGTGGTGCCTTGCAGGCCTATGTTGATTTTGTACCCTTAAGGTCGGGTCGTACGATTTTAGCGGAAGCCGATGGAACTTGGTCAAATGAATCGGAACTAGGTGAACGCGTAAGTCGTAATAAAATAGTTTCTCTGACCACGAATACCTATAAGACAGGTGAATCGGCTACCTTAAGAGTTAAGCTCGCATCGGGTACGACCTCTCAGGCTCTCAAATTAAAACCGATTATGGGAACCTTAGGGCATGCTGTAATCTTTTCGACCGATCCCAAGAAGACCGGCTACGCACACATGCACCCTTCGCTCGAAGGCCAAGAGTATGAGTCACAGCCGACCTTAGCCTTTAAGCTCAAATTACCCGCCGCAGGGGATTACGAAATTTGGATTAATATCGATGACGGTGCGAACGATTACTTAGTCGCTCCTCTTCGCGTCACGAACTAAGCCCAAAGATTAGACGGGTAGGAACCGTCGTTGACCAATTTTTGAATGCTGGCCTGGACGATGGGTTTGTCTTCGCGATAGGTAACGCCGAACCAGGATGAGCTGGTCCGCAAGACAGCACAGTCGCCCTCTCCGTTCTTCACGATTTCACCGAGGCTGAGTGGAATGTAGCACTCACTTTTTAATTCCTGACCTTTTTCCGTTAAGAATTTTTTAAAGAGTGTTTCTAATTGTGGGAAAATACTTGGCGTGAAGCCCCACATGTTCATCGAAACCGGTTCATCGCCGATCAGCTTAGTAACCGTACCATCTTCCGCGACGTTTTGTGCGCCCGAATCCGTTTTGGCAATTTTCAGAAGCTCTTGGATGTCGGTCAGAAAACCTTTGTCATTCTGACGACAAACACCGCGAGCGACGGTGCCGTGATCGGAGAGGGTATTCTTTAAAGTGAAGCCCACCATATTGTAATGCGTTTCGTTATTGGCCGTGGTCGAAAGTTTTTGACCGAGGACCGCGTAAGAATCACGGCCGTAAAAATCGTCTGCGTTGATCACCGCGAAAGGACTTTTCACAACATCCCGTGCACATAAAATAGCATGAGTGGTGCCCCAAGGCTTTTCCCGTCCAGCGGGAACGCTGAAACCTTGAGGTAATTTATCAATCGTCTGAAACGCGTAATCTACTTCGATTTTATTAGAGAATTTACTACCAATACGTTCCCGAAAATCCTTTTCGAAGTCGGGTCGGATAATGAACACGACTTTACCAAAGCCAGCGCGGATGGCATCAAAGACGGAATAATCGAGAATGGTTTCGCCCGATGGGCCCATCGAGTCGATTTGCTTAAGTCCGCCGTAACGCGAACCCATACCGGCAGCCATAACGAGAAGAGTTGGTTTCATGGTCTTAATTTAAGGATGAAAGCATGCGTTTAATTTCGTCACGTTTAGCCACCGATTCAGCGAGTTGCTTGCGGGCGCCATCCAGAATGGCGGGAGGAGCTTTGGAGACGAAAGTTTCGTTCGTGAGTTTAGCTTCACCGGCAGAGACGGCTTTCTCGATTTTTTCGAGTTCTTTGGTGAGACGAATTTTTTCCGCACCGATATCGATATTCGTACCCATTTCAAGAATCACGGTGCCCAGCGGAGTCACCGAACCAGGACGATCGGCGGCATGGGTTTCAAAGGTCATCTCTTGAAGACCAGCGACCCGGAATAATTTATCTTTATTCGTTTCAAGGATTGCCTGAGACGATCCATCTTTGGCTAAGACGACGATTTTGCTATCGCGACGATTCGCTTGATTGCCTTGCGATTTGAGTCCGCGTACGGCGACGACGAATTCTCTCAGTTGAGCAACGTCTTGTACCTTAGAGTTAATGAGTTTGATTCCATTTTCGCGGAGCGTCTTTAACAAGTCTCCCCCGAGACCGGGTGAATGTTTCTGAATGAAATCAGCTTCATGACCATAGCCTAAAAGGTGCCAGAGCTCTTCAGAAATAAACGGAGCAACGGGGTGGAAGAGTAACAAGTATTGTCGGATGACTAGATCTTGAACAGCTAGACAATTATCACGAAGCGCTGGATCGGCTAAGCGTGCTTTGGAGGCCTCGACGTACCAGTCGCAGAAATCGCCCCAGAAGAAATTATAAAGGGCTTGGGCGTAAGCCGTGAACTCGTGTTCGGAAAGTTGGTTGGCAACTTTATCGGTGAGTTCTGCCAGACCATGAATAATGGCGAAGTCATCATCATCGAGTTGGGTTGGCTGAATTCTTTTAACAATCGAGTTGAGCGAAGAGTTATCGAACATCGGGCCCGACATCTGGCGGAAGCGTGAAGCGTTCCAGAGTTTGTTTACAAAATTTCTTCCGCCCGAAACGCGTTCTTCGTCGAATAAAATATCCTGACCTTTAGGAGCAATCAGTAAGAGGCCGAGACGAAGTCCATCCGCGCCAAACTTTGCAATTAAATCCAGGGGCTCGGGCGAGTTGCCGAGAGACTTGGACATTTTACGACCGAGCTTATCGCGAATAATACCGTTGAAATAAACGCGCTTAAAGGGAATACGTTGACGGATTTCGTCGTCCGTGAGGGTTTTCTTTTCGGGGCCGTGTAATTCGAGTCCAGCGATAATCATCCGTGCTACCCAAAGGAAAATAATATCAGGTCCCGTCGCGAGTGCTCCCGTAGGGTACCAGTGACTGAGCTCAGGAGTCGTCTCACCAGGTTTGCGCCAACCAATCGTGGCGAGACACCAAAGCCAAGAGGAAGCCCAAGTATCTAGAACATCGGGATCTTGTTCCCAATTTTCTGGATCATTCGGAGGGGTGAGTGACACGTGTCGATTCTTCGCATCATTACGATCCGTACCCTTACGATACCAAACCGGGATACGATGTCCCCACCATAACTGACGACTGACGCACCAGTCTTGAATATTATCTAACCAATGCAGATATGTTTTAGTCCAGCGCTCAGGATGGAATTTAATCATACCTGAGGTGACCGCACGTTTCGCTTCATCGATTTTCGGATAATGAATAAACCACTGTTCGCTTAAGCGAGGTTCGATGGGTACATCGGCACGTTCAGAATAGCCTACGGTATTTTCATAAGGTTCTACTTTCACTAATGCACCGAGTTCTTCGAGTAACTTGGCCGCAATGTTACGGGCCTTAAATCTTTCAATGCCCGCTAATGGCCCGGCTAATTCATTCATCGTACCGTCAGGATTCATGACGTCGACTACCGCTAATTGGTGGCGCTTACCGATGTCGAAGTCGGTGCGATCGTGGGCTGGAGTAACTTTTAAAACTCCCGTACCGAAATCTTTTTCGACTGCGTTATCACCGACGATGATGATTTTTTCGCGAGGGAAGGGGCGCCAAACGTGCAGTCCGATTAAATCCTTATAACGTTCGTCCTCGGGATGGACAGCTACGCCAGTATCACCCGGAATGGTTTCGGGACGGGTGGTGGAAATCTCAAGATAGGTACCTGGCTTTTCGACTACCTCGTAACGCATTTTATATAATGAGCCTTTGGAAGGCTTCATAATCACTTCTTCGTCGGATAAGCCCGTTTGCGAAACCGGGCACCAGTTGACCATGCGCTTACCACGATAAACATAGCCACGTTCATAGAGAGTGACGAAAGCTTGCAGAACAGCTTGAGAGTAACCGGCGTCGAGCGTGTGCACTTTGCGATCCCAATCACAAGAGGCACCTAATTTGCGAAGTTGATTTAAAATAATCCCACCATGTTTATCGCGCCACTCGGAGGCTACTTCGATAAATTTTTCACGGCCAAGGTCATGACGAGTTTTACCTGAGTTCTGACGTAAATCTTTTTCGACACGCGTTTGGGTAGCGATGCCCGCGTGGTCGGTTCCCGGAAGCCATAAGACCGATTTGCCTTCTTGGCGGGCGCGACGGACCATAATATCCTGCAGGGTGTTATTAAGGAGGTGACCCATGTGCAGAACGCCAGTCACATTGGGAGGCGGAATCATCACCGCGAATGACTCCTTGGTCGGGTCTACTTTTCCAGCAAAGCAACCTGCGGCAACCCAGCGATCATACCAGTTTTGCTCAACTCCTTGTGGTTCGTAGGACTTTGGGATTTCGGCCATTTAGGATGGTAGGATTAGGGGGTAAGTTGGAGATTGAAAAGCGTTAATAGATTTATCACATTAAAGGTAAGCTAGGCCCCATGCAACGGGAGCGGGCGAACCCCGCCAGGTCCGGAAGGAAGCAACGGCAGTCTGATTTCTCGTGTGCCGTGGTAAGCCTAGCCCCTCAATTTTAACGTTAGGTCGTCGGGCCAACTTAGAGCGAGTGGATGCTCACTTTATTGACCGCCATCGCTGCCTCCTTGAATGACTCGCTGATCGTTGGGTGGGCAAAACAGGTGCGTGCCACGTCTTCAGCGCTACCACCGTACTCGAGGTGAGCACAGGCAGCTGCAATCATTTCAGACGCACCACGCGAAACAATTTGTACACCTAAAAGTTTATCCGTCTTCGCATCGGCAATGACTTTCACAAATCCAGACGTTGCGTCGGAAGCGATGGCGCGTCCGTTTCCTGCGAGTTGGAATTTTCCAATCTTCACTTCGATATTTTTTGCTTTGGCTTCGGATTCAATCATCCCCACACAAGCGACTTCGGGATCAGTATAAATGACACCTGGGATGACGTTGTAATTTACGTGACCTGGTTTACCGGCAATAATTTCAGCCGCAGCCACACCTTCTTCTTCCGCTTTGTGCGCCAGCATGGGGCCTGTCACCACATCGCCGATTGCATATACACCGGGAAGGTTCGTGCGATAATGACCATCAATCACGATGCGATTTCTTTCATCAAGTTTGAGTCCAGCTTCTTGGGCACCGAGGCCAACGGTGTTGGCTTTACGACCGACCGCGACGAGGATTTTATCAGCAGGGAATTCTAAAACTTTGCCTTCGCGTTCGGCGGTTAAAGCAAAGCCGGCAGCGGTTTTCTTAACGCCAGTCACTTTAGCACCGAGTTCAAATTTGATTCCTTGTTTTTCAAAAGCAGCTTGAGCGACCTTCGCGACATCGGTGTCGTAAGACGGTCCGCCAATCGTAGGGAGCATTTCCACGACGGTGACTTGTGAACCGAGACGAGCCCAGACGGATCCGAGTTCTAGTCCGATCGCACCCGCGCCGACCACTACCATGTTGGTAGGAATCGCTTTTAAAGCGATACCATGGTCGGAGGAAATGACCGTCTCACCATCAAATTTCATGAAGGGGAGTTCCACTGCAGAAGATCCCGTTGCGATGATGATGTTCTTCGTTTCAAGAATACGTTCGCCAGAGGTGCTACGTACGAGAACTTCGCCGGCTTTTCCGAGTCGACCGAGTCCGCGAACAATTTCGACGCCGCGTTTACTCACTAAAAATTCCACCCCTTTGTTGAGCTGTCCAACGACCTTATCTTTGTTGGCCATCATAGCGGCTACATCAAAAGTTACTTTCTCGGCACCGACGATGCCGTGTTTTTTGCCGTGCACCACGTGTTGAAATACTTCGGTGGAATGCAGAAGGGCCTTCGAAGGAATACAGCCAACGTTCAGGCAGGTGCCACCTAGCACAGGGTCTTTTTCGACGAGTGCGACTTTCAGTCCGAGTTGCGCGGCTTTAATTGCGGCGACGTAGCCTCCTGGGCCAGAGCCAATAACGACGAGATCAAGTTGTGACATATTTTTTTATTTAGAAATTAGGATCCGAAGAGCAGGGTTTGGGGTTCTTCAATGTACTGACGAACTTTGACCAAGAAGGTGACCGCTTCTTTGCCATCAATAATTCGGTGATCATACGAAAGGGCGAGGTACATGATGGGTCGAACGACGATTTGACCTTTTTCGACGACAGCACGTTCCACAATATTGTGTAAGCCCATGATCGCAGCTTGGGGGTGATTTAAAATCGGAGTCGAGAGCATTGAACCGTAGATGCCACCGTTGGAAATCGTGAAGACGCCACCTTGAAGTTCGGGTAACTGAATTTTTCCATCACGCGCCCGTTTACCGAAATCGCTAATCGCATTTTCAATTCCAGCGAAACTCAGTTGATCGCAATCGCGAACCACGGGAACCATCAGACCTTTGTCGGTGCCGACGGCGACACCGATGTCGTAGAAATTATTTTCGAGAATATCTTCACCTTCTAACTGGGCATTGACGGTACGAACTTCTTTCAGGGCTTGGACAGCAGCTTTGACGAAGAAGGACATAAACCCGAGTTTAATACCGTATTTCTTGACGAATTCTTCACCGTGACGTTTTCGAAGTTCCATGATGGGCGCCATATTCACTTCGTTGAAAGTTGTCAGCATAGCAGTCTCAGACTTCGCTTGGACGAGACGTTCAGCAATTTTGCGACGCAGAGGTGACATCCGTTTTCTGGTCGTGCGTCCTTCGCGATTAGGAATTTCAACCGCTACTGCTTTTTCTGCTACGGGCGCGGTTACGGTAGTTACGGCTGAAGGTGCAACTGCCACGATGGGGGTTTGTCCATCCAGTGCCGCGAGCATATCGCCCTTGGTCACACGTCCACCTTTGCCAGTTCCGGCAATGCTGAGGGGACTTAAACCCGTTTCTGCGGCGATTCTACGCACGGCGGGTGAAGCTTCAAAGTTTTCCGTTTTGACGAGGGGCGCACTTGCCATTTTGGGTGCAGCGGCTGACTCAACTTTTGGAGCTGCAGGTTGTGCGGCGGGTGTTGATGAAATTGCCGGTGCTGGTGAGCCCGTTGAAGATCCCGCGACGAGGGTGGCGACGACTTGTCCGACCGCTACTTCAGTTCCAGCGGGAACGGTGATGGTAATTTGACCATCAATCTCCGCGGTGCCGTCGGAAGTAACTTTATCGGTCTCGAAAGAGAATAACGCCTGACCTTTTTTAACATTATCACCGTTTTTTACCGCCCATGTAGATAGGAGGCCACCAGTGATTGATTCGCCCATCGAAGGTATTTTGACGTCCACAGCCATAAAAGTAAGACTACGACTTTGTAAGTACTACCAGACAGTTTCAACGGGGAAATAGGACAATTTTTCACAATATCGGGTCTGCCCGATTGTAGAAGGTGACCACAAACTCGCCGTTAAATCTTCTACTGAACGAATTTTAGACAGTAAACGCCTGCTTAATTACGTCAGATTGCTCGAGTTTATGGACAGAAAGGGCGCCCACGGCGGGAGAAGCGGCGGCATCACGTCCAGCGTACAAGGGCTGAACTCCAAGCGCGGACTCGATGATGGGCGAAATGAAAGTCCATGCCGCCATATTCTTGGGTTCATCTTGTACCCAAACTACTTTGGCGGGCGAACCGTACTGAGTGTGAATTTTCTTTAAGGCAGAGGAATCGAGAGGGAAGAGTTGTTCGACGCGAACAATGGTCGTCGTCGTATCTTGGCGGACGGCCCGTTCGGCTTCGAGATCGTAAAATACTTTTCCTGAACAAAAAATAAGGCGTTCAGTTTTAACCGCCGGTGTTGAGTCCGCAATCAATGCTTGGAAATCTTGATCGGTGAAATCTACAAATTTACTGACGCAGGTTTTGTGACGCAGTAAGCTCTTCGGTGTCAGCACAATGAGGGGCTTACGATGTTCAGATTTAACCTGACGGCGTAAGGCGTGGAAAAGTTGAGCAGGAGTGGAAGGCTGAATCACTTGAATATTATTTTCAGCACAAAGTTGGAGATATCTTTCGAGTCGAGCCGAAGAGTGCTCCGGACCTTGGCCTTCGTAGCCGTGAGGAAGCAGAAGCACTAAGCCGCTCGTCTGACCCCATTTGGATTCAGCGGAAGCGATGAATTGATCGATGACAATTTGGGCACCGTTCGAAAAGTCTCCGAATTGCGCTTCCCAAATCACCAACGAATCGGGGGCTTCTAATGAATATCCGTAATCAAAACCGAGCACAGCGTATTCCGATAAAGTAGAATTAACTAATTCAATCGATTCACCACCAGGCACTGAATTGAGCGGGCAATATTTTGCGTCGTTCGACGGATCATGAAGGACCGCGTGACGGTGAGAGAAGGTACCGCGTTCGCAGTCCTGGCCAGAAATACGGACAGGATAACCTTCGGCTAAGAGTGATCCAAAGGCTAAGCCTTCGCCCAAACTCCAATCGAAATTAATTCCTGATTTAAAGGTATCTCTTTTGATATCCAACATGCGCTTAATTTTGGAGTTAGGCGCAAAATCGGGTGGCATCGTCCAAAGTGAAGGCGCGATTTTTTGTAACAACTCCGCCTGGGCACGCGTCTCGACCTGTGCGTCGTAGGGAGATTGGAAAGGTTTGAGCTTGGGCGCGGGCTTATTGGCGAGATCGGCCTCCAGGCTGGCCCGCGCGCGATCTTGGGCGGCGTTTAGTAAAATATCAAATTCGGTGCGCAGGCTTTGTAATTCACCCCCCGGTGCGGAGCCCGACTCGGTTAAGCGCGATGAATATAACTCAGTGACGCTCGGGTGTGTTGTGATATTCTTATATAAAATAGGCTGAGTAAAAAGGGGCTCGTCCGTTTCGTTGTGGCCGTAACGACGGTAGCAAACGATATCGACGACCACATCCGCGGAGAATTTCTGGCGGTACTCTAAAGCAATTTCGGTAGCCAGTACGACGGCATCGGGATCGTCGCCATTGACGTGTAAAATCGGGGCTTCGATGAACTTTGCGATTTCCGTACAGTGACGACCTGTGCGACCTTCCTCAGGGTTGGTGGTGAAGCCTACTTGATTATTCGTAACGATATGGAGCGTACCTCCGACCGTATAACCCTTAACGCCGGAAAGATTGAGTGATTCCATGACGACACCTTGGCCCGCGAATGCGGCGTCACCGTGAATTAAAATAGGAAGAACTTTGGCCCGTTGACCTTCGTTTTGCAAATCAACGCGTGCACGAGCACGTCCCAGAGCAATGGGATTAACGGCTTCTAAGTGGCTAGGATTATAAGCGAGAGTGAGGGCGATATTTTTGCCGTTGATGGTGCGACTGCTTTCATAGCCCAGGTGATATTTTACGTCACCGTCACCAGAACTGGTATCGGGAACATAACTTTCGGAGAAGGCTTTGAATAGTGCTTCAGGTTTTTTACCTAGGATATTAACTAACACATTGAGACGACCTCGGTGGGACATGCCGATGATGATATCGTTAATTTCTAATTCAGGTGCACGGCTGATCACTCGTTCGAGGGCGACCATCATACTTTCTCCTCCTTCGACGGAGAAACGCTTGGCCCCCACAAAAGTCTTATGAATAAAGCGTTCCAACTCTTCTGCTTGGACGAGAGTTCTTAAAAAACCGCGGCGGGTATCGTGATTATAGGCCGATCGTAAGCCCGAGCTTTCAACGCGTTCCTGGAACCAGCGTCGACGTACGCCATCCTGAATGTGGGTGAACTCCACGGCGATGGTGCCACCATAAATACTTTTAAGCTTAGCTAAAATTTCTGAGAGAGGGAGCATCGCACCGCCTAGGAAATCACCCGTGTGAAAAATTTGCGTTGGCGGGAGCGTGTCGAGTCCAAGCGCCTTATCGGTTAATTCAAAATAAGGAGTTGGGTCGAAGAGAGGATTAATTCTGGCCTGTAAGTGACCTAAGGTGCGGTAAGCGTGAATCGCAGCGAGTACTTTGACTTGGGCAGAAGCATCAACAGCTACTCCAGGGGCAACGCCTGCAGCAACTTTGGTAGGTTTGGGTGGAAGAGATAAACCTAATTCAAAACCTTCAAAAAAAGCGGCCCAATCTGCATCAACAGACTTCGGGTCTTTTTTCCAACGCTCGTGATATTCCGCCAATAAATCGGCATTCCAGCGTGAACCTACACTAAGGTGTTTCATATGTGTTACGATTAAAAGTTTGATTTCGATTTAACCAGAGGCCGGGACAAGAACAAGCCCAGACCAAAGTATTTAGTTAAGATTGAGGGTTGAATGACTTAAAATACACACCCATGATGACGTTCTACGTCGATGTCTACCCCAAGGCCGGCCAACCGCTCCTATTCCACGGAAGCCCTTGAACATTGGTTCCAGGACCTACCCGAAGAGTGGGAAACTGTCTTCAAAGCAAAAGACTTAAAACTTGGCCGACAAATTTATACCGAGGGGTTAGTTCGTTCGCTTGAATTAAAAACTCATAGTGCCGAAGCGGTTACTAAATTTGATAATAAAACGGTGCGCGCGGTGATTGAATTGAAAGATGGAAAAATTGAGTGGCGAAGTTCTTTACCTGAAGATGAATCCGGGGCGCCTTACGCCGTCGCCGCCATGTATGAAGTGGAAGAACTTTTAGCTGATGAGATTAAAGCGATCGATGACTCGGTGCCCGAAGTACAACCTGTCTTAGCCGTTGAGCCTGAAAAGAAAGACACCTCGGCGCGTCTGGCGCTGAAACTTCAAGTATCATTTGAATTAGTATCCGAAGGGTTAACCGCATCGGCCTCATGGGCGGGCAGGGGCGGACATGCCTATAATTGCTTTGGTCCAGGTGCCGTTCCAGGCGATGAATTGTCCGACGAACAACGCCAAACTTTATTTCGTTTCAGTACCGTCGCCCACCGTGCTGGATATGTTTACAGTAAAACTGCAGGTACTTGGGCGATTGATAATATCGGAAGAATTGAAAGATTCGTTCGCGAAGAATTAAATGAGTGGCGTAAAAGATTTAAACTCGTGGGAGAAGATTCTCTCAATATTTTTCGCAACGAACAATTACAGGTCGCCATCGATGCCCAAGCTAACTCGGGCAATGACGGTAAATCATTCCGTTTAAGTTGGAACCTTAAGGCGGGCAGTCACCCCTTACTCGAACACGAGCAAAAATTATTATTAAAAGCCGGCGGTCGCCCAGTGATTTTACCCGGTAAAGGTGTGGTTGCCTACAACGCATCGGTGGCTGATTTTTCTGAAGACTGGAAAAGCAAGGACGGCGAAGTCCCGCGCTATTTACTGCTTTCACTCTTCGATCACCCTGCAGTCGGCACGTTGAAGCTGAACGATGATTTGAAGGAATGGAAAGACCGTCTCCTGCAAGAGCCCCCACACCCCGAAGGTCTGCCTAGTTATTTACGTCCCTATCAAGCCAAGGGCGTCGCCTGGCTAGGTCGACTTTGCGACTTGGGCTCGCATCCCTTACTGGCCGATGAAATGGGCCTAGGTAAGACCGTTCAGGTTTTGTCTTTATTGGCGTCGAGGCCCGCCGGCGATCGCTCCCTGATTGTCTGCCCAGCCAGTGTGATCCCCGTTTGGATTGGTGAAATTAAACGGTTCCATCCCGAACTCTCGGCCGGTGTCGCCGTTTTAACGGCGGAGGACGATTTTGCTAAAAATCCCAAAGCTAAACTCTGGATCTCCAGTTACACACAACTTCGCCGCCATGCCGATCTCTTGGAAAAAACAGAATTCGGTTACGTCGTACTCGATGAAGCCCAAGCGATTAAAAATCCTGAAGCAAAAACTACGCAGACTTGCCTCAGTGTAAAAGCACTCCATCGCATCGCCATTACGGGTACGCCTCTGGAAAACCGTCTCACTGATTTATGGACCATCTTCCGTTTCCTCATGCCAGGTCTTTTAGGAAAGCGTGCGCAATTTGAAAAATTCATGCTCCGTGATGAATCCGCTGCGCATGTTAAAGTACGACGTCAGGTCTCACCGTTTATTCTTCGACGATTAAAACGTCACGTTGCCTCCGACATTCCACCGAAACTGGAAGTGGTCTTGCCGTGTCCGCTCACGCACGAACAACGTGCGCTGTACCAGCACTTAACGCAGGGCAGTGGCTTGTCGGGAGATTTGGCTACCGTTTTATCGCGAGACTCTGCATCATTCCTCACACTTTTAATGCGCCTACGTCAGGTCTGTTGCGACCCAGGTTTATTGCCCGAGAATGCCCATGCCCACTCCACTCATTCTGGTAAAATAACTCTGCTGATTTCTAAATTATCCGAAATTGCGGCCAACGGTTCTAAGGCCGTCGTCTTCTCGCAATTTGTTACCTTACTGAATCGCGTGAAGGCAACGCTCGGTAGGGATTTACCGAATCTTCCGATTTTCGAATTAACGGGTGAAACCAAAGATCGTTCATCACCCGTGGAAAACTTTAAAGAAACTAAAGGCCCCGCCGTATTCCTAGCTTCACTTAAAGCAGGTGGTACGGGTATTACCCTGAATACTGCTGAATATGTTTTCTTAATGGACCCCTGGTGGAATCCTGCGGTGGAAAGTCAGGCCGTCGACCGCGTCCACCGTATTGGTCAGAAGAATCACGTAATGATTTATCGGATGATTGCCCCAGGTACGGTGGAATCACGCATTGAAGATCTTAAACAAAGTAAGCGTGAATTATTCTCCGCCATCGTCGGTGATATTCCTGATATGACTGATTGGACCCGTCACTTCTCATCATTGGAATCCTTAATTCGTCTGAGTGACACACCGGCAGCTACCGCCTCGGCAGAAATCTCTGACGACGGCGAAGATAAGCAGTAATTACTTAGCGATTAAATCGTATTCTTCGGCGCCGGTCACGGTCACCTCGGCAAACTCACCGACATTGAACTTCTTGGGAATCTTAACGATACCATCGATATCCATGGCGTCACCTTCGCTGCGACCCACCCCTGGTTTTTCCACGAGTACACGAATTTTACGACCCACAAAGCGTTCGCCACGTTCTTTTGAGAGACGTTGTAAGAGAGTCATCGCACGGGCGTAACGATCTTCTTTAATTTCTTGAGATAAGTGTCCTTCCATTTTAGCGGCCTTGGTTCCTTCTTCTTGCGAGTATTTAAAAATACCTACGCGATCGAATTGAGTGTCTTCGAGGAACTTGAGAAGTTCGGTAAAATCTTCTTCAGTTTCGCCAGGGAAGCCGACAATAAAAGTCGTGCGAATCGCCATGTGGGGTGCACCTTGACGCATTCTCTTAATTAAATCGCGAATATAATCTCCGCTCGTTTCACGCTGCATGGCGGTTAACATTCTATCCGAAATATGTTGTAAGGGAATATCGACGTAACGAGCGACGTGTTTCGATTTCGCGATGGTCTCGATGAGTTCATCGCTCCAGTGAGCTGGGTGAGTATAGAGTAAACGGACCCAGAAATCGCCTTCGATAGTATCGAGTTCGCGGAGTAACGAGGCCAGTGACTCGCCTTTGGAGGAGTCGACTTTACTCCGTGGATTAGGTCTTTCTTCGGACCAGCGATCCATCCCGAAATAGGTCGTATCTTGAGAGATTAAATTAAGTTCTTTCACGCCTTCGCTGACGAGTTTTTGCGCTTCTTTGACGACTGACTCGACGGTGCGGCTGCGATGACGTCCACGAATGCGTGGAATAATACAAAAGGTACAAGGGTGATTACAGCCTTCTGCGATTTTAACATAGGCCGTGTGCTTGGGGGTAAGACGAAAACGTGGTGTATCGTAATCAGGAATAAAAGTGGTTACCTTCGAGAGGAACTCCGTCATGCCAGCCAGACCGCCCATCACTTTTTCAATCACCGGAACGATATTGGTCACTTGATCGAGTCCGATAAAGGCATCGACCTTCGGTAATTCGACGCGGCCTTTGATTCCTTCGACGACGGGGAGGGCGCCTTGATAGCGTTGCGACATGCAACCGGCGACAATCAGCTTTTGATTTTTCTTACGAGCGGTTGCTTTGCCGTCACTCATTTCGTAAATCGCGGCTAATGCTTCGTGTTTGGAAGCATCAATAAATGAACAAGTATTGACGATGACCACGTCAGCTTCGGCGGCATTGCTAGTCATGGACATCCCGGCCTTGGCGAGGTGACCAATCATGATTTCAGAATCGATGAGATTCTTGGCGCAGCCGAGCGATACGAGTCCTACTTTTACAGACATTCTGACACAAAGACCAAAGATTTAGGAGAAAGCAACCTTGTAGCCGATTTACAGGCTTAACCAGGCTTCCGCAGGGATTTCTTGGGGTCTGGCTAGTGAGGTAAGACCGAATTCGGACAAACGCTCTAGCCAGCGAACGACATCGGCTTGATCCGGAAAAAGCTTCTTGGCCGAAGAACCCACTTGCTTGCGGCGTTGCGTAAATAATCCACGCGCCACTGCTTTGGCTCGGGGGCTTAAACGGCGAGGATTATCTCTGCGACGTAAAACTAAAAGACACGAATCAACTTTCGGTGGTGGATTGAATGACTGGCTGGGGACTGGATGAACTTTAATTTTCTCGAAAGCGAGGGCGACTTGGATGGTCACCGCTGACCAATGGGCGGTGCCCACATCGGCCGTTAATCTTTCCGCCGCTTCACGTTGCAACATGAGTACCATAATGGAGGGGTGGGGCCCTCCGCAGATTGCATCAATCCAAGGTGTCGAAATAGCGTACGGAAGATTCGCCACGACTTTGAACGATCCATCTTCTCGATTTTGTAAATCGGCGAAAGGTTTGTCCACCGCATCACCTTCCGTCAGGAAAAAAGTATCGGGCCAGCGAGATTTTAGGGTTTCTTCTAAATGAAATAGCATCGTGCGATCGGCTTCAATGGCATGTAGTTCGACGCCCGCTCCGAGTAAGGTACGACTTAAGGTACCTAAGCCTGGGCCGACTTCTAGAACACAGTCGCCAGATTTAATTTCTGCTAGTTCTAAAGATTTACGGACGATGTTTCCATCTACTAAAAAATTCTGTCCTAACCATTTCTTGGGCATGTGTGATAACTGGGCGAGTAGATCACGCGTTTCACCCAATGATAAAGGGCCGTCGTTCATTATCCGCGGAATGCTTTAAGAAGGGCTGCTGGGTTTTCGGCTCGCATTAAAGATTCTCCAACTAAAAGGGCATTGGCTCCGGCTTGGCGCATTCTCGCAGCATCTTCGGCAGTTTTGATTCCGCTCTCGGCAACTTTCAGAATGGAGGAGGGCATCTGCGGTATCACTTTCTCCGCAAAACTTAAATCAATTTGGAAGGTCGAAAGATTCCGATTATTAACGCCAATCATATTGGGATTATGTTTAAGAGCGCGTTCTAATTCAAATTCGTCATGCACTTCAAATAACGTATCCATTCCAGATAATTGAGCCGCGGCATGAATCGGTTTAATTTCTTCATCAGTCAGTCCGCGAACGATAATTAAAATACAACGAGCGCCGGCTTGAGCGGCTTCGAGGACCTGAAAGGGGTGCACCATGAAATCTTTGCGAATGCAGGGCAGGGGGTGTGCGCTTTTGGCCTGATCATTAACCACATCGACCAAGTCCTGTAACTGACCACTAAAGTATTTGGTTTCGGTTAAAACCGAGAGACACTCGGCACCCGCTTGGGCATAGAGTCTCGCTTGTTGAACGGCATTCACATCGCTTTTAATCGTCCCAACACTGGGCGAGGCCCGTTTAACTTCTGCGATAACTGTAAGATAACTCGTTTTGTTCAGCGCATCGCGAAAACCAGCTGTCTTATTTCGGGCAGCAAAGACGGCGAACTCTTGGTCCGTAACCGAACGCACGTAAGGTTCAATTTCCTTACGCTTGGCGTCCATGATTTCGATCAACTTATCCATTCCTCTACCGAAACCACCAAAAGCATTCTGGCAATCGTTTTGACTCCGTGAGCAGAACTGACTCCATCGGGGCATGCAAGGAATTGACCGATTAATCAACACAACGGCCAAACTACGTGCCCCTGATGGGTGCCCCTGGGACCGCGAACAGACTCACCGTAGCATCTGCGATGCGCTAGTCGAGGAGGTCGCTGAAGTCTTACAGGCAATTGATAATAATGACGTGCCCAATCTTCGCGAGGAATTAGGTGATCTACTTTTCCACGTCGTACTCCACTCACAGATGGCGGCGGAGGCTGGACAGTTTAATTTCAATGACGTCGCCAATGAAGTAACGGAGAAGATGGTTCGTCGCCACCCCCACGTCTTTGGTGACGGACATAAACTGGGAAATAGTGCGGCGGTCATTCAACAATGGGAGCAGATTAAATTAAAAGAGAAGGGCGATCGTCCTGCCACACTTTTTAAAGACTTACCTCCGGCACTTAACTCCATCTTGCTGGCTCGTGATGTCTGGAAACAGATTCATAAAAAGAATTTAGATACGGGAACTCTAGTGGACCGTAAAAACATCGAGAGTAACCAAGAGCAACTCTCCGAAGCGGCGGCTGGTAAAAAACTTTTTGAGTTAATTGCAGCCTGTCGTAATGCGGGGATTGATCCCGATTCGGCCCTGCGTCGTTTCACGCAAAACGTAAAAGACGTCGCCGAAAAGCATCACGCGAAATAAGTCCCGTCATGTCACCGGATCAGCCCATTGTTGTCCATGTCGCGGGGCGTGCGGTCGAAGTTTGGTCCAAACTCTCTGAGCGTTCCACGCGCGTGCGTTTATCGGTTAAGCCTGGCCCCAAAATTGTTTTATCCTATCCGCCGCATACCGCACAACGCGCGGTTTTGGCTTTCTTGCATGATCAAATTCCTTGGTTAGAGCAGGCACTCAGTAAGACCCGAGCCACCCAGCCGCATCTCATAAAACACTTTTCCAAATTTAATTGGGTTACAGTCGATGATCGAATAATGACTCTGCAAATTAAAAACGGAGGGCGGACCTTAGCTCAGATTAATCATGAAACGGAGACGGTGGATTTAACTTTGCCGAAGGATGTTGAAGAACAAGCAGCACTGCGAGCGACACGCAAAGTAGCAGAAACTGGATTGAATCTAGCGGTGAGTCGGTTGGCCAAAAAGACCAAGGTAACGGTGGGAGCGGTTAGTGTCCGCGACCAAACCACCCGCTGGGGTTCATGCTCTCAATCAGGAACGCTTTCACTCAATTGGCGGCTCATTTTATTACCGCCGCTCATTCATGATCATGTGATTCTTCATGAGTTGGCTCATCGATTACATATGAATCATTCAGACAAATTTTGGAATCAGTTGGCACTGTGGGATGCCGACTGGAAAAAGCACGACCGTGAACTCACCAAGCGTTGGAGCACTATTATGGACCTTGGACATCATGAATAAAGAATACGGACAGTCGCCCGATGAGCTCTTTGATGTTGTTGATGAGAATGACAACGTCTTGCACCCGTTGAGTCGTGGCGAAATTCATAAGCGTCATCTCCGACACCGCGCCGTCCACATTTTTTGGCTGAATCAAGCGGGTGAACTCTGTTTGCAACGTCGATCCTACGCCAAAGACAATAGCCCCGGCTATTTAAGCACTTCCTGTGCGGGACATGTAGATAGTGGGGAAAAATATATCCAAGCGGCCGTTCGTGAATTCCAAGAGGAGCTAGGCATTACGATTGGCTCTCAAGATTTAATGGAACTAGACTATGCCCCCTGTCACGAAAATCTCGGTAATGAGTTTGTGGTTTCCTATTTATTAAGAGGCGATTTCACTGCGCAGATTTATAGACCCGAAGTGGACTCGCTGGTCTGGCGTTCGCCCCAGCAAGTCATACACTGGACACAACAAGAGCCAGACTTGTTTGCGACTCCGTTCCTTCATCTCTTGAGTCGTAATAAGATTTTAAAGAGCCTGCAGGGATAAGGTTTGAACTTTCCGATTTAAAGTTGTTAGGTTCTCGAGTGTCAACGACCTCGTCCGATCAACCCGAAAATCCGGTGAATGTCTCCTGGTATCAATGGATTTGGGTTTTTCCTTTGGCACTATTCTTTCGGCTATGGTTGGCGACCTTGCGTATTCAGTCGAATTTCAAACCGCAGACTGATGCAGCTGGCCCAGTGATTTTGATACTCTGGCACGAGCGCCTATTTATCACTCCGTTAATTGGCCAAATTTTTTTAGACCGTCGTATCACAGCGTTGATTAGTACCAGTCGTGACGGTGGATGGTTGGCGGCATTTTTCAAAATCATGGGTCTACACGCCGTGCGCGGTTCCTCGAGTAAAAGAGGGGCGTCCGCCTTGATTGAACTAGCCCGGAATGTGAAAGAAGGACGCAATGCGGGGATAACTCCCGATGGCCCCAAGGGTCCTCGTCGGGTTTGCAAACCTGGCACTGTAGTACTGGCTAAACTAACGCGCCGCCCCTTTTTACTAGCCGGTATTAATTTCCACCACGCGATAAAACTGAAAAGCTGGGATCAGTTTTCCATTCCACTTCCCTTTTCAAAAGTAGAGATTCATTTTGAAACTATCCCCCATCCGCAGCGGGAAGAGGATAACGAAGAAGTGGCTTTACGTATCCAAAATAGACTTAACGAAATTTCGGGAATTTAACTTTTACCTAAAAGTTTCTCAGTGTACTTCGCTAAGAGATCCGTTTCGATATTTACCCGCTGACCGATTTTTCTTAATTTCAAATTGGTGACCTCTAAGGTGTGTGGAATAATCCAAATTCTTACTCCGCTCGGTAAAACTTCCGCCACCGTGAGAGACATGCCATCGATGGCGATACAGCCTTTTTTGACCACATAGCGTAGGAGTTCAGGGGCTACCTCAATCTCCAGTCTCCAGTCGGCTCCATCGAGCCCCCAGTGCTTAACCAAGCCACAACTGTCGATATGACCGCTGACAAAGTGTCCGCCCATGCGATCGGTGGGCTTTAAACTGGGCTCCAAATTTACCAGACTGCCTAATTGCAATTCTCCTAAATTAGTGAGTCTCAATGTTTCTTCGAGTAAGACGAATTTGGCTTCGTCGTTTTGGAATTCAGCAACGGTGAGGCAGCAGCCATTGACCGCGATACTTTCCCCCAGCACGACATTTTTTAGAATCGGACTCTGAATCGTAAGGACACAGCCACCCTGAGGCTTTTTATCCAGGGAAGTGATTTCACCGACGGCTTGGACGAGTCCAGTAAACATACCAAAAAAAGGGCCGTTGGGCGGCCCTAGAAATTAGTTCTTGTGGCCGTCGCCGGAACGTTTGTTGCGTTCTTCTTGTTCAATGCGGGCACGAATCTTAACACGTTCCTCTTCCTCAATCGCGCGTAAACGAGCTTGGCGACGATCATCTTCATCGACGACATTGCGTACTTCGTCACTGACATCTTCAGAGGCTTTTTTGAATTCACGTTTCGCTTTACCAAGTCCGCGGGCCAATTCAGGGATTTTGGAGCCACCGAACAGAAGGACAGCGACAATGATAATTGCCCAGACAATAGGACCATCAAGTTGAGCGAGGGGGAGGTTCATAGTGTAGTGTGATATTGCGATTGCGTGACTGAAGTTAATAGAAAGAGTCCTTAAAACCATCAAAATGTCAACCCATGTCTCCCATCGGGAAGTTTGGTACACTGGACACGTCCAAGGGGTAGGTTTTCGTGCTCAAGTTATCGCCATAGCTCGTGGCTATGACTTAACGGGCTTTGTCCAAAATCTCTCGGACGGGCGAGTCTACCTTCATGCGGAGGGTTCAGAAAAGGAGATCGATGGACTCTGCGAAACGATCGAGAAGTCGCTGGACGGACATATCCGTGGCGTTGAACAGAGAAATTTTTCTGGGGTTCGTACCACAAATAACTTTATTATTAAAAAATGAAGACCGGTCCAGCCATTGCCGTTAAAGGACTGACCAAGGATTTTCGAATTGGGCTGCGCGGACTAAAACTGCGGGCCGTTGACAATGTGTCTTTTGAAATTCCGCGTGGGCAAGTCTTTGGCTTACTGGGCCCCAATGGCTGCGGAAAGAGTACGACCTTAAAAATTATTTTGGGATTAGTTTCTCCCACCGCAGGTGAAGTTTCAATTCTGGGTTTTCCTTTTGCGACTACCTCGGCCCGTTCCCGCACGGGATTTTTACCCGAAGCCCCGTATTTTCATAAATTCCTGACCGGTCGTGAACTGGTGGCTTACTGTGCTCGCTTAAGTGGTGTAAAATCTGAGTCTGTAAATCCAGCAGTCGAAGAGGCCCTCGCGTTAACTGCGATGACTGAGGCCGGTGACCGCACCATCGGTACCTATTCTAAAGGAATGTTACAACGCATTGGGTTAGCCCAGGCTATCGTGCATGATCCGGAATTGGTGATTCTCGATGAACCGACTGCGGGAGTTGATCCCCTGGGCTCAGCGGCTATCGGCCAAATGATAAAAGCTATGAAAGCAAAGGGTAAAACCATTGTGCTTTGTTCGCATTTGCTCGGACAGGTCGAGCAGGTCTGTGATCGGATTGCGATTATGGATCGTGGAAAACTGGTACTCGAGGGCAGGGTGGACGATGTTTTAACCCGCCGTGACCAAAGCATTATTACGGTAGAAAACTTAACCCCTGAAGCCCGACGAGCCGCCGAAGAAATCTTAGCTCAACATGGAGCGAGAGTTACTTCACTCACTCACCCACGTCGCTCCCTCGATGATTTATTCCGTGAACTCGTGACGGGGAGTCGCGATGCCTGATTTTATGAAAGCCTCCTTAACCCGTATTTCATGGATGACTCGGCTGACATTTTTAGAAGCCATTCGTCAGCGCTTTTTCGCTTTCCTGATTTTACTTTCGGCTGCCTTGGTCCTCTCGTCTGTCTCCTTGCGGTTTTTAGATTTCGGACACGGTGAATTAAAATTCGTCTGCGATTTTGGTTTTGGGGGCATGTTCTTATTTGGATCGGTGCTCGCAGTGGTCATGTCGGCTCAACTCTTTTTTGCGGAGATGGATAATCGCACCGCACTGACGTTATTAGCGAAGCCCGTGAGTCGAACCGAATTTCTGGTCGGAAAATTTCTGGGCGTATGGTTAGTGCTAGGAGTTTTTATTTTCACGCTTTCCACACTCCTGGGTATCATTTTATGGGCACGTTGCCAGGAGTTGACGGTGGCAGCGATCGAAGTCGGCAAAGCCCCGCCTGAGCTCAGTATTACGGGGTTATTCTCGTATACCGGGATGCAGTGGGCGCGCCTCGGGGTCGTCGCTGCGATGATTCTGATGGTCGCTTCCCTGGCCCGAACATTTCTCTTCACCGTCATCGTGGGTTCAATGCTGGTCGTGGCGGGTCAACTCCAATGGTTAGCGCAAGAGACTTTGCTCAAGCCCAGTGATTTAAACATTTTTTCAAAATTATTATTAACTGTATCCACTTATATTATTCCTAACTTACAGCAGTTTAATATCGGGGACGCCTTAACCTTGGATCACGGATCTGTTGCGGATGGCGCGGTGACCTTGGCATTATTCTCCGGTAGTTGTTACATCGTCGTCTTCCTATTCATCGGAAGTTTAATGTTTCAGCGGAGAGAAATTTAATGAAGTCGTCCCGCGTTCCATGGATTATCGCAATCTTTTGCTTGGGTTTGGCTGGAGTGATTGCGGAGCTTTCTTGGATGAAGGTGCGGGTTTCGATTCCCGAGATGGGCAAAAAAGAAATTGAACCGAGTCTCGGACAGGGCGTGCTGCTGGGTATTTTAGGCGGATTTCGTACTGTGATTGCCGATGGGGCTTGGATTAGAAGTTACGTGCTTTGGGAACGACGCGATCGCGCCGGCTGTGAAGCACTCATGCGGACCTCCTGTTTACTCGATCCGCGTGCTCGCTTTTTTTGGGAAAATACAGGCTACGTAATCGGGTACGACATGGCCCATTGGGAAATACGTAAACGCGGTGGATACGCTAAAGTGAGTGCGGAAATCCAGGATGATTTATTTAAAAAATATGGGAGACATGGCATCAAGGTCCTCGAGGAGGGGGTTAAGTACACTGGAGGAAATGTTGGAATTTTAATTTCAGCCGGACAGATGTCGGAACTAAAACTAAAAGATTTTTCATTAGCCGCCGACTATTACAAGCGTGCCTCGGAAAGTAAAAACGCACCCTGGTTTGTGCACTTTATGTGTGCTCGGGCTTTATGGGAGAGTGGACAAACTAAAGTTGCCTACGATTGGTATCGCGATGTTTGGCAAAAGAAGCTCAGCAACGAAGATGACCACGCACCGGATGATTTAGAGCGTCTGCGGTTTATGGAAGATCAATTAAATCTTACCATTCTCCAACGTATCCCACGTCAGTCTTGGGAGAAGAAAAACTAGTAAGGATTCGAGTCGGACGATTTTTCCGAAGATCCATCCGCTGCCTTGCGTGGGCCTTTGGGTTTGCGCGGAGGAAACTCGAACCACCAACCTTTATCTTTATCCGCTACTAAATAAGCTTCGAATCCTCGATTGGTCTTTCTCGAGATAAATTTCTTTAAAGATGTCTTACCGTTATTCAGTAACGCTTTTATATCCTCGGGAGTAATCGGGCATTTGAGCATTTCGGCGCTTAGGCCAAAAGTCTTCTTCGCTCCCGCCTCGGCAGCCTTCTGTGGACATACTCTGTAGCCCGCTGACGGCGTTTGTTGGACGGGGAGGCCCGAGACTGGGCAATTACCCAGAACCGGCCACTCCGCGTCAAACGCATCGGGATTTCCCGCTGCTCCTTCGCGAGGTGCTAAATAGAGTACGCCTTTGAGTCGACCCGTGGGTGGCTTGGGCTTGGTTTTGCGCTTAGGCTTTTCGACACCGTTTTCATCTTTGGCCGGAGCTTCCTCGGGTTTCTTCTTCCAGGAGACGATCGAGTCTTCATCTACTAAATCAATATAGCCCGTGTAGTTCTTGCCCGACTTCATCGATTTGAAGTCATCAAAGGGTCCGATGCGACGCTTCTCAATGAGTTCAGCGAGTTCCGCAGGCGTCACTTCGTGTCCGTTGACACCTTTATAAACAATCACCATCGGCTTCTTACCATCCGCTGAACGATCCTGAGAAAAATAACTTTCACCATTCGTCATCATCGGCTTTTTATCCGACGGTGATAAGACTTCAGGGTGCACCAAGGTAGGTTCAGGTTCGACGCGACCTTTATTAATAAAATCTTCAACCTGAACTTTAATATCAGCAATAAACTTCTTAACCGAAAGTTCACCGTGTTCGGTTTGTTTTAATTTAAATTCCCATTCGCCGGTGAGTTGAGGTTCCGAGAGGAAAGATAAACCTTTGGCGTGAATAAATTGGTGTAACTGGAATGCCTTGGCCATGGGAACAAGTTCTTTGCCTTGGCGTTCGATGTACTTTTGACCCAAAAGACCTTCGATAGTTTGAGCACGTGTGGCTGGTGTACCTAAGCCACGCTCTTTCATGGCTTCTGCCAGGGCATCATCGTCGACGAGTTTACCGGCATTTTCCATCGCACCTAATAACGATGCTTCATTAAAACGTGCCGGTGGTTTGGTCGCGTCTTGCTTAACGTCGATATCCGCGAGTTTAGCTTGAGGTGGCTTGCCATCGGCATCGCTGAGTGCTGGGAGATTAGCGGCGCCTTCTTTCTCTTTGTCTTCTTCCGCTTCCGCTTCTTGTCCCCAAACCGCGCGCCAACCGGCAACGACTAAAACTTTACCGGTGGTCCGGAAATTGTACTGGCCGACCTGTGTGGTTCGAATGGTTTCTTCGAACTCCGCCATCGGGAAGAATACACCGACGAATCGACGTACGACTAAATCATAAATCTTTTGCTCAACTTCGGAGAGTCCATTCGGAATCGTGCCCGTGGGGACAATCGCAAAGTGATCACTGACTTTTTTGTTATCAAAGACGCGCTTACCAGCCGAGTTAAGCCAACCTTTAGCTAAAACTTCTTTAGCGAAATTACCGACGGAGTGTCCCTGAATTAAAGATTCCAATACATTCTTCGCGGTGGGTAAGTGGTCTTCGGGTAAATACTGCGAATCTGTACGAGGGTAGGTCAGGGCTTTATGTTTTTCGTAAAGCGCTTGGGCGGCACCGAGAGTGGTTTTGGCGGAGAAGCCGAAACGACGATTACCTTCACGCTGCAGACTGGTTAAGTCAAAGAGACGAGGTGCACTTTCTTTCTTCGGCTTACATTCATCGGTCACGGTACCTGTACCGATTTCCAAACTTTCTTCGGAAACTTTTTTAGCGGCGGCCTCATCAAAGAAACGTTCCGCTTCTTTGCGATCAGTGACACCAGGTACTTGGGCAACGCCTTTGTACTGTCCGGACTTAATATTAAAGTAGGCTTCAATTTTCCAAAAAGTTTTGGGTTGGAACGCACGGATTTCTAATTCGCGTTCCACAATCAACATGAGCGTAGGGGTCTGTACGCGGCCCGCAGGATAGGATTCGCTCCGCGCACCGATTCTCAATGTGCAAAGACGACTCGCATTAAGTCCAACCAACCAGTCAGCTTGCGAACGACCGACCGCAGAGTCGCGCAATCCAGCCTTGGCATCACTCGTTAACAAATTATCAAAACTGTTCTGAATAGACTCGTTCGTCATACTGGTAAGCCAGAGACGTTTCACCGGAAGTTCTCGTCCAATCAGTTTATAGATATAATGAAGAATGAGTTCACCCTCACGACCAGCGTCGCAAGCATTGACGATGGTTCCCACATCGTTGCGTTTGATGAGCTCTTTTAAAAGTTTGAATCGGGTACCATCTTGGCGGTCACCGATAATGGCCTTCAAGACGCTCGTATCAACCGTGCCGTCATACTTGTCGGGAAGAATGGGTAGATCCTTAAGCGTCCAGCGTTTATATTTTGGATCCAGGTCTTCAGGATCCTTTAATTTTACGAGGTGACCGACCGCTGAGCTAATGATCCATTCACCGTTTTCGAAGACATCGCCTGACTTGGGAACTTTAAGAACCTTGGCCAAATCCGCAGCGACGGAGGGCTTTTCAGCGATGACTAAAGTCTTTAAAACCGAGCTATCAGTTTTAACAGAAGGAGCCTTGGAAGTTTTTTTTGCCATGCGTAGGATTATAACCGCTTGTCAAATCGTGGTTATATTCCTTGCTCAGCGAAAGAGTCATCAAGCGCGGCAATGAGTGTGGAAATAGTGGCGTCGGTTTCTTCACCCATGTTAGAGATGCGGAAGGTTTTACCTTTTAATTTTCCGTATCCACCATCGATCACGAGTTTGTGGCGGGATTTAAGAGTTTTCAGTAAGCGTTCTAAATCAGCATTACGGTCGTTCTTGAAGCAGTTGAGTCCGCGGGTGGCGAATTCAGGACTCGGTAATAAACTGAAACCTTTAGCTAGGCCCCAATTGCGCACCCTTTCATTCAAATGACGGTGACGTTCGTAGCGGTTGTCCAGACCTTCCGCTTCAATTTCCACGAGACGCTGTTGGAGTCCGTAGAATAAGGAGATGCAAGGGGTCGAAGGGGTCATACCCTTGGTGTGGTTATCGTGGAACTCGATTAAATCGAAGTAGTAACCACGATCGGAAAGTTCCTTCGCCCGAGTACGAGCACGTTCACTGACGGAGAAAATCGCTAGGCCCGGAGGCAGGGCGAGGGCCTTTTGTGAACCAGTCAGAAGAATATCAATACCCAGTTCGTCTTTCTTAATAGGCAAGGTGGAGAACGAACTTACCGAGTCGGCAATTGAGATGACGTCAGGGAATTCACGGATGACGGCCATGATTGCGTTAATGTTTGAAAGAGTGCCCGTCGAAGTTTCGGAGTGAATGAAAGTGATACAATCGAACTTACCAGTCGCGAGTGCTTTGCGAACGGCTTCAGGATCCACCGGCATACCCCAGTCGAATTGTAAAGCTTCGGAGTATTTACCGCAACGTTTGGCGACATCGTTCCATTTGTCAGAGAACGCACCGTTCATACAATTAAGAACGCCTTTTTTGCAAATATTGCGGAGGGCACCTTCCATCACACCCCAGGCGGAGCTTGTGCCTAGATAGACCGGGTCAGTGGTGAAGAACATCTTCTGCAGACGTGGTTGCATGTCTTCATAGAGAGCCACGAAGTCCTTCGATCGGTGACCAATCATGGGCTTGCCCATCGCTGTGATGATGGATTCAGAAACCGTGAGTGGTCCAGGAATGTATAAGCGGTAACTCATTTTTGGAAAGTATTGAGAAGGTCTTGGGAGACGTCGGGGTTTTCGATTCGAACAACTTTTTTGTTCTGGTGGGAAAGGGTAACGGTTTTGGGGTGCCAGGATTTAGCTTCCTCGGGTGTGACCTCAGCAAAGGTCATTACTACTAATAAGTCACCTACTTTACCCAAGTGGGCGGTGGCGCCATTTAGGCAAATCTGTCGCGAACCAGCTGGAGCGGGGATGGCATAGGTCTCAAATCTCTGACCATTCTCGATATTGCCCACTAAAATTTTCTCGTACGGAAGCATACCCACTAAGGCCATTAATTCGCTGTCTATGGCTAAAGAACCCTCATAATCGATGCGGGCACCGGTGACTTCAGCGCGCAGTAACTTGGTGCGTAAGAGGTGGTAGAGCATAGACTCGTTTCGTCCCTTCTCAATCGGGTTGCCTGCCTGCGTCAAACAAGTTTGCATAGTTTACGCCCATGAGACCTAAGCACCGAGGAATATTTTCGACCCTTCGTGAGGCTATTGCTGGATACGCTACTGACCTCGTTTATGACCGTAAAACTGGGGTATTCGCGACTTTCCTCGGATACATTCTCTGGCTACTTTCTGTCGTATTTGAGGTACTCGTAAAATTTCGATTGTGGCTTTATCGTCACAGACTCTTCCGCGACACCCACCTGGGCTGCAAAGTAGTCGTGGTTGGAAATTTAACCGTCGGGGGCACCGGCAAAACGCCAGTCGTCATGAAAATGGCCCAAGTGCTCGCCCAACGTGGACGTAAAGTCGCCATCTTGTCGCGTGGTTATAAAGGCGCCAGTGACTCGATGTTAAAGAGATTTTGGCGCTGGCTCACGCAGGGCCGTCGACCCGATCCGCTCACAGTGTCGGATGGTAAAAGCGTTCTCGCGGGGCCTGATGAGGCCGGGGACGAGCCTTTCATGTTGGCGACTAACTTAGTTCAGTACGGAGTCGTGGTGATCGTGGATCGTAATCGCGTCGAGGGTGGCCGATTCGCGCTTCGTCAATTCGGAGTGGATACGATTTTATTAGACGACGGCTTACAATATCTCCCCTTAAGCGGACAGATCAATTTACTGCTCGTCGATAGTCGGAACCCATTTGGAAATCGTTGCCTCTTACCCCGTGGCATTCTGCGTGAGCCTGTGAGAAACTTAAGTCGTGCTTCCTATATTTTTCTTACTAAATCGACGGGTGCACCGGATCCAGAATTAGTTGCTTTGATTCGTAGGCATAACCCTAAGGTGGAAATCATTTCCTGTGCACACATTGCCAAGGAGCTTATTGAAATCGATGGCACTCAGCATTTACCCCTCAGTTTCTTAGCGGGAAAACGCATTGCGTCCTTCTCGGGTATCGCGACGCCCGAAAGATTTGAGGAAACTCTCTTAGCTCAAGGTGCGAAAATCGTTTCCAACCGTCGATTCCTCGATCACCACGCTTTTAATGATGAAGATTTAGATGAAGTTTTAGAGTCAGCCATCCAAGCTAAAGCCGAAGTAATTGTTACCACCGAGAAAGATGCGGTACGCCTGCAGTCCCGTTTCCGTCCCTCACTCCCACTCATGTATGTCCGAATGGAAGTGGATATTTTAGGAGACAAAGAAGGCTTTAACGGAGCCGTCGAGCGGATTTGCCTGGGGTCTTCTTTGCAGCGCTAATATTATCAACTAAGTGTTTTTTAGCTAAGTCTAAGAAGGTGGCCTGAACTTGGGTATCACTGCGTCCCTTGGGCGAGCAGGGCAGATACTGCCCCTCTGAATTGAGCTGCTTAACATCGCCGAGTTTCTCGCTGTAAACTTTTAAAACTTCATTTTCGATGCGGGATCGAAGTGCTTTATTCTTAATCGGGAATACGCACTCCACTCGACGCATGAAATTACGCGGCATCCAGTCAGCACTGCCCATTAAAATAATCGGTTCACCGCTCGAATTCTCAAAACGGAAAAGTCTGCTGTGTTCTAAAAAGCGACCTAAAACACTAAATACTTTGATGTTTTCGCTCTTACCAGGAATACCCGGTTTAAGACAACAAATACCTCGGACAATCAGGTGAATAGAAACTCCGGCATTAGATGCATCGTAAAGTGCATTGATGACATCTGGATCCACCAAGCTATTTACCTTTGCAAAAATTTTAGCAGGTCGACCCGCTTTTGCGGCATTAATTTCTGATTTAATTAAGTCGAGAATTCCACGATGCAAGTGGAAGGGCGCAACGAGGAGGTGCTTGAATTTTGGTTTAGCGAGATTCCCCGTTAATACATTAAATAATAAACCTACTTCAGAAGTAATTTCTTCATCTGCCGTGAAAAGTGAAAAGTCCGTGTAGAGCCGGGCAGTCTTTGGATTATAATTTCCAGTACCCAAGTGCACATAACGTTTGAGGCCCGTTTTTTCCTGACGAATAATGAGACAGGCTTTGCAGTGCGTCTTGAGTCCAGCGAGCCCGTAAACCACGTGCGCACCCGCTTCTTGTAACTGGCGAGACCATTCGATGTTGTTCAACTCATCAAAGCGGGCACGCAGTTCGACCAGAGCCGTGACCTGTTTACCATTTTGTGCGGCTTCTTTGAGGGCCTCCACAATGGGTGAGTCACCGCTGGTTCGATAAAGGGTTAGTTTAATCGCCACCACCGAATCATCTTTCGCGGCCTGCCGTAGTAAATCTACCACCGGGGTAAATGATTCATAGGGATGATGCAGGAGAATATCGCCCTTGGAAATTTTTGAAAAAATCTTCGATGGCTCACTCAGTTCCGTCGGAGTTACCGATGCAAAGCTTGGGAAAACCAGATCAGGACGGTTCACGAGATCAATCAAACTACTTAACCGCATCATGTTAATCGGGCCTTGAATGCGGAAGGTATTGTCGACCCCTAGACCGATGGATTTTAATAACCAAGTAAGTTCTACGTCCGGTACCGAGTCTTCAATCTCCAGTCGAACGGGCGCACCTTTTCGCAGATTACGAATTTCGTCCTCAATCGCATCGAGCAAGTTCACCGTTTCTTCTTCGTCGACGTACAAATCGCTATTTCGCGTAATGCGAAATGCCCAGGATCCTTTGAGTTCTAATCCAGGGAATAGCCGTTCGATAAAAATTTGCGTAACGATGCTGAGCAACGTGAATGAGCGCTTATGAGTGGGTCCGAGTGCTAAAATACGCGGCAGCACACGAGGAACGGGTACGACTGCGTGACGCGTTTCGCCCGACTCTGGGTCTTTCAATAATGCCAACAAATAAAGGCCTTTATTGGTGAGTACCGGGAAAGGGTGAGAGGGGTCAATCGCCAGGGGGGTCAACGCAGGCAAAATGTCTTTATCAAATCTTTCCGAAAGTTCATGCAACTCGGCCTTAGTGAGCTGGCTCTTAATTTTATATTCGATCCCTTCCTTGGCGAGGGCGGGTACGATGAGTTCCTTCCAGCAGCTCTGCTGTGCGCTCACTAAACTGTGAGCACGTTTTAATACTTCTTGGAGAAATTCACGAGTCGCTGGGTGACTGGCCGATTCTTCCTGTTGCATGATACCGGCAACACGAATTTCAAAAAATTCATCTAAATTAGAACTAACAATCGAAAGAAAGCGTACTCGCTCAAGAAGTGGAACCGTGGGATCTTCCGCCAACTCCAACACACGTCGGTCAAAACTAAGCCAACTGATTTCACGGTTAAACATTTCCAAGCAATAACTATTCGTGAAAGCATTGTCACTATCACACCATCGATTTTGAAATTTTAGACCAAATCTTCCCGAAGTTCGTCACTTTCCTGTCACAAATGGGGAGATTTAGGTTAATTTCGTGGCTGCGCAGCCCAGACAATCTTTAGGTCAGCGCTATTTAATAATCTGACCTTGGGTGCCGACGGTTGTGCATGGCTGACAATGTCGCCACGTTCAAATTTCGCCGCCAAAAGCTTAACGTCATGTTTGGAGATACCGCGGGTGGAGACTTCGATGGTTTGGAGCTGACCGTTTTGCACTCCGATAAATCGCAGTAATCCTTTGATGATTTGTATATCCGAAACAATTCGGATCGCGGAACTCTCTATGTGCGGAATCTTTTGATCGGAAAAAGCCGCAAAAGTAAAACGCACATCACGTAAGTCGCGATGCAACCTACGATTAATAAATTCAGTGGTGGAAGGGATTTGCCAGTGACGAACCTCGTGCGACCAGTGGACACCATCGGCGAGTTGCGGACAGGGGTGGGCGTCTAATTCGGGTCCAATTCTAGTCACGATTTCGTGAGCGGCAATTTCATCGCTGAGTTTTTGTAAGCGCTGCGAAGTGATTTTCAGGGCCGGCTCTAAGATTAGAATAAGTCCATCAGGCGTCAGCCGATCTTTCATCGACTCTACCCATTCGACGAGGGCGGGCTGACTGAGCGATTTCATTTCATTCAACACGAAGCCAGCGATGATGATATCAAATGGACCCTCCGGCCAAGTGTCGGCACGGTGGGCATCGCCAATCCTTGTTTTTACGCAGTATTCATTGCCTAAAACTGCTGCCGCGAATGGCTCAAAGGCCGCCAACGCTGTGGCTGAATGGTCGAGTGCATTGAGCTCTAATTCTTTCACGCCCAACTCTTTGAGGTAGTGAGCGCAGGCGACACCACAGGAGCCCGGACCTGATCCCAGATCCAAAATGCGAATCGGAGAAGTCGGTACCTGCCACTGTCGGGCCTCAGTGATAAATCGCAGGGCATAGGTCGTACGAACGAAACTCTGAGGTAAGAAAAATAAACCGTAAGCAGAGAGTAATTCGTTATCCGAAAAATAATCAGGAAATTTCTTTTCGGGACGATCAACCGTGAATAAATCTGAAAGTCTGGCGACAGCCGGAGTCATTTTCTCCAACGCCTCTTCGCCCTTTAAGCCTGTGATTTGTTCTGCGAAATTCAGCCAATAATCTTCGGCGCTTTCGGGGTATTGATTGAGCGGATTAGTCTCCGACATCGCGACGACCCTCCAGCGCACTTCGCAGGGTTGCGGAGTCAGCAAAAGTTAGGCCGCTGCCACTGGGTAGACCGAAGCCGATACGACTTACTTTAATCCCGGCACGAATATTGGAGATGCTTTCACGGATGTAATGACAGGTCGCTTCGCCTTCGATGTCATTACCTAGCGCGAGCACGATTTCACTGATCGGCTCGTCCTTCAGTCGCTTCTCGAGAGACGCTAAATTTAAATGTTCGGGGCCAACGCCGTTGATGGGTGAAAGGCGGCCGTGGAGGACATGGTAGGTGCCCCGGTGGGCCTGCGAGCGTTCGATCGCCAGTAAATCTGGCACTTGCTCAACGATACAGAGCGAGCTGGCCTCGCGCTTGGGATCCACACAAACCTCACAAAGGTCACCTTCAGCAATACTGCCGCAACGGTTACAACGCTTTACCAGTTTGGAGGCTGCCGTGAGAGATTCGAGAATGGGTCCTAATTTTTCAGGCTTCTCAACGAGTAAATAGAGTGCGATTCTTTCGGCCGAGCGGTGACCCAGGCCAGGGAGTTGGCGAAGAAGCTGACGAACTTTTTCAAACGAAGGAGTCACGAATAAATGAACCTCACTTATAACTCATATTTAGTCAAGGGTTCACCGAGGTTTACAGGTTGCCCTACCGGTAAAAAGAATTGATTTATATGTGCAATCAATGCTCGCCCCAAACAAAATTGAAATCGTCGGTGACTTCATCGCCATCCAATGGGCCGATCAAACGGAACACTTTCTGAGTGGGGAATTTTTACGGGAACGTTCACCCAGTGCGGAGAACATGGGCGAGGTGGATATACTTGGAAAACGATGGGGTGGGGACGGCCCGCGCCAATTTCCTGGTGTCAGTGTCATGCAATTAACAAGAATCGGTAACTATGCTGTAACCTTTGAGTTTAGCGACGGACACAAGACGGGTATCTATAGTTGGGAATACCTCAGACGGATCGCTGACTCGCAGAAATAGTTTTTTACTGATTGCTCCAGAGAGAAAAATAACCGAGTGTGCGTTTGTGAAGAAAACCTACGTCTTGGACACGAATGTTTTAATCCATGATCCAGAATCGCTCTTTAAGTTTGATGAGCATATTGTAGCAATCCCAGTGGAGGTACTCTCCGAACTGGATCGCCACAAAACCCAGCCGGGACAGTTAGGTGCCAGTGCGCGGCGCGTCAATCGCACCGTGCGTTCTCTTTTCGAGAATAAGAATTTAAAAGATATCGTCGAAGGCGATGTCTCCAAACCCGGAGCATTACATGCTGACTTGCGTGATGGCGGTGAGCTCAGAATTATTGTAAATGAGTCTTTAATTCGTGACCACTTTACGGGTCCCAATAACGAACGTCTCCGTGCTGTGTTCATGCAAGTAGATGCCCCTGATCACCGTATTATCGCCTCTGCACTTTACTTACGCGACACGTCTAAAGGTCCAGTCATCTTGGTTACCAAAGATGCCTGTATGGCACTCAAGGCCCAAGCCCTCGGCCTCGAAGTTCAAGACTATCGTAATGACCGCATTGAGATTAGTGATTATGGTGAATATCGTTCGGTGCCCATTTCCGCCGCTGCCATGCGCGACTTCCGTGATGTCGCCCAGGTCGCGATTAATTTCAAGAAAGACGATCCAGCTCCCATCATTAATGAGTATGTGATGCTGACTTCGGATTCTTGGACTGAGCCAGCCCGCCACGTGGGTGATGGTGCGTTTGTCCCCCTCAGTCTGTACCGTGAATTTATTTCCACAGCGAGTGGAGCACGCAAAGGATTACAGATGCCTCGCGGTATGCGCGTCATCCCGAAAAATTTCGAACAGTGGATCTTCCTCGATGCACTGCTTAATCCCGATATTAAATTAGTGACCTGCTTCGGTCGTGCTGGCACCGGTAAGACATTCTTATCCATCGCCGCCGCCCTATCTCAGGTCTTGAGCGATTTCTCGCCATACAAGAAATTGTACGTGTCACGTCCCGTCGTCCAAATCGGTAAAGACATCGGCGCACTTCCGGGAACCAAAGAAGAAAAACTGTCTCCGTATATTCAGCCTTATTTCGATAACTTAGAAGTTCTCTTTTCGCGCACCGGAGCTCCCGCAGCCGCTCAAGTTCCAGCGAATAATAAACTGCCCATTGCAACAGACTCACAAAGAAAACAAAAAAAGGCACAGGCAATGAAAGCAGCCCAGCCTATTTTCGGTTCACAGTTTCAACAAATTGGACAACCTAGAAAACCTTATCAATGGCTCATTGATTCTGGTTTAATCGAAATTGAAGCGATGACCTTTATCCGCGGTCGATCGATTGGTCATGCATTCATGATTGTGGATGAGGCGCAAAACATGACCCCTCATGAAGCTAAAACCGTGATCACCCGTATCGGCGAAGGCTCTAAAGTAGTCCTCATCGGTGACCTTGATCAGGTCGACACTCCTTACCTCGACAGCAAATCTAACGGCCTCATTCACACGCACGAGCGTATGAAAGGGTATAGTATCGCCGCTAATGTCAGATTGCTCCAAGGCGTCCGTAGTGCACTTTCTGAATTAGCCGCTCAGGTAATGTGAACAAATTTACTGGGTTAGTCCTGCCCAGGATTAATCCATTCTTGCTCACATCGCTGGGCTCTATTGGCTTGTGAGTCGTGGAGAAAGAAACACCCATGCAAAAACAATACCGGGAAATGCGAGACAAACTCGCACCAGGTACTCTTTTGCTATTTCGACTGGGCGATTTCTACGAAGTGTTCGGCGATGATGCGGTAACCGCCTCCAAGGTCATTGGTTTAACCCTCACCAAGCGCCACGAGACCCCTATGGCCGGCTTACCGTATCACGCGGCACCTAATTACGTTAACCGGCTACTCGCAGCAGGCTGGAAGGTCGCCATCTGCGATCAATTGGAAGCACCCGTCACTGGCAAATTAGTCCGTCGTGGTATCACCCGCATTCTCACACCAGGAACGGCACTGGAAGATTCTCAATTAGACTCACGTCGCGGTAATTATCTTTTAGCGCTCAACTGGAATAAACAAGGTTGGCACGCATCCTGGTTAGATGTCTCAACGGCCGATTTCCGTATCGCGACAGACACCCAAGTGGAACGTTTATTATCACTTTTGCATTCAATCAATCCGCGCGAAATATTATTACCCGAAGGCCTGGAAGTGGATCCTGCGTTTAGCCAGCACCTCGAAATATTCTTAGAGGGCCGATCAGTCTCGCGCCTCCCGAGTTGGAATTTTGAGAGCTCCGCAGGGTTTCAGTTAGTTTGCCAAACACTCTCCGTACATAGTCTGGCCGGCTTTGGAATTAATGATGCTCATCCCGCACTCGGTGCCGCCGGAGCTGTACTCGGATACGTGACAGATTCATTATGCAGTCGTCCGCAAAATCTTTTCAAAGTGACGGAACTCAAGCTTGGCTCCTCGGTGCTGATCGATGCCGCCTCAGCTAAGAATCTTGAACTTTTTAACAGCACCAATGGGTCGAAAGAAACCTCTCTCTTGGATTCCATCGATCGCACCTGCACGGCGGGTGGAGCCCGACTTTTGGCAATGTGGTTAACCGAGCCTTCCACCGACTTGGCGATCATTCAACAACGTCAAAATGCCATCACGGGTTTCGTTAAACATCCCGGAGCCTCCGCCCGCGTTGCCGAATTACTCAATAGCACCCGCGATATTCCAAGAATTTTAGCACGCTTACAGAATCGCCTGCGTAACCCGCGCGAACTGGGTGGCATTCGAGATTCGCTCAAGGCATTCCCCGCCCTCAAAGAAGAATTGGCAGCCCTACCTAACGCCGCCGTTCAATTATACGCAGAAAAAATCGACTGCGAAAATGACCTGTTGGTTAAACTTGAGAAAGCTTTAGCTGATGAATTGCCCATCGATTTAACAGAAGGGGGAGCCTTACGCACGGGCTTTGATTCTGAACTCGACCGCCTCCGCTCACTCGCGACCGATAGTAAAACTTGGATTTCCGATTTTGAACGTCAGGAGCAAACCCGGACAGGTATTAAGAATCTAAAAGTAAAATATAACGGTGCGTTCGGCTATGCGATTGAAATAACCAAATCAAATTTAGATCAAGTGCCCGCTGACTATATTCGGAAACAAACGATGGTGAATGCGGAGCGTTATACGACCGAGGAACTTCGTAAAAAGGAAAGGGAAGTCTTACGAGCCGATGAACAAGCGCTTTCGCGTGAATTGGATTTGTTCCAGATTTTACTCTCCGAGGTGCTGGCCAAAACTTCATCGCTCTTGGTGACCGCACAAACATTGGCGGAAGTGGACATCTTGCATGGCTGGGCTGAGTTAGCACGAGAGTCCAACTGGTGCTGTCCCACGGTGGACCATTCTGACGTTATCAAAATCAAACAAGGCCGCCATCCAGTGATTGAACGCGTTTTACAAAACAGACCCGGAGCAGGGTCCTTCGTGCCGAACGACACCGACCTCCAATCGAGCAAAGAACAAATCGCTTTAATCACCGGCCCTAATATGGCTGGTAAGTCGACCTACATCAGACAAGTCGCCCTGATTGTCTTGCTCGCTCATATTGGCTGCTGGGTGCCTGCGACGGAAGCCCACATCGGTTTAGTGGATAGAGTATTTTGTCGCGTCGGCGCTTCCGATGAACTGGCGCGAGGTAATTCTACGTTCATGGTAGAGATGAATGAGACCGCTAATATTTTAAATAATGCCACGGTGAAGTCCCTGGTTGTTTTAGATGAAATCGGTCGCGGCACGAGCACCTATGATGGCATCAGCATCGCCTGGGCGGTAGCCGAACACTTACACGGCAAAGAGAAGGCCGGACCGCGAACGCTCTTTGCCACCCACTATCACGAATTAACGCAATTAGCCTCATCGCTGAGTCGTTTACGTAATTGGTCAGTAGCAGTCAAAGAGTGGCAGGATGAAATTGTCTTTATCCGACGAGTCGTTCCCGGCGCAGCGGATCGTTCGTATGGTATCCAAGTCGCTCGATTAGCGGGAATGCCTCCTGGTGTAGTCTCACGTGCCCGAGAGATTTTATCGAATTTGGAAACCGGGGGAGGTTTGCCTAATAAACAAGTCGTTAAAACGGCGGATGTCAGTGAACTTGCCGTACCTGTTAAGGTACTGAAAAAGAAAACGGAAACTCCTGCAGCGAAAAGTCAGCCCGAGAAAAAGCATCAAGGACCCGAGCTGGATTTATTCGGGTAAGTCGCGGTGCTCATTCCAACTGCACGAATTAAACTTAGCCCAACAGTTTTCGTGGTGTGATTGATCGTAAATAACGGAGTGAATATTGACCGGCTCACTCTTGAGTGCCTTGCCGAGAACTTTCGGGAATTCTTCAGCGAAAAGTTCCCAATCGCAACCCGCTAAGAGTGTGCGTGAGATGTAACCCTCGATTAATAGGCCGTGTCGGTTGCGTTTTTGGGCAGCTCCAGCGACTTTACGGTTATCCTCCACCAGCACCAAATCATGGGGCTCGGCATGATGCTCGCATTCATCCGGCGCTCTAAATTCTCTTTGCGTAGAAGGTAAAGGAACTAATTTAACTTTTAGATTTTGAGCCAAGAGACATTCTAGAAGCGCTTGGTGCACGGTTTCATAAGCTTCTTGTGTACCCGATTTGTACAGCGGGTGCTCGGTGGGAATGACGATGGCAAATGTCCAATCCTCTAAATGGGAGACTAAACCACCGCCCGTTGAACGACGAATCAGCGGCATTTGGGGAGGTACCACTGCGCGATATTTTTTCCAGTCCTGGGAAACCCCAAAAGTGTAAGCGGGTTCCGACCAAGCAAAGGGACGATAGCGGATATTTTTCGGATGCGGATAATGATCGAGCAACAGAAGATTGGCCGACATATTGGTTACGGCAGTGCACCATTCGCGAGGTAGTACATCCATCCTAATAATCTAATGTCTTCTGGAGTAAACGCACGACCTTTCGCCCAGTTTCCTTTTCATACCAGTCCTCGCAGCCACGCGGCACACGTAATTCGCCTAATTGGTCGCTAAATGTCTGCGCAGGGGTCCTCAGCTTACCAGCCAAGGGGTGAAGTAATAAGCTAAGATTACGGGGACGCAGGGGGTCATCGGTCACGTTTTCGCGTGTAATCGGCTTAAGTAATTTTTCAGGATTTAAGCCAAAGTGCTCCGCGATTTTTTGTCCCATGGCATAACGACTGAGTGCATCTAATCCAGCCCAGTGATAAACTCCATTGAGTGTCGTTCTTTCACATAACTCCACCGCAACATCGGCGAGATTACTGTAAGAGACGGGTTGACGAATTTCGTCGGTGTAAAGTGAACTTACCTTACCCATAGCCCACTCATGAAAAAGTCGCTCATGTAGAGAGAATTGTCCGGTGAAAGAATTGCCATTGAGAACAGACGTTCGGACGACTGCGGAATGCTCTCTACCATAATTCAATACGGCGACTTCGCCTGCCGCTTTCGTAGAGGCATAAGTGTTGAGTGGTCGGGGCTGATCGGTGTGACCGTATTTACCGGTCTGACCATCGAAGACCATATCGGTGGAAAAATGGATAAGTTTACCGCCTACATGAAAACAAAGCTGCGCTAATTTTTGGGGCAAATGCTCATTGAGTTGCGTCGCTAATTCTTGGTTCGATTCACAATCTTGAACTTTAGTTAATCCTGCACAATTGATTACGGCTTGGGGAAACTCTTCCAGCATCAGCGATTGTAATTTTACCTCGTCGCAGAGATTCATCTGCAAAAAGCGAACGGGCTCACTGAGATAGAGAGTGTTCTTTCCGCCAATGGCTAAAACATCATGCCCTCGGCGTTGGGCGGCCTCGACTACAGCCCGGCCGAGAAAACCAGTGGCTCCTGTAACGATAATTCGCATGCTCCGAACAAATATAAAAAATCTGATTTAGGCAAGCGGGGAGGGTGTTCCGACGCTTGCCAAATTGCCAAGAATGGTTTGTTATATAACTTTATGCCGACCTATTCCGAATTGGCCAATCATCAGGTGCTCTCTCAGCCAGTCTACGAGGCTGGGCGTCCTATTGAAGTGGTGGCCCGGGAATTCGGTCTCGATCCTAGTTTCGTTATTAAATTGGCCTCGAATGAAAACCCCTTAGGCCCATCGCCCCTGGGACTGGCCGCTGCCAAAAAGGCTTTAGATTCAGCCCACCTTTATCCCGACGGTAGTTCGACATTCTTGCGCGAAAAACTTGCGAAAATTTGGTCTATGCAACCGAACCAGTTTGTCATCGGTAATGGCTCCAACGAAGTCATGATTCTTCTGGCTCAAGCTTTCTTACGACCTGGCAGCGAAGTTATTTTCGGATCACAAGCTTTCGTCGTCTATAAATTAGCGACACTGATGCAAGGGGCTACACCGGTCGAAGTACCCATGCCGAATTTCTGTCACGACTTGAAAGCGATGCGGGCAGCGGTCACCGACAAAACGCGCATCCTATTTTTAGCCAGTCCAAACAATCCCACGGGCGGAACAGACAATCCCCAAGAGATTGTTGATTTAGCAAAATCACTACCCGACCACGTTATCTTTTGTTTAGATGAAGCTTACACCGAGTATTTAGATTCATCCGCAGACTTGCGCGAACTGATCAAGGCCGGACGGAAAATCGTGGTTACTCGCACGTTCTCCAAAGCTTATGGCTTAGCCGGACTACGCGTGGGCTACCTGATGGGCTCGAGCGAGGTTTGCGGAATACTTAATCGGGTGCGCCAACCATTCAATGTGAACTTGCCGGCGCTCGCCGCCGCCGAAGCCGCTTTAGATGATCAAGAGTTTCTTAATAAGAGTAAGCGAGTCAATGCAGCGGGTATCACTCAATTAAGCGAAGGTCTGAAGTCCTTGGGCTTTAAATATATCGACGGCAAAGCGAACTTCTTAGCCGCCCAAATTCCTAATGCCGAAGAAGCCTTTGTAAAACTACAGAAAGTCGGGGTCATCGTTCGTCCACTCAAGGGTTATGGGATGACTGGTTGGTTGCGACTCACCATCGGCACCGAAGCTCAGAATGCTCGCCTGTTAGACGAGCTTAAAAAACTTTAATATGAATTTTGAAGAAGCCATTAAACTCTGTCACGAAAAGGACCCGCGTTACAGTCCGCAGTCTTATCACCTCGTACGCATGGCCTTAGATGCCGCACAAAAACAAGTTCACGGCGAAGAAAAGAAGGGAAGTAAGAAAACGAATCGTCACGTCACAGGCAAAGAGCTCTTAGAAGGTTTTCGCCAACACACCTTAGAGACGTACGGACCGCTCTCCTTTGCTTTGTTGAATAACTGGGGCATCAAGAAAAGTGTCGATGTGGGTAATATCGTCTTTAATATCATAGACACTAAGCTTTTTGGACGTTCGGCCGAAGATCAAATCGAAGACTTCGTTAATATTTACGACTTCAAAGAGGCGTTTCTAAAACCGTTTGAGCCTAAAGAAAAGTATCCTAAGCCGTAACCCAGGAAATCGCTTTAACCTGGCGACAACCAGGAAGCTCACGGATTTTCAGCAATAAACTTTTCTCAAAGAATCGTGCTTCCGATTTAATCACTGCGCTTTCGCACTGAATAATCAGTCGACCGTCTTCGATGACTCTCAAGGGCGCGCAACGTCGAGCCAACTTCAGAGGTAATAACTTATTCCATGAGGCCACAATCGCATCCTCGGGTACAGGTTTGTCGAGTCGCAGCTTTCGGAAAGCCTGCGTGACCGCATCATCGATGGATACACTCTGACGAAAAGTGGACCGACCCTTGTCTTCGGGTAGGCCGCGTAAGTTCGCCAGCAGATTAATTACATTTCTCGAAAAGCGTCCTTTCTTTTTACCCTCGGTTAAAACGGCCCTGACAACATAGGGAATCTCTTCGAGTTTTTCGGCACGTAGGCAATTTTCAGGGGCATGACGACCACCCACGATGATACCTAGAACACCCGCATCGCGTGCTCCGATACCATCTTCATCTGGATTGTCACCGATATGCGCGAGTTGGTTAACGGGGATTTGTAGAGTGCGGGACACATGCTGAAAAGCCCGCGCGTCTGGTTTTCGATAGCCAATTTCATCGGCTAAAAATACTTTATCGATAAATTTGAGCAGCTCGAGTTCTCGTAAGACCCCATGGATCCTGGCATCAGTATTCGAAAGTACACATACCTTTAATCCGAGAAAGCGAAGCGCGGTGAGCGAGCTAATGGATCCCGGAGTGAGTTTCCAAGACTTGGCTGAGGCAAAAGCCGTCCAACATTTTTCAGCGACTTCATCTCTTTTTTCATAGGGCAGATCATCACCAAGGGATCGGACTACGACTTCTTTCCAAAACGCTTCGGGCTTTAATTTCGATGAAACACTTTTAAAGGCTGCCGGAAATTGTTCGTTAATTAATTTAGCTGGAATAGTTACTCCGCATTTCTCAGCGGCGTCAGCGTAGACCGCACCAACCGAAGGGTAGGGTGTCAGTAAGGTTCCGACTAAATCTAAGGTGATGGCTTTTAGGGCACGCATGACTCTCTGAAGTTCAATTTTATATGTTTTTATCCAATATTATCAGCAATAACTAATATTTGTATGAGTTGACCCTATCTCTCGACTTGTTAAATTTCCAGCCTCAGTCATACACATCTTATGCACTTCACCAGGTTTACCCCCATAGCTTTAGTTTTAATCGCATTTTCATTTATCGGATGCAGTTCCAGCCCCAGAGCTCAAAAATCGATCAACTTCACCAAGGTTTATGTCGAGACTCCTCAGACCTCGGATTTCTCAAATGCAGTGCAATTTAACTCAACCGTTATTGAGACAGCTCAAGGCGAACTAAGAAGTCATGGTTATACGGTTACGGAGTCTAAAGCTGATGCCGATGCAACTCTCCGCAGTACATGGCGCATTTCTCAAAGCGGAAATAACCTGCGCAAAGATGAAGTTTCTATTTCACTTTCGATGAGTCTTTTCAACAAACAGGGACAAAGAGTATTCTCTGGTGATTCTGGTTCAGCTGTTCCGATCAGTTTCTGGAGCGTGGCGAAAACCGCGACAGCTGTAGACAGTGTTTTATCTCAATTACCCCTTGCTAGCGCTGCCGCTAAGTAAGCTGGTCTCTCGCCTTAAGTTTTAATTCTATCTCAGTTTTTAATTGAGAGAGTTGTGGCATGTTGACGCCCGCAGCTTGCCCACGGCGAAGCGGTTCACCCCAAAGGCCGACGACTTCTACCTCTCGTCCTTCCAAGTAATCGATCAAACTCGAAGGCCGGTAGGCACCCATGCCCGTCGTCACTTTCAGTTGTCGCTCAATATGTTCATCCTTGAACGGCACCCCACAAGCCGCCGCGGCTGCCTGTACTTCTTTCATCAGTTCAATCGCCCGTTCACGCAGTAAATCACTAGCCATGATTTTGTCGGTAGTGATTCCACCCGCCGCGATGGCCAAACCATTAAAGGGAATATTCCAACATAACTTTTTCCATAACACCGCATCGAGTGACTGTTCGGACTGACAATCAATTCCCGCATCGGCAAACAATTCTACGCAGTGTTTAACTGCTTCACTCGGCAAACCAATAGCTGAAGCCATACGAATATAACCTGAGTGGGTATTTTCAACGACCCCTGGGCTAAGACGATTAATACAAACAAAACAAAGGCCTGCGACGATTCTCTCAACAGGAATAATGGACGCAAAGGTCTCACAATTTCCCATGCCATTCTGTAAAGTGAGTAGAGTCGTGGTCGGTCCGATTAGCGGTTTAATGAAATCGGGCAGGGTATGGTTAGCGGTCGATTTAGCCGCAATCACCATCAAATCACAAACGCCAATGCTGAGGCAGTCTGGATAGGCTTTCGTGATCTTCACCATCTTGTCCCCCTTGGCGTCGCGCATGCATAATCCGTTTTGATTAATAATATTATAATCCCGTCTCGTCACGAAATAGACTTCATGACCCTTCAGAGCTAACAGCCCTCCATACCAGCCGCCGACGGCTCCCGCTCCGACAATCGCAATTTTCATTGAGTATTCAAATTTCGACGAACCATCGAGTGGACAAGGGACTTACTTTGGGTCGGAAAATCTAAAGTGTAATGCAGACCTCTGCTTTCATGACGTTGCAACGCACAATCAATAATCAGTTCTGCCACTTGAATTAAATTTCGCAGTTCGAGTAAGCGCGGTTCCACTTTGAAATTCCAATAATATTCTCGGACTTCTTCGCTCAGGGTACGAATCCGTGTTTGGGCCCGTTTTAAGCGCTTGGTGGAACGCACGATGCCTACGTAGTCCCACAT
>SIAU01000007.1 GCA_009691685.1 Opitutales bacterium
GCACCCGTGTGTAGTTCGACCACGGGGGCTCCGGTCGAATGTGCTGCTTCAATCTGTTTGTCGTTCGCTTCAATAAAAAGCGATACTTCACATCCAGCTGCTTTAAGCGCCTGTACGGTTTCTTTTACTCGCTCAAATTGTTTAACTACATCTAAGCCACCTTCCGTGGTCACTTCTTCTCTGGATTCGGGAACCAGACACACGGCAGCCGGTTTCAGTTTTTTGGCGAAGACCACCATTTCGGCAGTGCAGGCCATTTCTAAATTTAAACGTACACCAGCAAGTTGTGCGATGGCGTAGACATCTTCTTCTTGAATGTGTCGACGATCTTCACGCAGGTGCACGGTGATCCCGTCAGCTCCGGCAAGGAGAGATTCGCGGGCAAAAGATACAGGGCTAGGTTCGGCGTGGATAGATTGATGCGCCCCACGGTATCGAGCTTGGCGTAGCGTCGCTGCGTGATCGATATTTACCCCAAGTAGAATGGTACGTTTGGAATTCATTAACCTATGAGTATTTCATTCAATTAAATGACTTAAGCCAATTTATTTTATCTTACCTCTTTTTAAGGTGGCAGCTAACGCCGGAGCGGTTGGTGAATCTTTACGTTTTGCGAGTGCTTCGGGGTCTCCGGCATGTAAAAGCTGTCCGCCGTTCTGACCGCCTTCGGGTCCGATTTCTACCACCCAATCTGCTTCAGCAATCACGTCGGGGTGATGCTCGATCACGATGACGGTATGGCCTTGATCGACCAAGGCGTGCAGTAGCTCGATAAGTTTTTTACAATCAGATTGGTGCAGCCCGATAGTGGGCTCTTCTAATAAATATAAGTTGGGACGGATTTGTCCGCGTGCCCGCTCTCTAAACGTGGGCAGGCCTTTGGCTAATTCGCTCACCAACTTTAATCTTTGGGCCTCACCGCCTGAAAGAGTCGGGCTGCTTTGACCTAAGGTTAAATAACCCAAGCCCGTTTTGGTCATCAGGGCGCAGAGGTCTTTTAATTTAACATCGAAGGAGAAAAATTCGGCTCCCTCTTCAAAAGTCATATTTAATAAATCACCTGCTGATTTTCCATTCCAGCGAATCGCCCGCGCGGCATTACCGTAACGCAAACTTCCGCATTCTTCACAGGGTACATAAGTGTCGGGCAGAAAACTCATTTCTAATTTAATTCGACCCGCACCCGAGCAGGCTTCACAGCGTCCGCCCGATGTATTGAAGGAAAAGAAACTCGCATTATGTCCGCGAATCGAAGCTTCAGGAAGTGCGGCGAGTCGCTCACGAATGATATCCCACGCTCCAATATAAGTGGCAGGGGTGGATCGCGGTGTTTTGCCGATGGGTTCTTGGTCAACGATGACTAATTGACGGAATGATTTTAAGCCCGTGATAGACTGGAAAGAAATTTCACCCTGATTAGAAATTAATGCGAGGGCCTCTTTGCCGGTTATCCCATCTTTCTTTTTGGAAATCGCCCAACCAGCCGCGGGCGCAATGAGGTCAGTCATTAAAGTACTTTTGCCCGCACCCGATACTCCACAAACTACCGATAGTCGACCAGTGGGGAATTTTACATCAAACCCTTTTAGATTTCGCAGACAGGCATTTTTCAATTTCACCCATTCAAGCGTATTATTCTTTTCAGTGATGGGTCGGCGGCTTCCGCGTAATGGGTGAAGGATGGCGGTTTTGAGAGACTGCCCGGTAACTGATTTTTTATTGGCTTCAAGACCAGCGGCTGTTCCTTCAGCGATGATTTGTCCGCCATGCACGCCCGCCCCTGGCCCCATATCGATAATATTATCCGCGGCCCGCATGGTGTCTTCATCGTGTTCAACCACGAGCACGGTGTTACCTCGATTTCTTAGTTCTTTGAGTGATTCAATCAGTCGGTCATTGTCTCGGGGGTGTAATCCAATACTCGGCTCGTCTAATATATAGAGTGCACCGGAGAGGGTGGACCCCAGCTGAGCGGCGAGGCGTATGCGTTGTGACTCTCCACCCGAGAGTGTGTCCGCACCGCGATCGAGTGAGAGATAGCCCAAGCCCACGGAACTTAAGAATTTTAAACGTGCCGAGATTTCAGGAAGTAGGGCCTGTATGATGGCTTTTTCTCGCGCCTCGCCCTGCAGACTTTTCAGGAATTTTAAAGCTTCGTCTGGTTGAAGCTTTAGAAGTTGAGGCAACGAAAGTTTTTGTTCCTGTGCTCCGATGAGTTTAACTGCTCGACCGATGGGTCCGAGCCGTTGACCTTGGCAATCCGGACAAACGCTATCACTCACGCGGTCACCGAGAGCATTCTCATTGAGCGTTTCTTCTTCGTCGGCAGAGAATTTCGTAACTTCTAATCCGTGACCTCGACAAGTAGGGCACCATCCGCGTGGTGAATTCCAGGATAAGTGTTTCGGGTCAACCTCGGGGAAGGATTCGCCCGTCGCTGGATCACTTCTCGAGGTTGAAAGATAAAGGAGCTGCTTCCCCTGTTCATTAATTAAAAGACAGGCACCTTTACTGGTAGTGAGAGTCTTGCGTATTAAATTTCTTAATGAGGCGTCGCCGTCTTCTTTGGTTTCATCAGGGTGCGAAATAATGCCATCGTGATTAATAGTCGCTAGAATCACATCGACGTCGTGTTCGTTATAACGATCGAGTCCACTAAAGCCATCGACGGGGATGATTTGATTATCACAGCGTAAATGAGTGTAGCCATGTGCTTCGGCCCATTCCGCGAGTGGGCGGTGATGTCCTTTGCGTGAACGGACGAGGGGTGCCCCGATTAATATTTTGCCCCGCTTTAGGTTTTTAATATTTTTAGATATAATTCTTACGACCGCATCTTCCGTCATTTCGGTTAAAGGCTCGCCGGTGGTAGGACTGTGTAAAATCCCGGCCCGAGCAAAGAGCACGCGTAGGAATTGAGCCACTTCGGTGACGGTTGCGACCGTAGATTTAGCTGAGCCGCGGGTGACACGTTGTTCAATGGCTACGGTCGGCGGTAAGCCGGAGAGTGAATCGATATCCGGCTTAGGTAATTGTTCTACAAACTGCCGGGCATAAGCAGAAACACACTCTAAGAATCGCCTTTGTCCTTCAGCGAATAGAATATCGAAAGCCAGAGTTGATTTTCCTGATCCCGAAACACCCGTCATCACTGAAAGTGAACCGTGCGGAATTTTTACCGAAATATTTTTGAGGTTATGTTCTCGGGCGCCCGTGAGGGTGATAGCTGTAGGTCGCGGAGCACTGACATAATTTGTTTTTGCATCAAAGGCTTTGTCTTCTAGAGCGAGATATTTCCCGGTGGTTGTTTTTCCTTGGGCGACTACTTCAGGCGTTCCCTCGGCAATCAGTTTTCCGCCCCGCGGTCCAGCTTCAGGACCTATTTCTACGAGCCAATCGCAAGATTTTAAAACATCAAGATGGTGTTCTACGACGATGAGTGAGTGGCCGGCATCGGTGAGTCGTTGGAGTAATTTAATTAATTTAGAAACATCTTCGCGGTGTAATCCGGTGGTGGGTTCATCAAGCAGTAAGAGTGAACCGGTTTTTGATGGATCAAGTCGCGACAAATAACGCACCAGTTTTAAGCGCTGCGCTTCACCACCCGATAAGGTGGTCAAAGGTTGTCCCATCGAAAGATAACCCAGGCCGACTTCTTCTAATACACTGAGTTGATTACTGGCAGGAGTTCGCCCACCGAGAAAAACACGAGCTTCGGTTACCGACATCGCTAATAAATCGGCCACGGATTTGCCGTCGAACTTGAAAGCTAAGATTTCATCACGGAAGCGTTTACCATTACAGGAGGGGCAAGGCAGGGCGACGTCGGACACGAATTGCATCTCAACCGTTTCCCAGCCCGCTCCACCGCAGCGTTCACATCGTCCTTCCCCGGCGTTAAAAGAAAAATGTGATGGGGTGAGTCCCGCTACTTTGGCCGCATCGGAATTACCGAGTAAATTTCTAATAGCATCCCAGGCTCCGACATAAAGAGCGGGATTAGAGCGTGAAGTGCGCGCGGCTGGTGATTGGTCAATGACGGCGACTTCTGCTGGATCCACGTCAAAAATTAATTTTCCATTCAGGGGATTGCTGGCGTCTTCGTCATCTAAATTTCCCCGTCCAATGACTTGGTGTAGTAGGGTTGATTTTCCTGAACCCGATACGCCACAGAGTCCGACGAGTTTACCTAGGGGCAGGGTGCCGGAAAAATTATTTAAATTATTAATGCTGATATTTTCAATACGCAGACGCGGAGTGGCATTAGTCACGGGTCTGATTTTGCGTGGTTCGACTTTTCGTTTACCCGAGAGCCATGCTCCCGTTGCGGAGTCTTTAATTTTTAAAATGCCATCGGGCTTACCCTGATAGAGGCAATAGCCACCTTGTGCACCGGGCTGAGGTCCAATTTCAATTAACCAATCGGCGGCCCGCATCACAGATTCATCGTGCTCCACTACCACCACCGTATTACCTTGATCGACCAGACTTCTTAAAATGGTTACCATCTTGGATAAGTCGCGGGCGTGCATGCCCACGCTAGGCTCATCGAGTACGAAAATCGTATCCGCTAAACAGGCACCGAGGCATGAAGTGAGATTAACACGTTGAATTTCACCACCGGAAAGGGTCCGAGATAATCGATCAAGAGTCAGATAATTTAAACCGACCGCTTCTAAATAACCCAGGCGTGCTAAAATAGCTTCGAGGGCGTGATTCGCTGGATGGCGGGAATTCTTTGGGGCGTGAGGCAGAAGTAACTCTTTAAGTTCTTTAACGGGGATGGCGTACAGATCAGCGAGTGTTTTATTTTCCCATTTCCAGAATAAGGATTCCGCACAAAATCTTTTTCCGTGGCATTGCGGACATTCTTCGTAGGCCCGCCAGCGCGACAGATACATGCGCACATGCATTTTGTACGTGCTGGACTCGAGCCAGCGGAAGAAACCTCTGATCCCGTACCATTTAGATTCCCATTCGCCAGATTCGTATGTGGGGTCACCCTCTTCGATAAATTTCCGGTGGCTTGCAGATAATTTATTCCAAGGAACATCCATCGGAATATTTTTCTTTTTACAGGCCCGTTGCATATCTTTCTGACTTTCTCCGTAAACGGCTCCTTGAAAAGGGGCGATAGCACCCTCGGCCAAGGTAGTATCCTGCTGCGGAATAATTTTTTTCCAATCCAGTCCGATGACTCTTCCAAATCCGCGACAGCACGCACAGGCCCCAATGGGTGAGTTGAAAGAAAAGAGAGCAGGGGTCGCGGCTCTAAATTTTTTACCGTTAACGGGAGACTCTAGTACTTCACTGAAGCGGGCAATTTCGGTGCCGTCTTCATTAATTAATCGCATTCTTCCGCCCCCTAAACGAAAAGCGCTTAGAGTAGCTTCGTGAAAGCGAGAATTTGCGGCGGGTTCAATTTTAACACGATCCTGAATGAGCAAAATTTCAGATTCACCTTCCGGGATTTTATCATCACCGAGACTCACTCTTTTATTTTTAATATAAGCACGGGTAAAGCCTGCTCGAATAAATTCATCGGCGATAGCTTCCCAGGTGAGTCCTTCGGGTTTTTGTAAGGCAAAGGTAATGACCACCGATTGGTCGCGGTATTTTTTCAGACAGATTTCCCAGGCGGTATCGGGTCCTTGGGGGGTGATTGGTTCGCCGCTGGCGGGGTCGATGAGTTGTGCGCGGTGTGCAAACCAAACTTTAAACCAATCGCAAAGTTCGGTCATTGTGCCGACATTGGAGCGCGAGGTACGGACCGTGTTGCCTTGTTTAATCGCGACCGACGGGCGGATGTTTTCGGCGGAGTCGAGTGCGGGTGCAGGAAGTAGTTCTAAAAACTGACGGACGTATGGGCTAAACGTTTCAACGTAGCGTCGTTGGCCTTCGGCGTGGAGGGTGTCAAAAACGAGAGATGACTTGCCGGCTCCGCTGAGTCCAGTGACGACGATCAACTTTCCAATCGGAATATCGATATCAAAACCCTTGAGATTATTTTGGCGAACTCCACGGAGTCGGATGGCGTTGGGGCGACTGGTGGTCATCGGACCGCTCAACGGACTGCATAAGTGATTTTTAGCAAACCGACTACGCAGGTTTAATATAAATTATTTGAGAGGGTGTAGCCATCGCGTGCATCACTATATCATGTGCTTCATGGGGAATAGCATCAACCACCTGAAAATCATAACCGTACCCAAGAAAATAAGCGGTTGGACTAGCCTGGGCGAGTAGCCGATCGTAAAAACCTGCGCCGTGACCTAAGCGATTTCCTCGGCGATCAAAACCAATACCAGGTACGAGAAAGAAATCAATCTGAGTCGGGTTGATGCGCGGGCAGTTAATTTTTGGTTCAAGAATTTCTAAGGACGAGAGTTCTAAATCCTGAAAACTTTTAATTTCATAAAGTTCAGGCTGTCCCTCCGAATTGACTTTAGGGAGGACGCATCTCTTTTCTGAATTTAGAAGATTTTGCAAAAGCTGTGTCGTCGGTAATTCGCCTTGGAAAGACGCATACAGGCAAACCACTTTTGCGTTTTGCCATTCGGGTAGATGGACAATTTTTGCTTCAGCGGCAATCGCCGCAGCTTCGCGCTGGGGAGCTCCGACGGACTCGCGTGAACTTTTTAATTCCTGCCGCAGTCGCACTTTTACTTCCTGCGGATCCATAGTTAGAACAGACGATTAAGAGTGAGGGTGAGAAGGATGACAGGGAGATAAAGTATCGACGCGAGGAAGAAAGGTTTGGCGACTTCGTTCCGGCGATGGGGTAGCATAAAATCGAGACTGAGTTTTAAAAAGATGATACTTGCGATGAGGGACACCCAGATAAACGGGCTCATCCAGCCTTTCAGGGTTGAAGTGCAATCGGGTGCAAAAAATGTTTGGGCAATCGCACTCACCACGAAGAGCATCGGAATCATGAATGAAATCGACCACAGTGCAGCAGAGCGTCCGGTGGGATCGGCCACGGTGGCGATTTTAAATCCGCCGCGTTCATAATCATTTCGACACATGACAGCGAGAGACATGAAGTGAGGAACTTGCCAGAAAAAGAGTAGGGCAAAAAGCCACCAGCCCATCGTATCAATTGCGCCTAATTTTGTGGCCGTGCCGATGATGGGTGGAATCGCGCCTGGGAGTGAGCCAACCAGCGTGCACCAAGTTGTTTTTGTTTTAAGCGGTGTGTAGAAGAGTAAGTAGGAGACCACTGTCGCGAGGGTGAGAAGTCCGGCCAAGGTGTTGGCTCCTTTCCAAACCAAACCTACCCCGACGATACTTAAAAACGTTCCAAAAATAAGGGCGTGGAGTGGTTTAATCAAACCACTGGGCAATGGACGGAACTTGGTGCGATCCATTTGGCTGTCGGCCTGCCGTTCCATCCACATATTAAGTGCCCCACATCCTCCTGCGGCGAGTGCGGTGCCGAGTGCGAGTGATACGAGTCCCTTGGAGTCAACTCCGCCTTGGGGATGAGGATTACTACAGAAATATCCAGTGAGTGCGGTCAGTACGGAAAGAAAAGATAAACGCGGTTTAGTTAGCTCCCAATAGGCGGCGGGGATTGATCCAGCTTTGGAGCTCATACGTTGGTGGTGACGATTTTAATTAAAGGTTAAAGTTAATTCCGTCGATGCATCAGAGCAACTTGGGCACAGAGAGTGGAGAATAGGGCGGCACCTATCACCAGGTGAATCGTTCGAACATGAGGATTCAAAGGTAATTGTATGCTTAAAATCCCGAGCGTGATTTGTATGGTCAAAAGAACTAATAGTGAAATCCAGCGGTGAGCAGGTCGCTGACCGGACAAAGCAAAAACAATCACGAGAATGCCAGCGAGGAGTGCTCCGCCGCGGTGCAAACTATTAATCACCTGGGGTAGTCCGGCGCCGTTAGGGATAAAAAGTTCGTAGGTGGTTGGCTGGGTTGCCCAAAGGGTGAAATGATTTTGGCGCATGACTGCCCCCATCAGAATGACACTTAATAAAAGAATTAAACTAATCCATCCGCTGACTATTTCAAAACGGGTAGAGTGGTTGGTACTATTTTGCCAAAGTTTCGTGTGACTCATTGCGACGACGGCTAAGACGGCGATGGTGAGTTGAGCGTTCACGGCGTGGCCTATGGCGAAGCTGACCGCTTTAAAATTTCCATCTCCACCAATATTTAATTGGTCGAGCAGCACACGTAATCCGCCGAGTAGACCTTGAAAAATAATTAATCCTAAAAGTAGATAGGAAGCCTGACGAATCAGTGGTCGTTTTTCCCAGCGACGATGAGTCCAGGCGATGGCGATACAAAATAAACCCAGCCCAGTCGCTGCTAATCGGTGGGAGTGTTCGGCAAACTTATCAATTTCGGTGAGCCAACCGGGAGGATTGAGTGAGCCGTTGGAAAGTGGCCAATCGAGAAAAGCCATGCCCGCTCGGATGCTGGTCGTGAATCCACCGGCTTGCAGAACGAGTACCGCCCACACCAGTGCACTTAAGCACAGCCATTTCAAAAATGGATTAGGAAGTGAAACCGGTGAATCCTTCATAGTGATTATGAATGAGATAATACGGCTTTGGCAAAATTACGAATTTTAGAAACTAAATTTGATAATCCGTTGCGACGATTCGGAGAAAGATGCTGGGTAATGCCTACTTCAGCTAAGAAGTCGGCATCCGTTTGTGCTACCTCTGCCACGGTAGCGCCTTCGTAGAAATCACAAACCAGTGAGGCGATGCCTTTGGTGATTAAGGAGTCCGCATCGCACTGAAAATGACAGCGGCCATTTTTCGTAGTGGGGATGAGCCAAAGATTGGAGGTACACCCTTCGATTAAAAATACATCGAGCCTTAGATTAGCGGGCAGCCCGGGTGCTGATTTTGCTCGGTCGATGACATATTGAAAGCGTTCGTGGTGATCAGCGAACGGTTCTAGTTCAGCGATGAGAGCCGCCCGTTTTTCTTGAATGTTTGGCATGCTCTAGCGTCCGGAAAGGGCCTTCATATCTAAATCAGGGCGGGACAACGGAGCGATAGATTTTTCGAGACGGTTGGCCTGCTCTTTAGAAAGTTTTGCTTCCGAACGTAACCACGAAAGTGCTTCGTGCCAAATGAGAGGGGAAGGGCGACGCATTTTTAATAACTCTTCGAGGTCGTCGGCTACAGATTTTCTGGTGCCATAAGCGTCGACGGTGCCAGCGAGAATTCGTGCACCGATATAGTCAGCCTTCAGTTGAGAATATTTCGGATGCAACTTCACCCCTATTTCCAAAACCCGAACGGCGGCATCACTTGCGCGTACCACTTTCAATTGTCGACCCACCGAGCGATAAGCTTCGGGACTTAGGTTCGGTGTTTTCAGAAATTCGGTGAGATAACGATCACCGATATTTCGATCGCTCTTCGCGGCGACATCATCTTTTTTCGGGCGGGCATGATAAGCGACGCCGAGGAGGGCTTGGATGATAGATTGATTAGAGGTGAAGAAACCTTTTTCAGCTGAATTGACCTGTTGATATTGAGCAATTGCTTCCTCGGGGTGGCCACCGTTGATTAAGGATTCAAGATGAAGTGCCACAAAGGTAGCCCGTTCAAAGCCACGATTTGCGGCCGCGTTAGCTAACGTTGAAGTCATTCCTTCATAGCCACGTTCCGCGGCGAAATTGGCGAGTGCGAGCATGGCTGCAGAATTCCCCGAAAATTTTTCGGCGATGAGTTGGAGTTCTTTTTCGTAGTCATCTTTGAGTCCGAGTCGGTCGAGAATTAATAATTTTTGTAAATGGGGGAAGGGTGCTTTTTCATCTAAGCCAATCCGCTCATTGGTGACCGTGAGAGCAATTTTTGGTTTCCCCATTAATAAATGAAAGCGCGCGAGCTGTGCGTAGATTGCATCTTTAGCGTTACCCGAAAATTGGGAGGTTTTCGATTCTAGGTAACTGATGGCCTCGGTAGTTTTGCCACCGTCGAAAAGTGCCCGGGCTTTTAAAAGTAATCCGCGGGCGTTTTCATCGAGACCATTTAGATTTATAATATTAACGGTCTCGGCGTAGCGCCCGACCCAGTAAAGTGAAGTGGCGGCGGCTAGAGAGATTGTTTGGCGGCTGGATGGCGGAAGATCTTTTCCGTTCTTCAGCATGAGGAGGCTTTGCTCGATGACTTCGTCGTCGCGTTCCACTAATTGAAGAAGTTGGAAGTAGCGGTCCAAATAATCCCTGCCCAAGGTGTCGGTAATATTAAGATAATCTAGCCCACGGCGGAGGGTTTGAACTGCATCTTCTGTCCGACCATAATTATTATGTAAAATATTGGCTAATAACAACTTAGCCTTAGTGTTACCCGGGCTAATACGGACGGCAATTTGGGCCATTTTATAGGCCTCAGGTATCTTATTTAATTTTTGGGCTTCGAGGGCCTGGGTCAGGTAGTAGTCGCCCACTCTAATAAGATGTTCTTCGCGGATGGCGGCGGCGCTTTCGGGGTGGTCGGAGATTTTCGATAAAGCGAGTCTGACCCATTGTTTAAGGGTCGAATCTTCGATGAGGTCCGATTTAATGATCGAAATACGGACGTAGGATTGAGTGGCTTCGACTCCTTTGGTGAGGGGCAGGCCGGAGAGGAGGATCAATTCTGCGTCGGTCTGCTCCTTGGAGCTGTTTTTCAGAGTTTTATCTGTTTTTACAGTACCAGGCGGGGTGGTAGCGGGGGGCGTTTGGGTGTTACTCGGAGCCTGTTTTCCAGGTTCGGCGTTAGCGGCAAAACCCTGTGAACATAGGGTTAAAATAGCTATTACAAGAGTGGAGAGGGGGCGAAACATGCTGGGGGCCTCATCCTTGCCAATCGTAGCGGATTTGTCTCTCTAAAAAATCGGTCGCAATGCCCAAAAATTGGCCCCGACTGAAGAAATCTTAAAATCGTAGCACTTTCCGCTTGCACGGGGGTGTTGGACTTCTATGCCTCAACCCTCTTTTCCCTAATTTCTTAGGTCCATGCCTACCATCAACCAGCTCGTCCGTAAACCTCGCCTCCAACCGAAGGCTAAGTCCAAGTCACCCGCCTTGAACAACTCGCCCTTCCGTCGTGGCGTTTGTGTCCAGGTGATGATCCGTACTCCGAAGAAACCAAATTCGGCGCAACGCAAAGTCGCGAAGGTTCGTCTGACGAATGGACAAGAAGTCATTACTTATATTCCTGATGAAGGCCATAAGCTCCAAGAACACTCCGTCGTCTTAGTACGCGGTGGTCGTGTGAAAGATCTTCCTGGTGTTCGTTACCACATCGTCCGCGGACCTCTCGATTGTTCGGGAGTTGAGAAGCGTCGTCGCTCACGTTCCAAATATGGCGTTAAGCGTCCGAAGGAAAAGAAAGTCTAATTCCTAAACTTTAGAATCTCACTTACTCATGTCACGTCGTCGTAAAGCAGTTAAACGCATTCACCTTCCAGACGCTCGCTACGGCAGCACTTTGGTTAGCCAACTCATCAACATCGTGATGAAGTCTGGTAAGAAATCCATCGCCCAAAGTATTGTCTATGGTGCGATTGAAAAAGTTTCTGAGAAATTAGTTAAAGGTAACCCCGTAGAATTACTCTTGGGTGCTTTAGAAAATTGCCGTCCTAAGCTTGAAGTAAAAAGCCGCCGCGTGGGTGGTGCTACTTACCAAGTTCCAGTCGAAGTTAGCCACGAGCGCCAAAACAGTATCGCCCTTCGCTGGGTAGTTCAATCTGCGGCCGGTCGCAAAGGAACCTCGATGCCTGAAGCACTCGCTGCCGAAATCGTTGATGCTTACAACAACACCGGTAACGTGGTGAAGAAGCGCGAAGAAACTCACAAGATGGCTCAAGCTAACCGCGCCTTCGCTCACCTTCGCTGGTAAACTATTCTCGAAATTTAACTTTTTAGGCCGAACTCCCAGTTACGACCCATGTCCACCACTCTTTCCAAACTCAACTCTCCGAACCGTAAGTTCCCTTTAGAACATACGCGTAATATCGGTATTGCTGCTCACATTGACGCAGGAAAGACGACGACTACTGAGCGTATTCTTTTCTACACGGGCGTCGTGCATAAGATGGGTGAGGTTCATGATGGCACGGCGACAACCGATTGGATGGAACAAGAGCGTGAGCGTGGTATCACCATCACCGCTGCTGCGATTTCTGCCGGTTGGAAAACTAAAGAAGGTCCATTTGCTGAAATCGATCACCGTATCAACATCATCGATACTCCTGGTCACGTTGACTTTACCGCCGAAGTGGAGCGTTCGCTCCGTGTTTTAGATGGCGCTGTTGCGGTATTCTGCGCGGTCGCTGGTGTTCAGCCTCAATCAGAAACGGTTTGGCGTCAGATGAACAAGTACCACGTTCCCCGTGTGGCCTTCGTCAACAAGATGGACCGTACAGGTGCAGATTTCTTTGGTGCAGTGGATGACATTCGCCAAAAATTAAAAGGTAACGCACACCCTCTCTTTATTCCGATCGGCCAAGGCGAAGACTTCAAGGGCATGATCGATTTGATTAAGAACGTCGCCTACGTGTACGACGAGACCGATCCTCGCGGTATGAAGTTCGACACCGTCGAAATTCCTGAAAAACAAAAAGAGGAAGCCAAGAAATGGCGCGATAGCTTACTCGAAGCTTTAGCTGACTTTGATGACGTTTTAGCTGGTAAATATTTAGAAGGACAAGAAATCAGCATTGAAGAAGTTCGTTTCAGCATTCGTAAGGCCACCCTCTCGATGAATTTCATCGGCGTGATTCCTGGTTCTGCTTTCAAAAATAAAGGCGTCCAAATGTTGCTCGACTGCGTTGTCGACTTCTTGCCTTCCCCTATCGACATGGGCGGCCAACGTGCGTTTACCGATGACGGTGATTCCGAAATCAAAATTAATGCGGACGACAGTCAGAAAGTTACCGGTCTCTGTTTTAAACTTTGGGCGGATCCCTTTGTGGGCCAATTAGTTTTCTTCCGTGTTTATCGCGGACAATTGAAGAAGGGTGATAATCTTTATAATCCTCGCACTCGTTCCAATGAACGTATCTCGCGCATTGTGTTATTGCGTGCGATGGATCGCGAAGAAATCGACGTCGCTTACTCAGGCGACATTTGTGCGATTATCGGACCGAAAGATGTAATCACTGGTGATACACTCACCCTCGAAGACGATTTAGTTCTCGAGCCACCTACTTTCGCAGATCCTGTTATCTCGATGTCCATCGAGCCAAATTCCAAGGGCGACCAAGAGCGTCTCTCGCTTGGTTTACAGCGCTTAGCTAAAGAAGATCCCACTTTCAAAGTTTCCTCTAATCCGGAAACTGGCCAAACCCTCATCTCTGGAATGGGTGAGTTGCACTTAGAAATCATCGTCGATCGCTTGAAGCGCGAATTTAAAGTCGAAGCTAAATCAGGCAAGCCACAGATTTCTTATCGCGAAACCATTACGCTTAGCTCGGAAGGCGTCGGTAAATTTATTCGTCAGTCCGGTGGTCGTGGTCAATACGGTCACGCCGAAATCACACTCGAGCCTAACGTGGGCAAGGGCCAGGAAGTTGTTAACGAAATCGTCGGTGGTGTAATTCCAAAAGAATACATTAAGCCAACCATCGAAGGCATCAACGAAGCTGCGAATAATGGAACGGTTGCTGGCTATCCAGTAATCGATTTCAAAGCCCGTATCATTTTTGGATCTTTCCACGAAGTCGACTCGAACGAAATGGCCTTCAAGATGGCTGGTATCTTTGCGTTCAAAGAAGCGATGAAAGATGCAAAGCCTATTTTACTTGAGCCGATTATGAAGGTCGAAGTCGTGACCCCTGAAGAATATCAAGGTGACATCATGGGTGACTTAAATCGTCGTCGCGGACAAATCCAAGGCATGGAAACGAAGAACGGTCTCTGTAACATTAACGCTCTCGTTCCTCTTGCTGAAATGTTTGGCTATGCCACTGATGTACGTTCCCTTTCTAAAGGTCGTGCCTCTTACACCATGGAACCAAGCAATTTTGCGCAAGTTCCTGCCGCTATTTTAAAGCAAGTCGTCGAGACTTCTTCTCGCGCTCCTGCTCGAACCTAATTTACCAACCCCCAAAAAATTCTTATCGATGGCCAGCATAATGAAAATTCGTATTAAACTTAAAGGTTTCGATTACCGCATGGTGGATCAATCCGCCACGGAGATTGTCGACACTGCTAAGCGCACCGGTGCCCGTGTTTCGGGTCCGATTCCTTTACCAACCTCGATCGAGCGCCTCACCGTGAATCGCTCACCCCACGTTGATAAAAAATCCATGGATCAATTCGAAATCCGTACGCACAAGCGTCTGATCGAAATTATTGAACCCAATTCCCAAACGGTTGATGAGCTGCGCAAGCTCAACATGCCATCCGGCGTGAATATCAACATCATCGCTTAACCCTTAACTTTCAACCTCAACCCTCAAACGCAGGCCAACAGGACCAAAGATTCCGTAAGGACATCCAAAGCCTAAAGCAGGTCATCACTGACCCAACGACTTCTCACGAAGTCACCTGCCTCTTAGAAAATGAAACACCAACTACTCGGTAAAAAAATCGGAATGACCCAGGTCTATGACGCGGAGAATAACCTCGTCCCTGTTACGGTCGTCCAAGCTGGTCCTTGTCCTGTCACCCAGGTCAAGACCGTCGAAACTGATGGCTACCATGCCGTGCAAATCGGTTTCGGTGCCAACAAAGAGAGTCGTCTCTCTGCGGGCGAAATCGGCCACTTGAAAAAGGCCGGCGTCTCCGCCCACAATCATTTACAGGAAATTCGCCTCACGGCCGCTACGGAAGTTAAAGTCGGTGATGTCTTCACTGTCGAAAAATTTACCGCGGGCCAAATGGTCGACGTTATCGGCACCGTTAAGGGCCGTGGTTTCCAAGGCGTCATGAAGCGCCACGACATGTCGGGTCAGCCTGATTCGCACGGTCACATGATGCACCGCCGAATTGGTTCGATCGGTATGCGTCAAACCCCTGGTCACGTTTTCAAAGGAAAGCGTATGCCTGGTCACATGGGTGCAGTGCGTCGCACTGTGCAAAACCTTCGCGTCGTGCAAGTGCTCGCCGAGAAGAATCTCCTCCTTATCAAGGGAAGTTTCCCTGGTGCTAATGGCGAGCTTGTGCTCGTCCGCCCCGCCAAAAAATCCAAGTAAAACTCTAACCACTATTTGCTGATATGAAGCTCAAAGTTTATAAATCCGACGGTGCATCTTTCACTGAGAAAGAATTCGATATTCCTTCCTTCGAGGGCGACAAAGGCGTCGCACTCTTAAAGCAGGTTGTCGTTTCTTACCAAGCGAACAAACGTCAAGGTACATCCAAGACTAAGGACTACGGCGAAGTCGCTGGTTCTGGTGTGAAGATGCTGCCCCAAAAAGGTTCGGGCGGATCTCGTCACGGCGACAAGCGCGCTCCTCAACTTTACAAAGGTGGTATTGTTTTTGGTCCTCGCCCTCGCGATTGGTCCAAGACGATTACCGTTCAAGCTAAGAAAATTGCACTCCAACGTGCACTCTTCGATCTCGCTGCCGATGGTGGCCTCGCCGTCATCGAGCGCTTTGAATTAGCTAAACCGAAGACCGCTCTCTTCGCTAAAGTTCTCAAGAATGTTAGCCCAGAAGGAAAACGTCTTCTCGTGATCGACAGCAGCTGGACCGACTCAGTTCTTAAAGCGAGTCGCAATCTAAACCGCGCGATCTTCTCAAATTCTTCCAATCTCAATGCTTTCGATTTAGTCAAAACACCTCGTGTTCTGATTACGCTCGAAGGTTTAACCAAAGTGCTCGAACGCACCAAAAACTAAAAACTATGAAGCCCGCTTCCGACATCATCAGTCGCCCTATTCTCACTGAAAAAGCTTCCGGCCTCGCCGAAGCGAACAAGTATGTTTTCGAAATTCTTCCTGGGGCTGACCGCGTCCAAGTGAAGACCGCCATCGAAGCAAACTTCAAGGTGACTGTTATCAAAGTGAACATTCTTATCCGTAAAGGAAAAGCTCGCCGCAGTCGTTTAGGTGAAGGTTCCAACTACACCGAGACGGTTTCTCGCCGCGCCATTGTTACCCTTAAAAAAGGTGACGTCATCTCACTCGCTTAATTAGCCGCCTCCCATGTCTATCATTTCTTCACGTCCTATTACCCCCGGCCAACGTTTCTTGGTTCGCGTTAAGACCGAGAACCTCCACAAGGGTCGTCCGGAGCGTCAGCTTACCGAAAGCAATCACCGCGCGCGTGGTCGTAATTGCTACGGCCGTATCACTTCACGTCGTCGGGGCGGAGGTCACAAAAAACTTTATCGTACTATCGATTTCCGTCGCGATGTTTTAGACCAACCAGCGACTGTCTTACGGATTGAATACGATCCAAATCGTACCGCCCACCTCGCCTTGCTCGAGTATGCTGACAAGACTCACACTTACATTTTAGCACCCGATGGTCTAAAAGAAGGTGATGTGATTGTGAGCACGAATAAGCCACAAGAGCGGCTCACTCCTGGTCTCTCGTTGCCGTTACGTTTAATTGCCCCTGCCACTTTCATTCACTGTGTGGAAATCGAACCCGGTCGTGGTGCCCAAATCGCCCGCTCCGCAGGTGGTTTCGCCCAGTTGATGGGTATCGAGTTAGATCGCGCTATTTTACGCATGCCTTCCGGTGAACAACGTTACATCAATGCCGACTGTCGTGCGACTGTGGGTATCGTTGGAAATCTTGAACACCAAAATGCTAGCCTCGGTAAAGCCGGCCGTAGTCGCTGGATGGGTCGTCGTCCACGTGTTCGTGGTATGGCGATGAATCCAGTGGATCACCCGAACGGTGGTGGCGGTGGTAAATCTAAAGGTGGAGGCGGTCGCCAACATCTTAAATCACCTTGGGGTCAGCTCGCTAAGGGTTTCCCAACACGTACCAAGGCTAAGGCCTCGAACAATCAAATCATCGTGCGCCGTAACGGTCGCAAAGTGAAACAAGCATAATTTACCATGTCACGCTCTCGTAAAAAAGGATTCTTCGTCGACCCACATTTAGTGGACAAGATCGCTGCTGCTCAAAAAACCAGCAACCGTAAGCCCATCAAAACGTGGTCACGTCGTTCGACGGTTACTCCTGAATTCGTAGGCCTCAATCTCGAGGTTCATAACGGTAAGGCCTTCATTGCTGTGTACATCACAGAAAATATGGTCGGACATAAACTCGGTGAGTTCGCTCCAACGCGCACCTTCCGTCAACACACTCAACCTTCACGTAAGGAAGCCCAATAATCTTTATGCGTTTCAGTCACTCAATCTTCGCGGTGTTCGTTGCTATGGTTCTTACCATTGTAGCGGAAGCGCGTATGTTGGGTTCAGCTGAAGCCGAAGGTCGAGCCAAGGTAATCCAAGTGATCGCTGGAAATAACACTGACTTAGTCGTCGTGTCCGGTGGTTATAATTGTGGTCTTCGTCCAGGTGCCGTTTGCACCGTCACTCACGAAGGCCGTGCTTTTGGTTCGGTGATTGTGGCCGAAGCGACCGAACAACGCGCTATCGCACTTATCCTTTCACTCGATTCTTCAACGCAAATTACGTCGGGCGACACGATCACCCTTCGTCCTAACCCACGCATTTAATTCTCTAAACACTTTATCACGTCATGGAAGTTCACGCCTCTACTCGTTTCGCTCGTATGTCACCCCAAAAGGTGCGCGAAGTTGCACGTCAAATCCAAGGTTTGCCCGCTGAAGAAGCCATCCAGCTTCTCCGCTTCATCCCTCGTAAGTCCGCGCGCTTACTCGCGAAGACTTTGGCTAGTGCCATCGCCAACGCGGAGAACAATCACCAATTATCATCCAACGATCTCATTGTGGTTTCCGCCACCGTTAATCAAGGTCCCGTGCTCAAGCGCTCTATGCCTGCCGCTCGTGGTTCCGCTCACCCTATTCATAAATCGATGAGTCATATCCGTATCGCTCTCGGTTCATCCACTAAATAAACCAACTTAAAAGACTACAATGGGACAGAAAGTAAATCCAATCGGCTTCCGTTTAGCCGTTCGTCGTAACTGGGAATCTCGCTGGTTTGCAACTAAGCGCGATTTCCCTTCCTTCATTCTTGAAGACTACCGCATCCGCGAGTTCCTCAAAGAGAAGCTCCGCCAAGCTGCTGTCCCTCGCATCTTTATCGAACGTGCTGGTCCTAAAGTCCGCGTGCGCATTTGGACGGCTCGTCCTGGTGTCGTCATCGGCCGTAAGGGTGATGAACTTAAGAAGCTCCGTGAAGAAATCCAAAAAGTTGCCGGTAAGGCAAAGCTTGAGGACGTGATTCTCGAAGTGAACGAAGTCAAACGCCCTGATCTCGTGGCTCAATTGGTTGCGGAAAACGTAGCCTTACAATTAGAGCGTCGTATTTCTTTCCGTCGTGCGATGAAGAAAGCGATTCAATCGACCATGCAAAATGGTGCCGATGGTATTCGTTTACGTCTCGGTGGTCGTTTGGGTGGTGCCGAAATCGCCCGGGTGGAATCCGCCCGTGTTGGTCGCGTTCCTCTCCATACGCTCCGCGAAAATATCGACTACGGATTTGCGGAAGCCCGCACCGTTTACGGCAAACTCGGCATCAAGTGCTGGATTTGTGCTAAGGACTCCGAGTTTTAATTCTTAAAAAACCCACTCTAACTTTTTCATAACATGGCAAATTTACAACCCGCTCGCACCAAATGGCGCAAACACCGCAAAGGAAAAATTCGCGGCAATGCTACCGCTTGTAACACGCTCGCTTTTGGTGACTTCGGTATCCAATCGCTCGCTCGTGCTCGCATTCCTGCAAATCAAATTGAGGCTGCTCGTATTGCAATTTCTCGCGCGCTTAAACGTAAGGGAAAAATGTGGATGCGGATCTACCCCCACACTCCGGTAACTCGTAAACCTGCCGAAGTCCGCATGGGCTCTGGAAAAGGTAGCGTTGAGTACTATGTGGCGGTGATCAAACCCGGCACGATGCTTTTTGAAGTAGGTGGCGTACCCATCACCGTAGCGCGTGAAGCGATGCGTTTGGCCGATACTAAACTTCAAGTCCGTTGCCGCTTTTTGGCCCGTGAAGAACTCGAAAAATACTAAACTTAAAAACTAACCCACTCATACATTTTCTCGATGCGTACCTATCAGAAAGATAAACCCTCCGCTGCTTCGGCTCTCCGCAGCCTGGCTCCTACCGAGTTACAGAAGCGCGTGCGTGAAGCTCGCGAAGAACTTCTCCAACTCCGCCTCCGTAAGGCCACCGGCGCAGTCGAAAACTCTGCTCGTTTCCGTGTGCTCCGTGCCGATATCGCCCGTTGCCTCACGCTTTTGAATTCCAAAACCACCACTAAATAATTTTTAAATCCCATGTCTGAGTCACGTTCCAATCGTAAAAACCTCATCGGTTTTGTTGCCACCCGTTCGGGCGACAAGTCCGTGAAAGTAAATTGTCAATTTACCGTTCTTCACCCCGTCTACGGCAAAGAAGTAAAACGTCGTACCGTCTTACACGCTCATGATGAAAAGAATGAGTGCAAGGTTGGCGATAAAGTTGAAATCATGGAAACCCGTCCGCTTTCCAAATTAAAGCGCTGGCGCATCGTTCGCATCGTCGAAGCTGCGAAAGTCGCTATCCAATCAGCCGAATAATCCTCTAATACTTTTTAATATGCTTCAAATGCTTTCCAGGCTCGACGTAGCCGACAACACAGGTGCCCGCCAAGTGCAGATGATTCGCCGTCTCGGCCAAATCAAAGACACTGCTGGCATCGGTGATGTCATTATTTGTTCCGTCAAAGATTCCACCCCTGATGCTCAATGCAAAAAGGGTAGTGTCGTCCGCGCCGTGATTGTGCGTACCGTGGCTCCGATTCGTCGTAACGACGGCAGCTACTTACGTTTTGATACCAACGCCGTCGTGATTCTCGACGACAATGGTAATCCTAAAGGTACCCGTATCTTCGGGCCGGTTGCGCGCGAACTCCGCGGCAAAAACTTCATGAAAATCATTTCCCTCGCTCCCGAGGTTCTCTAATTACCATGTCTAAGACTGATATCAAAAGGGGTGACGAAGTTGTCATCATCGCCGGTGCCGAAAAAGGCAAACGCGGCGAAATCCTTACTTACGATCGTGCTGATGAGCGCGTCACCGTAAAAGGCCTCAACCTCGTTAAGCGCCACCTCAAGCGTGCCCAAGATGGTACCGGTGGTATCACCGAGAAGGAAGCAACCATTCATCGCTCTAACGTGATGCTGGTCGCACTCTGGGATGCTCGCCAAAGCAAAAAGCCTGCCGCTAAAAAAGCGAAGGCTACTAAATAATATTACGAAACCCCCCGAGAAATTTTCACTCAAATGTCCAAGCCCTATCTAAAAAAGGTTTATCTCGAGAAGGTCGTCCCTGAGCTCCTCAAAGCTCGCGGCTACAAGAATGTTCACCAAGTACCTAACTTGACGAAGATCGTTCTCAACTCTGCTTTCAAAGCGGAAGCTGACAAAGGCCACATGGCTGAAGTCGTCAAAGAGATAACAAAACTTTCAGGTCAAAAGCCTGTCATCACCCGCGCGAGCAAGAGCGTGGCGAATTTCAAAGTTCGTCAAGGCATGCCTCTCGGTTGCATGGTCACCTTACGTGGCCCTCGCATGTGGGAATTCTATCTTCGCTTAACCGCAGTAGCCCTTCCGATGATTCGCGACTTCCGTGGTACCTCTAACCGTTTAGACGGTCGTGGTAATTATTCTCTCGGTATCACCGACCACACCATCTTCCCTGAAACTCAGGCTGATGGATCTCAACGCGCCAACATTGGTATGGACGTAGTCATCGTGACTACGGCGAATACCGATGACGAAGGCCGTGAACTCTTGCGCATGCTCGGCATGCCATTCCGTCGTTCCTCCGCTGCCACCGAAGCAGCCGCTACCGCCGCGAAGGCCTAACCTTTATCATAAAAAAATACTAGTATGGCAAAAGAGTCCGTCATTCAACGCTCCCTTAAGCGCCAACGCTTAGTTGCAAAATATGCAACTCAACGTGCGGAGCTTAAAAAGATTCTCGCGAGTCCGAAGACCACCGAAGAAGAGTTTTACGCAGCTCAACGCAAGTTGACCAAGCTGCCCCGTAACTCTTCTCGCGTTCGTCATAAGAATCGCTGTGCAATTTCTGGTCGTCCCCGTGCGTTCATTCGCAAGTTCGGCCTCTCCCGTATCACCTTCCGCGAATTGGCTCTTGGCGGTCAAATTCCCGGTGTCACTAAAGCCTCCTGGTAACCCACGAAAACTACGAACATGTCTGCATCCAACGATACAATCGGAGATTTTCTGACCTCCATCCGCAACGCCTCTAAGGCCGAACGCCCCACGGTCGTGATCCAATGGTCACGCCTCCGCGAAGGTGTTGCTCGTATTCTTACTGAGTCCGGTTACGTCGCTCATTTCCGCAAGGTTGAGCGCGACGAAAAGCCTGCTCTTGAATTAACTCTCAAGTACGTCTCTGGCGTACCTGCGATCACCAGCATCGAACGCGTGTCCACTCCGGGTCGTCGTGTTTATGCTGGCTACTCATCTGTGCCCAAAGTGATTGGTGGCATGGGAGTTTCTATTCTCACCACCTCACGCGGCGTCATGACTGATGCTGAAGCCCGTCGCCAAAAAGTGGGCGGCGAACTCCTCGCCAAAGTCTGGTAACCCTCAACCCTCAATACTTAAATCTATGTCACGCATTGGTAAACAACCCGTCAATTTCCCCGCTAACGTAAAAGTAGCGGTGTCAGGACAAACCGTTTCTGTTGAAGGTCCCAAAGGGAAACTCACACACAAATTTCCCTCTCAAATTGGAGTTACGGTCGACAAATCTGTCGTCCAAGTTGCCGATCTGAGTGAGAAAAAAGAAGCAGGTGCACTCTTCGGAACCACTCGCGCTATCATCCGTAATATGGTTGAAGGCGTTGAAAAAGGTTACTCCAAGACTTTACTCATCGAAGGCGTTGGTTTCAAAGCCATCCTTAAGGGTAATGTTTTAGATTTAGCTTTAGGCTATTCTCACCCGATTCGTTACACCGTTCCTGCGGGCGTTACTGTTGTGGTGACCGATGGCACGAAGCTCGTCATCAGCGGTCCTGATCGCCACATGGTTGGTCAAGTCGCTGCTTCCATCAAACTCTACAAACCTGTTGAGCCTTACAAAGGTAAGGGTGTTCGCGTTGAAGGCGAATTCGTCCGCCGTAAGGAAGGCAAGAAGACTGCTTAATTTCTTTAACGTTTTTATTTATGAAACTTTCCAAAAAGAATTTACTCATGCAGAAGCGCCGCTGGCGCATTCGTAAAGCGGTACGTGGTACCTCCACCCGTCCCCGCCTCGCTTTGAAGTTAACCCACCTTCATCTCTACGCTCAAGCGATTGACGATGATCGTGGTGTAACGCTCGTTGCAACTTCGACCACTTCCAAAGATTTACGCGGCAAAAAACTCCGTCCTTCAGTGGCCGGTGCTGCGGACTTCGGTGCTGCGTTCGGCGAAAAAGCCAAAGCTGCTGGACTCACCACTCTGGTCTTCGACCGCGCTGGTCGTCGCTACCACGGAGCGGTTAAATCATTTGCTGACGCCGTGCGTAAAGCCGGACTTATTTTCTAAAATTACATGAGCGAAGAAACCAATAACGCAGCGCCAGCACCCGCGCCGGCCCCTACTAATGCGCCTGCTAATGCGCCTGCTAATCAAGGCGGCGATCGTCGTGGCCAAGGAAATCGTCGTGGTCAAGGTGGCCAAGGCGGTGGACAAGGTCGCCCACCTCGTCGCGATAATCGCAACGAAGCTGCTGCTTCTGAATTCAATGACAAAGTCGTCCACGTTAACCGCTGTTCAAAAGTGGTTAAGGGTGGCCGCCGTTTTAATTTTGCAGCCCTCGTGGTTGCCGGTGACGGCAAGGGTCGCGTCGGCGTAGGTTATGGTAAAGCCAAAGAAGTTCCTGATGCTATTCGCAAGGGTACTGATCGTGCTCACCGTGCTCTCGCTACTTACAATCTTCGTAATAACACCATTCCTCATGAAGTGATTGGTCGTGCTGACGGCGGCGTCGTTATGCTTCGTCCCGCCGCTCCTGGTACCGGCCTAATCGCGGGTGGTGGTGTGCGTGCTGTTCTCGAAGTGGTCGGACTAAAAGACGTTCTCTCGAAATCGATGGGATCGAATAATCCTCAAGCGATTGTTAAAGCGACACTGGATGGTCTTTCCCAACTCCGCACTCTCGCCCAAATTAAAACTCTTCGCAGCTAAGCTTAAATTATACTTATGAAACTTCACTCTCTCCCAGAAATCAAAGGTTCAACCCACCGTCACAAAGTGCTCGGTCGTGGGCGCGGTTCCGGTCACGGTAAAACCTCCGGTCGCGGTCACAAAGGTATGAAAGCCCGTTCGGGTGGCGGTCACCGTCCAGGTTTTGAAGGCGGTCAAATGCCTCTCTACCGTCGTTTACCTCACCGTGGTTTCAAAAATGTTAACCGCATTGACTACGCCGTAATCAACTTACGCGACATCGAAGACTTGAAGGGCAAAGCTATCGATCTCGCTTCACTCAAAGCTGAACGAGTCATCCGTAAAAACGTCGACCTGCTTAAAGTTTTAGGCACCGGCGAAATTACGCGGGCAGTCACTGTCACCGCACACCGTTTCTCTGAATCAGCTAAAAAGAAAATTGAAGCTGCTGGTGGTAAGGTTGTGGAGCTCGCGGTTGCCGCAGCTGAATAACCACCCAGACCTCCGCGATGTTTTCGGCCTTCGCCAATTGCTGGAGGATACCTGAACTAAGGGCCCGTCTTATTGTGACGGTGGCCCTTATTTTCGTTGCCCGGATTGGAGCGAATATCCCGTTGCCGGGTATCGACCCTAAAGACATTTTAGAATATTATAATTCGATGGCCGATCAAGCATCGGGTGGAGTGGTCGCCATGTATAATATGTTCACGGGTGGTGCTTTGCTCAAAGGTGCGATTTTCTCCTTAGGCATAATGCCCTACATCAGCGCATCGATTATCATGCAGCTGATGTCGGCCGTCGTTCCTTCCATCGCCCGTTTACAACAAGAGGGTGATGTCGGTCGTCAGAAAATCGCGCAGTACTCTCGCTACCTCACCATCGCCATCGCTATCGTTCAATCGGGCTTGTTACTCGGCGCTTTTTGTAATCCTGGAAAAGTTGGACAGGCTTTAGGACTTGGAAATTTCACGGGTACCATCGTCGTGATGGAAAGCAAAACCCTTTTCGTCCTGCTCGGGATTTGTCTCTTAACCGCGGGTTCGATTGTCATGCTTTGGTTGGGTGAACAAATCACCCAACGCGGCATTGGTAATGGTACATCCGTTTTAATCACGATTGGTATTTTGGCTGATATTCCAGGGGCGATCACCTCATTCGCAAGCGTTGCGTTTGGTGGTAAGATTGGAGCGACTGAAGCCAGTGGCCAAGGCTGGGAAAAGGCCGTCGGCATGATTATTTTATTCGCTCTCGTGACGGCGGCGATGGTGGCCATCAACCAAGCGGTTCGCAAAATCTCTATTCAATACGCCCAACGCATGGTCGGCCGTAAAATGTATGGTGCCCAATCCAACTATTTACCTCTTAAAGTAAATTACGCGGGCGTGATGCCGGTGATTTTTGCGGGAGCCATTTTAAGTTTCCCGCCGATGTTGCTTAATCCGTTAAGCACCCTTACCCCGACTTTAGGTTTTCTGCATGACTGGGCGGGAGTATTTCAAACACAAGGATGGTTCCATTATATTTCCTACGCGGTCTTAATCTTCGGATTCAGTTACTTCTGGATTTCTATTATGTTCCGTCCGGTACAAATCGCGGATGATCTTAAAAAGAATAATGGTTACATTCTTGGAGTGCGTCCTGGTGAACATACCGCGCAGTTCCTCGACTTCGTGATGACCCGTCTGACCGTGGCCGGTTCGTTATTCCTTCTCATTATCGCGTTGATGCCCGACCTCTTCACCTTCCAATTAGGATTCCCGATGCGTCTGGCCAGTTTCTTAGGCGGTACGGGTGGACTAATCACTGTGGGTGTGATGTTGGACACCATGCGCCAAATCGAAACGTATCTTCTGCAAAGTAATTATGAAGGATTCTTGAAGAAAGGTCGCATTGGCAGCTTACCCGTTCCTCAATCAGGTTTACGTAATGGCGGGGAAGAATCTGCTTTAGGTTCGATGCCCAAGATTTGTTTCACGATTTTCTTTCTCGGTATAGCTGCATGGGTAGCTAATCACTGGGAATCTTTTGTTAAGTAAGTTTTCGGAATGATTGATTTGAAGTCTGATGATGAAGTAAAACGAATGCGGGCTGCATGCAGTGCCGCCGCTCGTGTTTTGCAGGACTTAGTCAGCTTGGTGGTTCCAGGAATTTCTACCGCTGGTTTAGATTCGGCCGCGCGTGGTTTAATGTTACGCCACGGCTGTGAAAGCGCCTGCTACGGCTATGTGGTCGGCGGTTTAACTTATCCCGGATACGTTTGTATTTCGCTCAACGATGAAGTCGTTCACGGTATCGGATCGCCCAGCCGAATTATTCGCGACGGTGATTTAGTTTCTTTGGATGTCGTCGTTCGTCGCGATGGATTTATCGGCGACAACGCTCGAACCATCACCGTCGGTAAGGTCAGCCCTGAAGCTAAAGCTCTCTGCGTTGAGACCGAAAAAGCCCTTCATGCGGGGATCGCCGCCGTCCGACCCGGAAATCGGGTAGGGGATATCTCGGCCGCCATCCAGGCCTCCCTCGGCCCCGGGGGATATGGCATCGTCCGGGACTTCGTTGGCCATGGCGTAGGCCGAAAAATGCACGAGGAACCCCAGATCCCCAACTTTGGCAAGGCAGGTACTGGACCTAAGTTATTGGCTGGTATGTGCTTAGCAATCGAGCCCATGGTTAATTTAGGCTCACCTAAGATCATTATGGGAGCCGATGGATGGACTGCCCGGACCGCAGATGGCAAGGTTTCTGCCCATTTTGAGCACACCGTGATGGTGACCGAAATGGGTGCGGAAATACTAACCTTACCTTAACTCAATTTTTTGCTTTCAAATCCCCCAAGAACCCACAAGTTCCGACCTCTTTCCCACCTTCTAAACAGCCCGGACCCTATGCCACGAATCCTCGGAGTAGATATACCCAACAACAAAAAAGTAGAGTACTCGCTTCGCTACATCTATGGTATCGGCCCCCGCCGTGCCACAGAAATTTGCGAAGCTCTCGGCTTTGATCCCGCCATGCGCGCTTCGAATCTTTCGGAGGAGCAATTAAATAAAATCGTCGAGTACATCGTTCGTATGGGTTACAAGTGTGAAGGTGATTTACGTCGTGATATCGCACAAAATCTCAAGCGTCTCCAAGCGGTAAAATGTTATCGTGGACTCCGTCACTTCCGCGGACTTCCCGTTCGTGGTCAGCGTACACGTACTAATGCACGTACACGTAAAGGTAAGCGTAAGACCGTCGGCGTTGCCGCAGCTCCTTCTAAATAATCTTTAAATAACTAAACTAATTTTACGATGAGCGAAGAAGCACCCAAGACTCCTAAAGTACGTAAGCCTAAAGCTGCGTCACCTGAAGCGGCCGCCCCTGCGGTTGCTCCTGAAGTAGTTGCACCTGTTGCAGCGGAGGCCACCCCACCCGAGCGCAAAGAAATTACTGCGAAAGAATTATTAGGTGAAGACATCGGCGAAATTAAAGTTCGTCGCGCCAAAGGTTCCAAAAATATCACCGTCGGAATCTGCCACATTTTAGCTACCTTCAATAACACCAAAGTGACGATTACGGATACCAATGGTAATGTGATCTCTTGGGGTTCTGCTGGTCGTCACCAATTCCGTGGTTCCCGCAAATCTACGGCGTATGCTGCTCAAGTGGTTTGCCAAGAGGCCGCTAAGTTAGCGATGGCTCACGGATTAAAAGATATTTCAGTACGTGTTAAGGGTCCAGGTATGGGTCGTGATAGTGCGATTCGTGCGCTCCAAGTTCTCGGACTTAATGTTACCTCGATTCTCGATACGACTCCAATTCCTCATAACGGTTGCCGCCCTCCTAAGCGTCGCCGCGTTTAATTTTTCGACTTACCGTCCGGCTATGGCAAACCGGGCGGGTTCTATCATCCGCCACAAATACCAAAAATAATAAATCATGTCTCGTTACACTGGACCCACGACCAAGCTGAACCGTCGCTTTGGCCAAAATATCTTCCCCACCTCTAAAGGTGAGGAACGCCGTCCGTACCCACCCGGTATCCACGGTAAGACCACCCGCCGAAAAGTTTCGGAGTATGGTGTTGGTCTTAATGAAAAACAGAAACTTCGTATGATGTACGGTCTGACTGAGAAACAGTTCCGCTTATCCTTCGAACGCGCTAAGCGTATGGGTGGTGTCGCTGGTGATAATTTCCTCCGCATTCTCGAAACTCGTTTAGACAACGTTGTCTATCGTCTGGGTTTTGCTAACTCCCGCTCCGCTGCTCGTCAGCTCGTCTCTCACGGACACGTCCGCATCGACGGCCATAAAGTAGACGTCGCTAGCTTTACCGTAGCTCCTGGACACGAAATTGAGATTCGTGATCGCACTTCTTCTAAACAACTCGCTACCCGTGCCATCGAAGAAGGCCAAGGTCGTGTTGTGCCTGCTTGGTTAGTTACCGTTGCTGAACAACTCAAAGGACAAATGGTCCGTGAGCCAGCGAAGGAAGAACTATCTCGCGACATCAATGTTCAGATCATCGTTGAATTCTACAGCCGCTGATCCAACCGCCAACCAAAACAACCAACTACTAAAAGACATGACCAAGCGCCTCGGAAAATTCGAACTACCCAAGGGCCTCAAAAAAGAGGAATCCTCAGCCACCCCCACTTTTGCTCGCTACTTCGCAGAGCCATTCGAGGCCGGTTTCGGCCACACGATTGGCAACTCGCTACGTCGCGTGCTCCTCAGCTCTATCGAGGGCGCTGCGATTTCCGCAGTGATGATCGAAGGAGTGCAGCATGAGTTTCAACCGATCGACGGCGTTGTTGAAGACGTCACCGAAATCGTTCTCAACCTTAAGAAAGTTCGTATTCGCACTGAAGCGAATAAGCGCGAATCTTTCAAAGGTCGTATCGACGTTAACAAAACCGGAGTGGTTAAAGCTTCGGACATCGTTTTCGAAAACAAGACTGGTTCAGTTTCAGTGGTCAATCCTGACACCGTCATTTGCACCATCGACCGTAAGCGTACTTTCACTGCTGAAGTAGAAGTAAGCGTCGGACGTAGCTGGGCATCCGCTGAAGAAAACAAAAAAGCCGAACAGTCCATCGGTTCTATCCCTGTTGATTCACTTTTCTCCCCTGTAACTTTAGTAAAGTACGCAGTGGAGAGCACCCGTGTTGGTCAAATGACCGATTACGATAAGCTCGTTTTAGAGATTTCGACCGATGGTCGCATCACTCCAGACGAAGCTTTAAAAGAAGCGTCGGCTATCCTCCGTCACCACCTCGCCGTATTTGATACCGTTTCAACTGATCCCGTTGAATTCGAATCAGGTAAATCTGAAGTGAGCGAAGAAGCTAATCGCCTCCGTAAATTACTGAACATGTCTGTTAACGAAATCGAACTTTCGGTTCGTGCCGCTAACTGCTTGAACAACGCGAACATTAACACAGTCGGCGAACTCGCGATGAAGTCCGAACAAGAAATGCTCAAGTACCGCAACTTCGGTAAGAAGTCTCTTAACGAAATCAAAGCAAAGCTCGAGCAATTGGGTCTGTCTCTCGGACAGAAAATTGATGAGCGCTTATTAGATAAAGGTGTAAACTCGTAATCGAGAAATCAGAACATGCGTCACCGCTCTCACCATAACGTCCTCGGCGTCAAAACCGCCCACCGTCGTTCCCTCGTTGCCAACCTGGCTGCAGCACTCATCAAGAATGCTCGTATCACCACCACGCTCTCCCGCGCCCGTGCTGTCCGTCCTTTCGCCGAACGTTTAATCACGCTCGCTAAGAAGGCTGAACAGTCCGCTGACAAGAGCGTCAAACTGCACTACTATCGTTTGGCCATGGCTCGCTTACGCGATGAATCCGCTGCCAACCTTCTTTTCAAAGAACGGGTTAAGCAGTTCATGACTCGCAATGGTGGCTTCACACGTATCTACAAGCTCAACGTCCGTAAGGGCGATGCTGCTGAAACTGCGCTTATCGAATTAGTCGGTAAAGATGACAAAGCTCCCGCTTTAACACCTAAGGCTAAAACTGCACGTAAGCCTAAGGTTGCTAAGGAAGAAGCGTCAGCAGCCACTGCCTAAGCGCTAAAAACATAAACTTAACGAGACGCGTCATTGTTCCTAGTGACGCGTCTCGCTTTTTTAATCAAAACCCCTAATTTTCAACCATGCTTCAGCCTATCGACCTCGATGTCTTTTTGGCCTGTCTCGTCGCCGCGGTTATTGGGGCACTTTTCTTTCTGCAATTTTGGTACGACCGGCGCGATGCTTTGCTTTCGGATCACCGTCGCTTGAGCTCCGTTTTTTCCTGCACCCGTTGCAGTTTTACCTATGTACGCCCGCGTCGTCGAGCAGAGGCCTCCTGTCCGCAATGTGGCTGGAATAACGCCCGTCTTAAATTTTAACCTCCAGCATTTTTATGAATCAACGGTCCATCGCTATTCTTGATTTTGGTTCACAACTTACCAAGGTCATCGCCCGACGCGTCCGTGAATGCAATGTTCACTCCCGCATTTATGCGTTCGATGTCTCAGCGGAAACCCTCCGTGCGGATGGGGTCATCGGCGTTATTTTTTCAGGCGGACCTTCGAGTGTTAAAGCTAAGGGATCCCCTCGCCCTCAATCAGAAATATTTGAAATGGGCTTACCGATTCTCGGTATTTGTTACGGCGTGCAGTTAATGGGGGAGATGCTGGGCGGCCAAGTGGCAAGTAGTCAGCATCGCGAATACGGCCATGGCATGTTATCGTTCCGTCCGAAGAAGTCCGAACTCTTACACGGATTAAAATCGCCCTTACGCGTTTGGAATTCGCACGGGGATAAAGTGACACGCCTGCCCAAAGGCTTTCACGCCGTAGCGGGTACAGAGAATTCTAAGAATGCCGTCGTTGAAGATACTCGCCGGAGATTTTACGGAATCCAATTCCACCCCGAAGTAGCTCACTCGGAGCGCGGCTTAGAAATCATCAAAAACTTTTTGTTCCGGATTTGTAAATGTAAGCCGAATTGGGTGATGGGTGATTACGTTGAAACGGCTATTCAAGATATCCGCAATCGGGTAGGGGACTCCCACGTCATCTTAGGACTATCCGGTGGTGTTGATTCATCCGTCGCTGCCGCCCTCATTCAAAAGGCTATCGGCAAACAACTTACCTGCGTATTTGTAGATAATGGCTTGCTCCGCCTGGGTGAACGTCAACAGGTCGAGAAAATGTTCCGCGGAAAATTTAAAGTGGATCTTCGCGTCGTCGATGCGTCTGCTATCTTTTTGAAAAAATTAAAAGGTGTGAGAGATCCTGAGAAGAAACGTAAAATTATCGGACGTGAATTTATCGCTGTCTTTGATCGCTCGGTAAAAGACCTAGCTAAAAAAGGTAAAGTAGAGTTCTTAGCGCAGGGCACGCTTTATCCTGATGTCATTGAATCGATTTCACCGGGTGGCGGTCCAGCGGTGACGATTAAGAGTCACCACAATGTGGGCGGCCTACCGAAGCGCATGAAATTAAAACTCCTCGAGCCATTGCGTGAGTTATTTAAGGATGAAGTACGAGCTCTCGGTGAAGCCTTAGGCTTACCTAAAGAGATGGTCTGGCGTCACCCTTTCCCAGGCCCTGGTTTAGCAGTGCGTATTTGTGGTGATATTACTCCCGAGCGACTAGAGATTCTTCGTAAAGCCGATGATATCTTTATTAACGAATTAAGAACGTCCGGAAACTACAGCAAAGTCTGGCAGGCCTTCGCGGTCTTTCTTCCCGTGCGGAGCGTGGGTGTGATGGGTGATGGCCGCACCTATGATAATGTTTGTGCGCTGCGCGCCGTTACCTCTTCGGATGCGATGACCGCCGATTGGGCACGTTTGCCGTATGATGTTTTACAACGCGCCTCTACCCGAATTATTAATGAAGTTAAGGGCATCAATCGCGTCGTGTACGATGTTTCGTCAAAGCCCCCCGCTACCATCGAGTGGGAGTAGGCAATCTCTTTGCCCCGTTGACACTTTATCGCTTAGGGTTTTGATTAAGTCCTGTGTCCGAGCCTGTTTAAGTGTATCTCCGCAGTGCTATTTTCTTAAGTTTTAAGGCAGGTTTCTCAATGAGATACCAAGAGATAAAAGCCATGCAGATAGTGCATAGCATTGCTGAAACAAAACTTATTGGGGTCCCTTGGATTTTACAAAAAAGCCACAGATTTACTATAGGCATATGGTATATATATATTCCATATGAAATATCGTTTCCACCGAGCACTTGATCGGAAAGAGAGGGATTTGTGTAAGCCAGTCTAAACATTAATAGGCATAATAAGATAAAACTTATAAAGTTAATGTTATTCCCGGTTCCTAAATTATATTCTAAGGCAAAGAAGTAGGTTACCACATAAAGCCCGAGATAAATGAGGGGGTTTATCGAAAGAATTTTTGCCTGCAGATTTCTGTTTGTTGAAATATATGCACCTACCATAAACATGTAAAACCAAGGTGCGAATGAGACCACCATGAGTTTTTCTGCTACACTGCTTTTTTCATTTAAAAATGTGTTTAATAAATTTACCAACACGAGAATAAACGCCAGGGAAATACTTATTTTTTTGTATTTAGTGTAGAGAAGGAAAAGTAATGGAGTTAAAATATAAAACTGGAGCTCAGCGGAGATAGTCCAAAGGCTACCATTAATTGCTCCTACACCATACGCTCTTAAGAAATCGGGATTATAAAACTGAAAAAAAGTTAATGACGTAAAAACCCAAGTAAAAAAATCTTTGGATATATAACTTTGTGTCTCTAAATATCCGCTAATAAATAATGATAATAGTGTGACAACGAAACAAAAAAACAAAGCAGGATAAAGACGTAGAAATCTATTTATAAAAAACGTCCCCAATTTCTTTTCTTTGATATTAGAAAATGATTGGTATATTAGATATCCACTTATAAAAAAGAAAATTGGAACGCCTGGGAAATATTGTAGTATTGAAAAAATTACAGCAGGCAGTTTGATATTCAAATGGTTTGCTGTGTGCAATATGGCTACTTGGGTGGCAGCAAGCAGTCTAATCAGATCCAAGTTGTTCACTGCGACTGTTGATTTCATTTTAGTTTGGGCTTTAAAACTTGTTTTTTAAATAGCTAAGGTCCCGATTTTAGCAAGTGTCTGTTGGCAACAAAACAATCTCTTTGCCCCGTTGACACTTTATCGCTTAGGGTTTTGATTAAGTCCTGTGTCCGAGCCCGTCTTTCAAGTTATTGCCCGCCGCTGGCGCCCTCGTCGCTTTGACGAATTGGTGGGCCAAGAACACATTGTACGTACATTGAGTAATGCTTTAAAGACAAAGCAACTCGCCCACGCCTACCTTTTTGTGGGTCCTCGCGGTACGGGAAAAACCACCACCGCTCGTATTCTAGCAAAAGCATTAAACTGCGGTAAGGAGACTAATCCAGATTTCTCGGTCGACGATCCGGTTTGCCAAGAAATTGAACAGGGCAACTGCTTGGACGTCATTGAAATCGATGCCGCCTCGAATCGTTCAATCGATGATGCCAAAAAAATCCGTGAAGAGTGCCAATACCCTCCCGTAAATTGTCGTTTCAAAATATTCATCATCGACGAGGTGCACCAGTTAACGAAAGACGCCTTTAATACTTTATTAAAAACTCTCGAAGAGCCACCCGCTTGGGTAAAATTTATCTTAGCGACCACCGAAGCTGACAAAGTCCTTCCCACCATCACTTCACGTTGTCAGCGCCTCGAATTTCATCCCATCGCCGAAGAAGTTATTGCGGCTCAATTAGCGCGCATTGTTAAGGCCGATGGAGTGCAAGCCGAGCCCGCAGCGCTAAATGCGATTGCTCGTATCGCTAATGGCGGAATGCGCGACTCCCAGTCTATTTTAGATCAGGTAATTTCTTTCTCTGGAAAAAAGGTTACCGAAGTCGATGTGTTATCCATTTACGGCCTAGCTTCGGCTCAACAAATTTCTGATTTAGCAAAAGGTATCGCCCAGAGCGATGCGAAGTCAGTCATCGCACTATGCGATAAATTTCACGCCGAAGGTCGTGATTTAATGCGCGTGATGAATGATCTCCAATTATTAGTCCGCTCCGCTGTGCTCGATGCAGTTAAACAGGGTGGCAACAGTGCGCATCTCGGTGCACCACTCACTACGGAGAAACTCGTCAGCTTTTTGGAATGCTTGCAGACCAGTGAACAGGGCATTCGCTACGGACTTTCACCCAGAGCGAATTTTGAAGTCACTTTACTTAAAGCGATTGAACAGTGTAAGACGCGACCGATTGATCATCTCATCAAAGACGTCGCCGCCGCTGCAGCCAGACTTCCTCGGGAGTCTGGCCAAAAAAAAATAAACAGTTCGCAACCGACACCCGCGGTTGAGGCGCCCTCGGAACCGGTCAAGGTAGTGGTCCAGGAATCTGTCTCGCCCGAAGTGGATATCGATGAAGACCAAACCTCTGTCACAGAACTTTCGGTGAGCGATGAGGCGGGCATTATCATTGATGAAAAGATCAGTGATTATAAATTTGAAATACCTGCAGGCCCGGCGACTCGCCCCGTTGAATCAGCTAAACCCCTTTTTCCAGGCGACAAAGATTTTGATGCCGCCGTAAAAGCCATGCCCCAAGGTCTAAAAGATAAACTGAAAGAAACCTTGGGAGCTGAGTTTACCTCTCTGCGCTCCGTTTCGGCAGATAAACTGCACCGCCCGCAATCCTAGTGAAAGCGGTCTGCGAGATTGGTTTGATTTCGGATACCCACGGATTACTTCGCCCCGAAGCCATCGTAGCCCTAGAAGGTTGTGATGTGATACTGCATGCAGGTGATGTAGGAGGCTCGTTAATTATAGATACCTTAACTCAGTTTGCGCCAACCTTTGCCGTTGGCGGAAACTGTGATATCGAAGAAACCTTTCCTGATTATTTCACTGCTGAATACGTGGGTAAAAAATTACTCATGGTCCACGGACATCTACCGCTTGATGAATATCAGTTTAAACCTGATATTATTATTACGGGACATTCCCACATTCCGCTGATTGAGCAGGATAAAAATATTTTACGGATTAATCCAGGGAGTGCCGGGCCTAAACGTTTTAAACTTCCAGTCACCGTAGCTCGACTGACCATTTCTAGTGGAACTCTCGTCGCACGTATCATTACCTTAAACGTTTAATGAGTTTAGATTTACCCATCGACAAATTAAAGCTGGATTTACAGGCGGCCTGTACTCGTTCGCGTCGGATTGTTTTAAGTGCTCCCACGGGATCAGGAAAATCTACGCGTCTCCCGCAAATGTTGGTGGATATGAAATGTGTGGAAGGTCAAATCCTCATACTCCAGCCGCGTCGTATGGCCGCTCGCTTGTTGGCCCGTCGCGTGGCTCAGGAGCGTGGTGTGAGATTAGGCGGCGAAGTGGGTTATCAAATTCGTTTCGAAAGAGTGGAGTCTGCCGAAACTAAAATAAAATTTATTACGGAGGCTTTATTACTTCGACAGATCGCGAGCGATCCCACCTTGCGTGGCATTGGGGCGATTATTTTTGATGAATTTCACGAGCGTAATATTCATTCCGACGTCGCATTGAGTTTAGCTCGTCAACTTCAGGAAAAACACCACCCGGATTTATTATTAGTAGTCATGTCGGCTACTCTGGATACCGCCGGAGTTTCACAATGGCTTAAACCCGCGGAGACTTTAATATCCGACGGGCGGACTTACCCCGTGGCAGTAGAATACGCACCGACAATACGAACGTCCACTCAGCCCATTTGGGATAGAGCGGCAGAGCAAGTAGCTCGATTACTTCGTGAAGAATCAACGGGCGATATTTTAGTTTTCATGCCAGGTGCGTATGAAATCATGAAAACGATTAACGCCGTTAAGTTCCTAAAAGAAGCTGTCGGTGTGCAGGTCTTACCCTTGCACGGAGAACTTTCAGTGAGCGAACAGGATAATGCCGTTCAGGAATCTAATCAGCGTAAGGTGATCGTCGCAACCAATGTAGCCGAAACTTCTTTAACCATTCCCGGTGTTCGCATGGTGGTGGATGCAGGATTAGCTCGCGTTGCCCGCTATGATCCTATTCGCGGCATCGATACCTTGTTGATTGAGCCCATTGCTCAGGCCTCGGCTGAACAGCGTGCAGGGCGTGCGGGGCGAACGGGTCCTGGTCGCTGCATTCGCCTGTGGTCACATACCGACCATCAATCACGTCCGCTCCGCGAAACACCCGAAATCAAGCGGATGGATTTAACAGAAACCATTTTACTGCTCTTATCGATGGGCTGGAGTGACGTTGAAAATTTCCCGTGGTATGAGAGTCCAAATGCTCAAGCGCTCACTCAGGCGTTCACAGTTTTGAAAGACATTGGTGCGATTGATGAAAATAATCTCTTAACCCCACTTGGTAAAAAAATGGCGGTATTCCCAGCGCACCCACGCTATGCGCGCATGTTGATGGCTGCCGCTGAACTTAATTGTGTGAGCGAAGTGGCGACGATTGCTGGACTCAGCCAGGGGCGGGATATTTTACTAAGAAAAGTGGATGAGTCTGCTGAACGCGCCCGTGAAAATATTAAAACGTCAGAAGGCTCCGACTTTTTTTTACGAATGGCATTATTACAAAAAGCCCAAGACCTAAAATTCGACGCCGATGCTTGTCAGAGGATGGGTATTCAAGGTCAGGCTGCTCGCCAAGCTGATCAAGCGGCTCAACAGTTTTTAAGAATAGCCGATGGCCAAGGTTTTAGAATTAACCATGAGCCTGCCTTGCCCGAACAAATTCAAAAAGCTATTTTAGTTGGATTTATTGATCGATTAGCGGTGCGACTAGATGCGGGTACTTTGCGCTGTGCCTTAGTGCATAATCGTCGTGGCGAATTGAGGCGCGAATCGATGGTTCGTTCAGCTAAACTTTTAGTCGCTGCTGAGATTGATGAAATTCAAACACGAGGTGAAGTGACTACATTTTTAAGTCTAGCCACCGAAATTAAAGAAGAATGGTTAAAGGAATTATTTCCGAGTGAGTTTTTTAACCAGAATTTTGTTAAGTATGATGCGACGCAGCGAAGAGTGGTGACAAGGGTGGAGCGCCGCTTCCGTGATTTAGTTTTAGAGTCTAGCGAACGAGAGGGCGCCACGAGCGATGAAGCCTCGCAGCTCCTAGCAACGGAGGTTTTGGCTGGAAGATTGGAATTAGAAAAATGGGATAATACGGTAGACGCCTGGATCAACCGCTTGAATTTTCTAGCGAAGCACTGCCCCGAATTAAGCATTCCCGTCTTTGATGAATCGGGAAAACGAATGGTGGTGGAAGAAATTTGTCAGGGCGCCGTTGCCTATCGCGATATTCGAGATCGTCCGGTCATGTCCGTCGTACGTGGCTGGTTAACCCACGAACAATTATTAGCTTTAGATTCCTACTGTCCTGAAAAAATACTATTACCCCGTAAAAAGCATCCTGCGAAAATTGAGTATACAAATGACGGCGAGGCCTTGATTGAGGCGACCGTGCAAGAACTGTACGATGTTCCCGGCTCTAAACTTAAGGTATGCCAAGGTAGGGTGCCGATGGTGATATGTATTCAGTCGCCTGCTCGTCGCACCCAGCAACGCACCACAGATTTAGACGCATTTTGGAAGGGGTCTTATGAATTGGTTAAGAAGGAATTAAAAGGTCGTTACCCTAGGCACGAGTGGCGCTAAAGGGTCGTTTGACTAAATCGGTCGGGTGATATAAAAATTATTAATGCAGTTTGCTGGTAAAACACTTTGGTCGGACTTGCCTCTTCATGTCGTTGATTTCGAAGGCAGTAATCGTACAGGCGTGATCGAGTACGGTGTGGTTACGTTATTGAAGAAAGAAATTTTTGCGACGGCGACCAAAATACAGGGTGCCCGTGTGAACCTATCCACACTGGATACGCAATGTCATGGATTGAGTGATCGGGATTTAATTAATCAGACTCCTTTTGAAAGTGAATGGGATTATTGGGTTTCCCTCCGTCGCACTGGAATCTTTGTGGCCCATAATGCTTCAGTGGAATCTCAGTTGCTACGGCTAACCTGGCCAAGGCCTTCGGCAGTTCCTTCGTTGGAAGAGGGTGTCCAGACAGCCGAGTGGGGGCCTTGGATAGACTCGTGTCGTTTGGCCCGACTTTGGATACCCACTTTGGGTGACTATAAATTAGCCTCATTGATTAAGCTATTCAAGTTACAGGGCCAGTTAGACGTCTTAGCCGAGCGCTATTGTCCGCTGCAGCGTCGTAAGTATCACTGTGCACTCTATGATGCCCTCGCTTCGGCCCTTATTTTAAGGACGCTTTGCGCAGGGGAGGGTCGGTCCCAACTTACGGTATCTCAACTAGTCCAAGATAGTCTGAGTTTACCTGCTCGTGAGGATAGCATGCAGGGAGAGTTCGATTTATAAAAATTTCCGCTTCACACCTTACCACTTAAGTATCTAGATAATCTACTCTATGGCTTCAAAATCTCCTATTCGTGTTTCTGTAACAGGTGCCGCTGGCAATATCGGTTACGCCGCCATATTCCGAATCGCCTCAGGCGCCGTGTTTGGTGCCGATCAGCCCGTTGCTTTAAACTTAATTGAAGTGGGTCCTGGTTTAAATGCTTTAGCGGGTGTAGTCATGGAACTCCAAGATTGTGCGTTCCCTTTGCTCACCGACGTCGTTGCTACCGGAGATTTAGATGAAGGATTCAAGGATGCCGATTGGTGTCTCTTAATTGGTGCCGTTCCACGTAAAGATGGCATGGAGCGAAAAGATTTATTAGGTATCAACGGAAAAATTTTCATCGGACAAGGACAGGCGATTGCGCGTTCAGCCAAGAAGTCCGTTAAAGTTTTAGTCGTGGGTAATCCTTGCAACACCAACGCCTTAATTGCTCTACGTTCGGCTGCGGGATTAAAAGAAGAAAATTTCTTTGCGATGACTCGTCTCGATGAGAATCGTGCGAAGTCACAGCTGGCGAATAAAGCGGGCGTGCATAACTCCGTGGTTAAGAATGTAGCTATTTGGGGAAATCACTCTTCTACGCAGTATCCTGACTTCACTCATGCCACCATTGCGGGCAAACCTGCCACTCAAGTAATTTCGGATCACGCATGGTTAAAAGAAACTTTCGTCAATGACGTCCAAAAGCGTGGTGCCGCTGTGATTAAAGCACGTGGGGCTTCTTCGGCAGCTTCGGCAGCGAATGCTGCCCTCGATACTCTGCGTAATTTACATTTTGCAACGCCCGCTGGTGAATGGCATTCGGTAGCGGTTTTATCGAAGGGTGATTATGGTATTACCCCAGGAATTATGTTTGGATATCCTATTCGTACTCTCGCCGATGGCTCTTGGGAAATCGTCAAAGGATTAGCGGTCGACGAATTTTCGCGCGGGAAAATTTCGATTACCGAAAAAGAGTTACTAGAAGAGCGTGCCACCGCGTCGGAAGCGCTCGGCCTAAAACTCTAAGCGATTATTCGGCTTTCAGTTTTATCAGGGTGATGTCAGCCGGGCGACAGGTACCCAGTTTAATTTCACCATTATTGGCGGCTGAGAAAATAGCGGGCTCAGGGCGAATGGGCTCAACGTTACGCTCGGTTCTTCCGCCGTTAATTTTTTGCAGTCCAATGTAGTCGAGAATCACCGGATTGGCACTAGCGAGGATGGTTTTTTCTGACTTACACCAGCTCGCGTCAAAGCTCGGTCCGCCCAGTACTTGAAAGTTTTCTAACGAAACAATATTAAGAATATTCTTTGTGGAAAGTTCGGGTATCGCGCAAACTTCAATGGCTACCTTAGAAGCATTCGCGGGGTTGTCGTTGAATCGCTCGCTATTAGCGATGCTTCCCAGCGAGGCGGAGCCAATCGCGCCAAAAACCCCGAGCGCTTTGCTGTCAGATATCACGGGCAGATTAATCCAAAAATCGACTTCATCGAATAAGGTTTTGGGGAGAACGCTGATCCGATTATCGCCCCAGGCCACGGTCGGAGAGCCGGGACGTGGCATGACCTGATTTTCATAACAAAGTTTTTTATCCTTTGCCCAGTTAGTCGCTTCGGCTTCGAAGGCTATCACGGGTAGACCTTCAAAAGTTTGTGGATCGGTACGGAGCGCAGGCAGGAAGCCGCATTCACGTAAGCTTTGTAGATTAGCATCACACAGAATAATCGAGTCTCGACTGAAGCCTCGTTTTTCGAGGGCCTGACTCAGGGCACGAATGAGTGGTTTGGGTGTGGCTAAGCCGAGTCCCGACTGTGAAGAAATTTTCAATCCACATTTTCCGAGTTTGCCTGGTTTCAGTCCGACGCCCGTTTGTTTTTCAAATTCTTCAAGGATGCTATCCACTGCATGGGTGTAATGTTTGTCGCTGAAGCCTTGAAGCTTTTGCTCGATGAGTAGCGACTTGGGGTCGGTGACAGCATCTAGGCTTAACACTAGGCTGCAAAAAGCAAAGAGAGTGAACAAGCGACGCATCTTTAGATACTCCACTAAAAGTAGTCTTTCGCAAGTTTGCTCTTTAGATTGCAGACTTACTGGGCAGTCTCTAACCATTCAACATGCCCGAAGCCGCGCCCTTACCCCAACGTCGAATTTTGGGACTCATTTTTTTGACGGTCTTCATGGATATCATCGGATTCAGTATCATTATCCCTCTTTTTCCGCATCTCTTAAATCATTATATAACAACCGAAGGTGCACAGGGCACTTTGATTGGCATGTTGTCATCCGCCGCTGAATGGCTGGGCGGCACCACGACATTTCAGAAGACAGTCTTGTTTGGTGGATTGTTGAGCACGTTATATTCTTTGCTCCAATTTATTTTTTCACCCATTTGGGGTTCACTCTCCGATCGTTACGGTCGTCGCCAAATTTTAACCATCACGCTCGCGGGTAATGCACTCTCTTATATTATTTGGATTTTTGCCGGACAATTCTGGGTGGTCGTTTTAACCCGACTCATCAGTGGAATGATGGCGGGCAATATTGCCGTAGCGAGTGCCGCGGCTGCTGACGTTACCGATGAGAAGGAACGCACCAAGGGTATGGCGATTGTCGGGGTGGCGATTGGGATGGGCTTTTTAGTTGGTCCAGTGATTGGTGGTCTCTCGACCGTCTTGAAACCCATCTACGAAGCTAATCCGTTTTCCACTCCAGCCTTTATCGCTGCCACGATGGCAGGCCTCAATTTTATTTTAGTACAGATGTATTTTCCGGAAACACTTGCGGAAAAGAATCGAGCGCAACACGACTCTAAGCGTCCCTCGGTTTTTGACTTAGCCAATGTTGAATCACGTGCCGTTCGCCGTACTTCACTCGCCAATCTCATTTACCAAGTCGCTTTCACGGGTATGGAAAACACCGTTGTCTTCCTCACATTCTTTTTATTCGCCTACAGTGCGCACGATAATGTTTACCTATTTTTATTTAATGGTACCTGCTTAATTATCGCTCAAGGATTTGCACGATTGTTGGTGAAAAAGATTGGTCAGCGCGGAGTGGTCATGGCGGGAATGATTTTAGCGATTATCGCTTTTACTTTAGTAGCACTGATTCCTACTCCCACGTCCGAGTCGCCCATCGCGAGTTGGGGTAAGCCAGTGTTTTATGTTGGCATGGGAATCCTTTCTTTTGCGACGGGTTTAATTTTACCAAGCGTGTCTGCATTGGTCTCACTTTATTCAAGTCCGAGTGACCAAGGTCGAAATTTAGGAATTCTCCGATCAGCCGGCTCACTCGCTCGGGTCATCGGACCTCTCAGTGCGGCGTTTCTGTATTTTAAAACCGGGTCGCACCAATGGGTTTATTTTGGCGCTGCACTCTTAATGCTTCCCGCACTTTGGGTGGTACGCGGCTTGCCCGATCCACATAAAGTTCAGAACACTAATTCTTAGAAATTTTCTGGGCGAGGGAGTGACCGCCCCGAATCACTTGCATTAAAGAGATTCCGCCGCGGAACGCTCCATGAAAATAGAGGCCAGCATTTTTTGATTCAACCAGCGCTAAGCTATTTTCCCGTTCAGTCTGCCCCAGGGTGTATTGGGGAATAGATTGCTCCCAACGTTGAATCCATTCCTTTTCGGGTCGGGCCGTGATTCCGAGAGTCTCTTTGAATTCGCGATCCAGAATCTCCCCCAGTGCGATATCCGATTTAGCTGCCATGTGGGGTTGGCGGGCTCCGCCAATAAAACTAGTAAGAAGTATTTTCCCATCCGGTGCTCTTGATGGTAAAACAGACGATGAGAAAAGCGTCCCTAAAATATCCCGTTTTTCGGATTGAGGAACTAAATAACCAAAGCCGTTGAGTGAATGCGGAACATCGGACTGATTATAGCCTCGCGCTATCACGGTAACACTCGGCGATGGAGCCCATTTCCAATCTTCTAAATCTTTTAAGATTTCGAAGGGTAGGGCCGAGGACCACTGCCAATGGGGGATAGTAATAATTAAGTTTTTAGCCCAACCTCCATGCTCTTCACCACGAGTGTTACGCCAAGCCACCTGCCAACCCCCTTGGCTCTTTTGCATCAGGGTTAAGTGACAGCCTAGTTCTATCGTGTTTTTAAGACTATCCGCCATTGCCTCGGCCAATGCTTGCATGCCGTTTTTGAATCCGATGATGGCGCGTCCTTCTTTTTTGCTTTTGATAAGACCGAGTAAAACGGAACGATGATTCTTTTCGAGTTCAGTTAAAAGTGGAAAACAGTTTTCAATCATCAACGCTCGGGGATTACCAGCGTGGGTACCCGCGATGACCGGATCTATGAGTAGTTCAGCCGCGGCTGAACCAAATCTTCGCGAAATAAAATTAAAAACCGACTCGTTCTTTATTTTACTACGAGCGATAAATACTTCGGAGAGCAGGCGTAATTTTTCACTGAAAGAGAGTAGGTCCGATTTTAAAAGAGAAGAAGGTTGAGCGTTGAGGGTATGAAGTTTGCCGCGCGAAAGAATAAAGCGGTTTGCGGCACTGCTATCGGCCCAAAGAATTTCTTTATCCAATCCATAGCCACGCAGAATTTTCAGATCACCCTCGCCGTTAGTCTGTAAAGTGTTGGGTCCCGTTTCGACAATCCAGCCCTCTTGGTTGATGGTTCGGATGGACCCCCCAACACGTTGAGAAGATTCTATGACTTTAACTTTAGCGCCCGATTTATTTAGTTCATGAGCTACAGCCAGGCCGGCTGGTCCAGCTCCTAGAATGATGGTATCGAGGCTCACTCTTTCATCTTTCTCTAATTGGCTGATAAATAGAGACTAAAGTGAGTTTATGCTCATTGCTTAAAAATAGGCAATACTGCTCAAAAATAGGCAATCGGCGTTGTGAATGTTTCTGGATTGTGCCGTGGCACACTGGGTGCTGATTAGAGGGGTATATTTTCTAATAATGAGTACCAACCCAGCCCGTCAAAGTGCAATTGCTTCAATTGCCTCTCAACCTCGTCTCGAAGGGACGTTCGACTTCCGTAATGAGAAGATCGATCTCATCTACGGACAAAATGTTTTCTCACTCGAGAAAATGGAAAAGCGTCTACCCAAAGACATTTTCAAATCTCTCAAGTCGAGCATCGAGACGGGTAGCAAACTGGATGGCACGGCAGCGGACATTGTTGCTTCAGCAATCAAGGATTGGGCGCTGGAGTGTGGGGCAACTCACTACGCCCACGTCTTTTATCCTCTCACCGGTTTCACCGCTGAGAAGCACGATACTTTCTTCGAGCCCAATGGTACTGGTACCCTCGCACAATTCTCTGGTAAGGCTTTAATCCAAGCTGAGCCTGACGCTTCATCGTTCCCGAACGGTGGCCTTCGCTCAACTTTCGAAGCTCGTGGTTACACGGCGTGGGACGTCACTTCACCTGCTTATATTTTCGATGGCGAAAACGGTTCAACCCTTTGCATTCCGACGGCGTTCGTTTCATGGAAGGGTGAGGCACTTGATAAAAAGACTCCCTTACTTCGCTCGATGCAGGCTGTGAATCGTGCTGCTCAGCGCGTGTTAGCACACTTCGGTAAGAAAGTTGGATTCATCAGCGCATCCTGCGGTCCAGAACAAGAATACTTCTTAATCGATTCTCGTTTATTCCATTTACGTCCTGACCTCTATACCTGTGGTCGTTCTCTCTTCGGTTCTAAACCAGCGAAGGGACAAGAATTTGAAGACCAATACTTCGGTACTATTCCTGATCGCGTGCTCGCCTGCATGATGGAAACCGAACGCGAGTGTTTCAAACTCGGTATTCCAATTAAGACCCGTCACAACGAAGTGGCTCCTGCGCAGTACGAAGTAGCTCCGATTTATGAGTCTGCTAACGTAGCGCACGATCACCAAATGTTAACCATGACGCTGCTGCGTCGCGTTGCTACCAAACACGGCTTCGTTTGTCTTCTCGCTGAGAAACCATTCGCAGGCGTGAACGGTTCTGGTAAGCACGTTAATTGGTCCATCGGTGGTCCGGGCGTAGGCAATCTTCTCGAGCCGGGTAACGATCCTCACACCAACGCACAGTTCCTTGCTTTCTGCTCGGCCGTGATTCGTGCCGTAGATTTACACCAAGGTTTACTCCGTGCTTCTGTTGCCTCTGCAGGTAACGATCACCGTCTCGGTGCGAACGAAGCTCCACCCGCAATCATCTCGATTTACTTGGGCGATATGCTCAACGAAGTGATCGAACAAGTTAAAGCCAGTGGTGCCGCATCCAGCTCACGCAAAGGTGGCACGATGACTCTCGGTGTGGATACTTTACCCGTACTTCCCAAAGATGCTGGTGACCGTAATCGTACCAGTCCTTTTGCCTTCACTGGAAATAAATTCGAATTCCGTGCCGTAGGTTCTGCCTTCTCTGTAGCCGGTCCATTGACTGTGTTAAATACAATCATGGCTGACTCACTCGATATGTTGGCTGACGAACTCGACGTCGAAATGAAGTCCACTAAGGATTTCAATATCGCCCTCCAAAAAGTTCTCAAAGCGATTCTTACCAAACACGGACGTATCATCTTCAATGGTAATGGATACTCTGAAGAATGGCACAAAGAAGCGGAGAAGCGTGGACTCAAGAATCTCCGCACCACTCCTGAGGCACTTCCTGAAATCGTTTCCAAAGCTGCCGTCGAATTATTTGAACGCCAAAAAGTTCTCAGCAAAGACGAGTTACACTCACGCGAAGAAATCTACACTCACTCTTACGTCTTGTCCGTTAAGACCGAGGCGAAGTTAACGTCTGAGATTGCACGCACGCTCCTGTTGCCTGCCGCATTTAAATATGCGATCGAACTCACCGCCGTGGCTGATAGCAAATCGGGCAAGAAGTTACGCTCCGAAATCCTCGCGCTTGCCGATCAACTGTCTGACGCGATTGACGCCTTAGATAAAGAACGTGCGGTTGAGTCCGACACCCACAGCAATGCTAAGCACGCCTGCGCTAAGGTTCTGCCTGCCATGTTGAAGGTTCGTGCTGCCGCTGATGCCCTTGAAGAGTTAGTGGCCGACGAATATTGGCCATTACCTTCCTACCAAGAGCTTCTCTTCCTCCGCTAAGCCTTCCCGGCCTAGCCGATATCATGGGTCGAGTCTTCACAGACTCGGCCCATTTTTTTACCTGGAAAGATCGGCCAACAAAAAACCCGCCAGGGTCGGCGGGTTTTGGGTTAGATAACCTAAGTCGGTCGACTTAGTTGTTATCCCACTTCTTACGGAGGTAGCTATTGAAGTTCTTCACCTTGGTCTTACGACGGCGACGTTCACATGGCTTTTCATAGCCACGTTTAGCGCGGACGTCTTTGATTACGCCCTCGCGGTCGATTTTTTTCTTAAGGCGGCGGAGAGCCTTATCGATGGTCTCGCCTTTACGTATCTTGATTTCTACAGACATGATTAATCAGTTGGAGGGTTGAAAGAACAGAGTCTGGTCGGGGTCGTCAACCCAGAAACCACGACTTTTTAGGATGTGAAAAACTTATCAAGAAAGGCAGATATCACGCTTGCGGAGGGGGTAAAGCACGGCAATCGTGGCAAACAACCCTCGATGTACCTCAAGGAAATCGTAGCCAACGGATTCAAAAGCTTCGCCGATCGTACTCGAATTGAGTTACGCCCCGGAGTCACGGCTGTCGTTGGACCCAATGGCTGCGGAAAATCGAACATCGTGGACGCCATTCGCTGGGTACTCGGCGAGCAAAGTGCCAAGTCCCTCCGCGGACAGAGCATGCAAGATGTTATCTTCAGTGGTACAGATACCCGTAGGCCACTTCCCCAGTGTGAAGTAGAATTAATTTTCGCGGATTGTGAAAAAGAACTGGGAACGGCTTTTGCAGAAGTTTCCGTCATGCGTCGTCTGTATCGCGAAGGTACGAGCGACTATTTTTTAAACGGTAAGTCGGCTCGCCTAAAAGATATTCAACGTCTGTTCATGGATACGGGTATCGGACGGATGTCTTACTCGTTCATGGTCCAAGGACAGATCGAACAAGTTCTTTCTTCTAACCCCTCAGAGCGTCGTTATCTTTTTGAAGAAGCGGCCGGTATCACTCGTTATAAATCGCAACGGAAAGAGGCGCTGAATAAATTATCGGGCGTTGATGCTAACTTAGCACGTGTCACCGATGTGATTGGTGAAGTGGGTCGACAAATTTCTAGTCTCCGTCGCCAAGCTGCTAAAGCTCTTCGCTACCGTCGCTTAAAACATCGCTACACTCATTTAGATTTAGCCTGGCAGACCAAACAGTTTATCGATCGTCGCCAACAAGTGGAAAAGCTGGAAGGTGAAGCCAAGGCCAGCCGCACGGAAGTACAGTCGTTGTCCGATAGTTTACAGACCCGCGAATCAGCCCTCGCCGCCACCCGGGCGGCCCGCATTGAATTAGCGGAACTCGTCCAACGCGCCCAGCAGGCTTTGTTTGATTTACGGACGGCTCGTGAAAATTCCGAATCCGAAGCACGCACTGCCGATTTAAGATCGCAAGATTTGACGGCGCGCTTGGCTGATATTCGTCGCGAGGCTGCGGAAGCTGAACAAGCGATTACTGAATATGAAACACGCTTACGTGGGAGTACCGATGTTAAATCGGCCGCCGCGGGCGATGTTTCAGTTGCCGATGCCAGCTTCCGTGAAAAAACCGCAGAGGTAGATCAACTTGGACGATTAGTCACGGAGTCCGAAGTTCGCTTACGTATGGCGCGCCAAGATATTTTAATTGCGGAAGGTGAAATGACACGGGCACGTGGAGATGTTACTAATTCAGAAATTGATTTACGCGGACACCAGACACGCTTGGTCGATTTAAATGATTCACTCACGCAAGCCAAAGCCGAACGTCACGGTTTAGAGCTTCGCGCCAACGCAAGCGCGACAGTCGTAAGCACCCGTCACCAAGATTTGCAAACTGCGCGTAGCACCGAAAGTGCCGCGACTGACAAGGTGAAGGTATTCTATAATGATTTCCGTTCACTTCAGCTGACCATTTCCGAACAAGATCGTATCGTTGCTAAACTTTCAGCTCAGTTAGGTTTACTGGAACAAATGCAATCGCGTCTCGAAGGATTCTCCGATGCAGCGAAAGCCGTTTTACGCGGAGAACTTTCGGACGGTAAAGAAGCGGGCAAAGCATTGGCTGATCTCGTCAGTGTGACCGACGCCTCTGTCGCTGGTCCTTTAGAGAGTATTCTCGGTGCAGCTTCTGAAGCGGTTGCTTTGGATAATATTGATTTCTTACCTGGTATCGTATCGCAGATGGGCGAACGTGAGTTAGGTCGCGCTGTATTCCAAGTGGAAGCACCGCAAACTCAAAAATCTTCAGTAAACGCGCCTACTTGGCTCCGTCAGGCATCCACCGCGGTTCAACCCAAGGCCGCCATTCACGCTCGCCTCATCTCTAACCTTTTCGATGGATGCTATATTTGTGATAGCTTGAGCGATTTCCTTAAATGGTGGCGCACTAACCCTGGCTTCGAATTCTTTTTAGTGGCAACCACGAGTGGTGATCTCGTCGATCGTCGCGGTCTGGTCTTCGCCGGTCGTCCGCGCAAAGCGTCTACAGGTGCTGCGATGGGCGTATTTTCACGCGAGAGCGAAATTCGCTCCGTCCGTCAAAAACTGGAAGAAGAAAACGATAAACTCACCACGCTCAACGAGCAGGCGATCAGTTTACAAAGTCAGATTGATGAAGCCGAAGCTAATTTAGTTAATTTACGTTCATCCACTGAAGCTGCAGCGGAAGAACTTTCGGTCGCTCAAGCCGATGAACGTTCCGCACGTGCTACTTTAGCAGCGATGGACGAAAGAATTTCTCGCGAGCAGCGTTTGTTAGATGAAACCGAAGTGGCTAAAGGTGAATCCATTATTCGCCGGAATCGCGCCCAAGATTTATTATCAGCCAAAGACGGCCAAGTGGCCGGTCTGCGTCAGGCCATTGTTGATGGCGAACAAGATGTTGAACGTCGTCGCAAAGATGCTGAAACCCGACGCTCTCTCTTAGGCGATGTGCGTCTAAGCTTAGCGGAACAACGTCAACGCCTCGAATTGGCAGGCCGCGAATTAGCCGACTTAGAATCACGCAAAATTGAAGCGACCGCTCGCTTGGTTGCTCGCCGTACGGAAGGGCAGAATAGTGAGCGCGCGATTGCCGAATTAAAAGCTCAGGCGCAAACGGCTCGGGAAAACTCTCAGCGTCTCGCCGGCGAAATTGAAACTTCAACTAACGCTCTGGCAGGTCTGCGTGATGAATTAAGTCAGAAAGATTCTGTTTTAGAATCGGAAGACCG